>NZ_BAAFHD010000003.1:0-353441 GCF_054665095.1 Acidisoma sp. C75
GTCATCTTCGGCGATCGCTTCGTAAGGGCCATGGCGGCCTGATGTTCAACCGCCGCCCATACACGGAATTCCTGACACTGCCGTCCGAGAGCGCCGTGACACCCTCTTCCTTGTAGCGGCCGAGGATCTTGTAACCCGTTTTGCGCGAGATGCCGGCTTCCCGGTAAAGATCGCTCATGCTCTCCCCTTCAAGGAGCCGGGCAATCAAACGCAGGCGCTCGTCCATAACCGAACACTCTTTCCACGGCATCGACACCTCCTGGGCGGGCTCGCCAGCCAAGAAGGTGTCACCCATGTGTCCGGAACAACCTGTCACCTATGTCTCAGAACGCTCACCCCATCACATAAAACTCAACCGCCCAACAACAGGGCAAAACAGCGCGCCTCCACAAGAGCCAGCGCAAACCCATACAACAGACCCCCTGAGACCCCCCGTACAGCGCAGAGCGCGCCGCTTGGCGGGTAGCTGCCTCGCGTTGATTCTCCGCCGCCCAACTGCATATAAAACGGTGGGGAGCGGGGGAGATAAGCGCAAAAAAGCTCCGCCCGCCCGCCCGCTGCTGGCACCGCCTCATCAGCGGCCCGCCAGGAGCATCACTCTCTGTCGGCTGGGCGAGGATGACGAGATTGGAGATTCAGGGCGACTGCTACTGCCTGCGGCAGGCGACGCGGCGGGTAACGCAGCTCTTCGACCGGACCCTGGCGCCGCTCAACCTGCGCTCCACCCAGTATTCCCTGCTCAGCGAGATCGATCGGCTCGGCCCCATCTCGCTCATCCCGCTCGCGGAGGCGATCGTCATGGATCGCGCGACCCTCGGCCACAACCTCCGCCCGCTCGAAGCCCGCGGCCTCGTGAAAGTCGTGGTGGGACAGGATCGGCGGAGCCGACAGGTTTCGCTGACCAAGGCCGGCAAGGAGATGCTCGGCAAGGGCGCACAGCTCTGGCGGCACGCCCAGCTCGTCTTCGAAGAAGCGATCGGGCGGGAGGAATCGGCCCGCCTGCGCGCGGCCCTGCTGCGTGTGGCGGCAGCGGATTTCGGCGAGGAGTAGCGCCGCCACCCCTCGCCTCCCGCCTGGCGCAAACGCCTCTTACACCTCCGCCGTCACCCGCTGCGGCGCCTTCTGCCGGCGTCCGATCCGGCGCACGATGGTATAGAAGGCAGGGGTGAAGAGCAGGCCGAAGGCCGTCACCCCGAGCATGCCGAAGAAGACCGCGGTGCCGAGGGAGCGGCGGAGTTCCGCGCCCGCGCCCGTGGCGACAACCAGCGGCGCCACGCCGAGGATGAAGGCGAAGGAGGTCATCAGGATCGGCCTCAGCCGGGTCCGCGCGGCATGCACCGCGGCGTTGGCGGCGGTCGCTCCCTCTTCCTCGCCCTGGCGCGCGAATTCGACGATCAGGATGGCGTTCTTCGCCGCGAGGCCGACCAGCACGACGAAGCCGATCTGCGCCAGGATGTCGATCGGCATGCCGCGGAGCAGCAGACCGCTGACCGAGGCGAGCAGGCACATCGGCACGATGAGGATGACGGCGAGCGGCAGCTTCCAGCTTTCGTAGAGTGCTGCCAGCACGAGGAAGACGAAGAGCGCGGCGGCGGCGAAGACGAGCAGCGTCGGCGTGCCCTTCTGCTGCTGCTGGAAGGCGAGGTCGGTCCATTCGAAGCCGATCCCCGGTGGCAGCACCCGATGCGCTAGCACCTCCATCTTTGCCAGGGCAGTGCCGGTGGCAACCCCCGGCGCGGCGGTGCCCATGATTTCGGCGGCAGGGAAGAGGTTGTAGCGCGGCACCCGGTAGGGCCCCGTCGTCTCCTCGAAATGCGCGACCGCGCTGATCGGCACCATCTGCCCGGCGGCGTTGCGCACCTCGAGCCGGCTGATGTCATGCGCGCTGCGGCGGAAGCGGCCGTCGGCCTGGGCGATCACCTCATAGGTGCGGCCGAGGTAATTGAAGTCGTTCACATATTGCGAGCCCAGATAGATCTGCAGCGTGTTGAACACATCCGTGGGCGTCAGCCCCAGCACCTCCGCCTTTTCGCGATTGATGTTGAGGTAAATGGATGGCGTACGCGTGCTGAAGAGGGTGAAGACGCCGGCGAAATCCGGGTCGGCATTGGCCGCCCCCACCAGCGTCTGCGCGGCTTTGGCGAGCGCATCCGGGCCGAGCCCGGCGCGGTCCTCCAGCATCATCTTGAAACCGCCAGCGCTGCCCAGCCCCGGCACCGGCGGCGGCGGAATGGTCAGCACGAAGGCGCCTTGGATTACCGAGAGGCGGCGGCGAAGATCGGCAAGCACGCTCGTCGCCGTCACCCCCGGCAGGGTGTGGTTGTAGAGCGAGGGCAGGCCGCTAAAGATCGTGCCCGCGTTCGAGGCGACCGTGAAAGTCGTCGCGTCGAGGCCGGCGAAGGGCGCCGCATGCTCGATCCCAGGGGTCTTGAGGATAATGTCGGTCGCCTGTTTGACGACGGCCTCAGTGCGGTCGAGCGTCGCGCCCGCGGGCAATTGCACGACGGTGATGAGATAGCCCTGATCCTGTTCCGGAATGAAGCCGGTCGGCGCGCGGGAGAATTGGACGCCAGCCAGCATGATCAGCCCGAGATAGACGACGAGCACCAGCCCCAGCATGCGGACGAGGCGCGCGGTGAGGCGGCCGTAAGCGTCCGACAGCCGCTCGAACCCGCGGTTGAAGCGGGCGAAGCCGCCGCGCACCAGCCGTACCGCGATCGTCTGCCGTTCAGCCTCATGCAGCCTGTGCGGCTTGAAGAGTACGGCGCAGAGGGCCGGGCTCAGCGTCAGCGAGACGAGGCAGGAGATGACGGTGGAGGCCGAGATCGTCACCGCGAACTGGCGGAAGAACTGGCCGGAAATGCCGGAGATGAAGGCCGAGGGCACGAAGACCGCGCAGAGCGCGATGGCGATCGCGATCAGCGCGCCGCCGACCTCGTCCATCGTCCGATGCGCGGCCTCGCGCGGCGTCATGCCGAGCCGCAGGTTGCGTTCGACGTTCTCGACAACGACAATTGCGTCATCGACCACGATGCCAACGGCGAGGACCAGGCCGAAGAGCGAGAGGTTGTTGAGCGATATCCCGACCGCGGCGAGGATCACGAAGGTGCCGACGAGCGAGACCGGAATAGCGATGACCGGGATGAGCGAGGCGCGCCAGGTCTGCAGGAACAAGATGACGACGCAAACAACCAGCAGAATGGCGATGAAGATCGTCTTGATCACCTCGTCCACCGATTTGGCGACGAAGATGGTGGGGTTGTAGATCACCCGATAGGCGACGCCTGGGGGAAAGCTCTTGGTGAGGCTCTGCATCGTCGCCAGCACCTCGTGCGCGACCTGCAGGGAATTCGCGCCCGGCTGCGAGAAGATGAGGAGCGGTAGGCCGTCGAGCTTGTCCATATAGGCGGCGGAGCCGTAATCCGCTGCGCCGATCTCGACGCGCCCGATATCGCGCAGCCGCGTCACGCGGCCCTCGCCATCCGATTTGATGAGGATGTCGCCGAACTGCGCCGGCGTCGAGAGGCGGCCGAGCGTCTGCACATTGAGCTGGAAGGCGCCATGCGTCGCGATCGGTGGCTGGTTGAGGATGCCGGCCGAAACCTGCACGTTCTGCGCGCGGATCGCATCCAGCACCTCGCTCGCATCGAGGTGGCGGGCGGCGATCTTGTCGGGGTCTAGCCAGATGCGCATGGCATAGTCGCGCCCGCCGAACAGCTGCACGTCACCGACGCCCGGCAGGCGAGCGAGCGCATCCTTCACATGCAGCGTCGCGAAGTTGGAGAGGTAGAGTTCGCTGCGCGACTGGTCGGGCGAGATGAGATGGACCGCGAGGAGAATATCCGGCGTCGATTTCCGCACCTGTACGCCCAGCCGCTGCACATCCTCGGGCAGGCGCGGCAGCGCATCCTGCACCCGGTTTTGCGTGAGCATCTGGGCGACGTTGAGATCCGTGCCGATGCGGAAGGTGACGGTGATCGTCAGCTTGCCGTCGCCGGTCGATTGGCTGCTCATGTAGAGCATGTTCTCGACGCCGTTGACTTCCTGCTCGATCGGGGTCGCGACGGTATTGGCGACCGTCTCGGCGGAGGCGCCGGGATAGGAGGTGGTGATCTGCACCGTCGGCGGCACGATCTCCGGATATTGCGCGATGGGCAGGATGGCGAGCGCCCCGAGGCCGATCAGCGTGAGAAAGACGCTGAGGACGGTCGCGAGGATCGGCCTGTCGATGAAGACGTGCATGAGGCGCATGGTGCTGGTCCTGGAATCCTGAGTGCGCGCGGCGGTCAGTCTTGCGCGTCCGCCGTGGCGTCGTATTGGATCGAGCCGGCTTGTGCCGAAACCTTGGTGCCCGGCATCGCATGCATCAGCCCGTCGATGATGACGCGATCAGTGGGCGCAAGCCCTGAGCGGATGACGCGCAGCCCACCGTGCAGCTCACCCACCGAGACGATCTTCGGCACGACCGTTCCATTGGGCGCGACCGTCATGACAAGGCTTTGCGACTGGTCGGGGATGATCGCCGCATCGGGCAGCAGCAGGGCAGGGGCGGGTGGCGCGATGGCGAGGCGCACGCGGGCGAATTCGCCCGGGACGAGGCGCATATCCGGATTGGGCACGGTGGCGCGTGCCAGGATCGTGCCGCTCGAGGAATCGATCGCGTTGTCGATGAAATCCAGCGTTCCGTGATGGTCGAAGCCCTGCTCATCGCCGAGGCTGAAATCCACGCGGCTCGCATCGGCCCCGGTCGCATGGGCGCGGGCATTGGCAAAGGCGAGATAATCGGCCTCGCTCATATGGAAGGTGAGGTAGATTGGATCGACTGAAACGAGCGTCGCGAGCAAGGTCGATCCGCCGGTGCCGCCGCGGCTGCCGGTAACGAGGCTGCCGACAGAGACCTGATGGGCGCCGATGCGCCCGGTAAAGGGCGCCGTGACATGGGCATAGTCGATGTCGAGTTCGGCATCGGCGAGCGCCGCCTCGGCCTGCGCCAGGGCGGCGGCTGCCGCGTGCTGGTCCGCGTCGCGCTGATCGACGCTTTCGGCCGTGCCGAAATCGGTCCGCTTGAGCTGCTGCGCCCGCCAGAGTTCGCTGCCGGAGAAGGCGAGTTTTGCCTTGTCGCTCTCGATCTCGGCCTCCTGCTCGGCCACCTTGATGGCATAGGGCCGCGGGTCGATCAGGAAGAGCAGATCCCCCTTATGGACGATCGTGCCATCCTTGAAATTGATTTCCTTAAGCGTGCCACCGACCTGCGCCCGGAGATCGACGCGGTTGACGGCGGAGAACTGGCCGAGGAAGCCTTCCCATCGGCCGACATCATGCTGCAGCGGTGTGCTGACGGTCACCGTCGGCAGCGGCATGGCGGGCGCGGAAGCCGGGCTCGCATTGCTATGACGGGTCATCAACCAGCCGCCGGCGAGGACGAGGCCGGCGACGAGCAGGATCGCGGCGCGCGGCCCGCTGAGGAAGCGGCGGGGTTTGCTTGGCCGGTCGCCATGCAGGCGGGGCGCCGCCTCTTCGGCTGGAGAGGTGGTATCGCTCTTCGGGATGTTCATTGTGCTGTCCGTCATCGGCGGCCGCGGCGTCGGCAAGGTTTGCGACCCGCGCCATGGTCCACAATTATGCGCATATAAGCATATCTCGCAGAGTTTGCCCAGGTCGTGAAAGTTTCAAGAGTCTTCCTTGAGCCCACCCTGTTGCTGCCGCGCTCGCTACGTCGCGGCCATCGGTCGCTCATCACGAAACCGGCGACGGCTGGCGCAGACGATTAATCCCGAAGCGCGGCACGGAGGCTCGCAGCCTGAAGCGCCAAGCCTTGCGCGTGGTGGAGCGACCGCCTCGGCAGAGGCCATCGATCGCAAGAGAGGTGTTGATGACGAGCCTTGGCCAGGAGCGCGTGGCGTTTGCGCGGCCAAGGTCGTCAATAGGCGCATATGCGCTTATCGTCTAGGCGGCGCCGCGCACAAATGTCATGCTTCGCGCGTATCGACCGGCCTTGGGAAGCGGGATGGAGGCCTCTGCCCGGGCGCCCCTAGCCGGGGGCCCCTAGCCGGGCGCCATTTGCCAGCCGCTTATGGCGGGCGGGCGGATGAGGGCCCGGCGGTGGCAACCGGCCGGGCCCTTTAGTCTCTTCAGGCCGCTTGTCGCGTTCGCCCGATCGAGAGGGCGAGCAGGCCCGCGAGCAGGAGGGCGCCGGCGAAGAGCATCGCGGTCGCCACGAAGCTTCCCGTCCGGTCCTGGAGATAGCCGCCGAGATAAGGCCCGACATAGCCGCCGAGATTGCCGAGCGCGTTGATGAGGCCCATGGCGCCACCGGCCAGCGCCACCGGCAGCACGCGCGAGGCCGCGGCCCAGAAAGGCCCGTCATAGGCGAGCGCGCCGCCGATCGCGAGGCAGATGAAGGCGACGGAGAGGGTGATGCTCGCGGAAGAGACGAAGACCGAGAGGACGAGGGCGACCGAGGCAATCGCCGTCGCCAGAAACACATGGAAAGGGTAGCGGCGGTTGCGGTCCGCGAGCCAGCCATTGCCGTAGAGGCAGACGATCGCCGTAAGATAAGGCAGCGCCGCGATCAGCCCGACGGTGCCGAAGCCCTGCTTGGTCAGGGTCTTGAGCAGGGTCGGCAGCCACATATTGAGGCCGTAGAAGCCGATCTGGATGAGGAAATAGACGCCCACCAGCTTCCAGATTGTCGCGTTCGAGAACATGTCCCAGAAGGAACCGTGCTTCGGCTCATGCGCGCGGTCGAGCGCGATCGACCGTTCGATGAAGTCCCGTTCGGCCGGGGAGCACCAGGGCGCCTCGCTCGGCCGGTCGCGGATGAAGGCGAGCCAGAGCGGCAGGGCGATGATGAAGGGCAGCGCCCCTTCCACGAGAAACAGCGTCCGCCAATCGGAGACGGAAACGATCCAGCCCGAAAGCGGCTGGGTGATGATCGAGGAAATGGCGAGGTTCGCCATCCAGAAGCCATAGGCGCGGGCACGTTCCTGCACCGGAAACCAATGGCTGATGAGCACGAGGATCGCCGGCCAGATGCCGCCTTCGGCGACGCCCAGGAAGAAGCGCACGATGATGAGCTGGGTGAAGTTGTGGACGAGCCCGCAGGCGAGCGCCATCAGCCCCCAGAAGACGATCATGATGGCGACGAATTTGCGGGCCGACCAATGTTCGGCGAGCCAGCCGCCGGGGATTTGCAGCAGTACGTAGCCGATGAAGAAGATACCCGCCGCCAGTCCCTGCTGCGCCTTGGTGACATGGAAATCATGGCCGATGCCGGCGAAGGCATAGGCGATGTTGGTGCGGTCCATGAACGATACGATATAGACAATCATCGCAACCGGGATGAGCCGCGCCCATCGCTGATTGCCGACCCCGTGCGGGTCCAGAGTGGTCTCCGCTGGCATCTCATTCTCCCTCGCGCCTCTTGGTTGTTCTTGCTGTGGCAAGGGCGCACTTGCTGAGGGAGGGAGCATTTATCGGAAAATATACCCCGTCAATCTTTACTTCGGGGGCTGCCATGCCCGCTGAGCTCTGCCCCAGCGGTCGCGGGCAGTCTGGCGCAGAGCGGTCCGCAAAGGAGCGAGGCCAGGCTCACCACCACGAAGGCGATGCGAAAATCCGGCAGCGCCGGGGCCGGGCGGCCGAAGGCATGGGCAGAGAGGGCGAGGGCGCCTGCGGCGACGCAGATCCCCATGGATAGCATGACCTGCTGGAACACCGTGTAGAAGCTGGTCGCCGCGCTCATCCGGTCCGCCCGCAGATCGGCATAGGCGATGGTATTGTAGGCGGTGAATTGCAGCGACTGGAAAAAACCGCCGGCGAGCAGCACGGCGAAGAGCGCGGGCAGCGGCCAGGCATGGCTGATTGCGGCGCAGGCGGCGATGCAGGCGGTCGCCAGTAGCTGGTTCCAGATGAGCACGCGGCGGAAGCCGAAGCGTCGCAGGATGGGGGCGGCGAAGGCCTTCATCAGCATCGCGCCCGCCGCGCTCATGAAGGTAATGCCGCCCGAAGCCGCCGCCGACATGCCGAAGCCGAGCTGCATCATCATCGGCAGCAGGAAGGGCACCGCCCCCCAGGTGATACGCGAGAGCGAGCCCGCGAGGGTCGAGACGCGAAAGGTCTGCACCTGCATGAGGCGCAGATCGAGGATCGCATTGGGGCGCCGCCGCGCGTAGAGGATATAGAGGCCGCTCGCCAGGAAGCCGAGCAGGAGCAGCAGGGTGGCATCCCGGCCTTGCGATCCGCGGCTCGCCAGGGTGAAGCCGAAGGTGAGGCAGGCGAGGGCGAGGCCGCTCAGCACGAAGCCCGGCCAATCGAAATGGGTCTGCCGGTCGCCCCGGATATCCGGGATGAGCAGCGTCGCGAGGGTCGCGCCCACGATACCGATCGGGATATTGATGAAAAAGATCCACCGCCAGGAGAGATAGGTGGTGATGAAACCGCCGAGCGGCGGGCCGAGCACCGGCCCCACCAGCGCCGGCACCAGAAACCAGGCCATGGCCGAGACAAGCTCGCTCTTCGGCACGCTCCGCAACAGGATGATCCGCCCCACCGGTACCATCATCGCCCCGCCCATGCCTTGCAGCAGCCGGGCTGCGACCAGCAGCGGCAGGCTCGCCGATTGCGAACACAGGATGGAGCCCAGGGTGAAGAGGCCGATCGCCGTATTGAAGACGCGCTTGGTGCCGAACCGGTCAGCGATGACGCCGCTTGCCGGGATGAAGACAGCGAGGCTGAGCAGGTAGGAGGTCAGCGCGATGCTCATGTGAAGAGGGCGGACACCGAAGCTGCGCGCCATGCTCGGCAGGGCGGTAGCGAGCACCGTCGCGTCCAGCTGCTCCATGAACAAGGAGGTCGCGATGATAAGGGAAATGGTGCGGATACGCCCGCGGCTGGTCTCGGTCTGGTCGGGCGTCGGCATGGGGCTCAAGGCTCGGTCGGTCTCCGGCGCCGGTCTGAGAAGACGACTGGCAGGCCAGTCTGGATCAGCGGCGGCCCGGCGGCCAGGGCCTGCGGCGCTGCCTGCCTTCCCCATGGCGCATTGCAGCAATCACGCGCTGAGGCTTGCTGAAGAAACGGGCTAAGCCTCTGGGAGAGCGGTGGTTTTCGCGGGAAGCGGGCGCCCGCCGCCTTCGTCGCGTTACGAATTTGCCATGTGACCGCCTTCTTTCCTCCGCTATAAGCCGCTACTGTGAAACACGTTGCCAAAAAATGTGATGAGAACCGCCCGGTGAGGCGGTATGGTTTGAGCCTGCCAGGGCAAGCCTTCGGACCTACGCCCGCCGACCGATCGGCGAGCCTCGCTTGCTGTCATGACTGTGACTTGTCTCATCCGCACAGAGGGGTCGAATGAGCGCCGTTCCGGACCGCCTCGAGCTGCTGCGCCAAGCCCAGCCCGAGGAGCACCACGATATCGGCCGCCGCTTCTGGCGCGGCCGCAGGCTGCCGTCGATGGGCGCGCTTCGCCGCCGCCAGCGGCTGGTGAGCTGGATGAAGCGCATCCTGCCGCTCGTCGCGCTGCTGCTGCTGAGCGCGGTGATGCTGTGGCCGGAATTGATCAGCCAGCATAATCCTGCCCGCGTCTCCTATCATCTCTCCTCCGGCGCCACCGGCACCGATCAGGGGAGCATGCTCAAGGCGCATTACCAGGGGCTGGACGATGCCGGCCGCCCCTTCACGATGACCGCCGCGAAGGCGGTGCAGACCGATGCCGATACCGTGCTGCTGACCAAGCCGGCCGGAGACATCACGCTCAAAAGCGGCACCTGGATCATGGTTCAGTCGCTCGACGGGCAGTATCACGCCAAGGCGCAGACCCTGGATCTTGCAAACCACGTCGTTCTCTATCGAGATGACGGTACCACCGTCCGCACCTCCGAGGCCGCGGTCAACCTCAAGACCTCCGATGCCATCGGCCATCAGCGGGTCAATGCCGATGGGCCTTTCGGCACGCTCGATGCTGAGGGTTTCGTGATGACGGATAAGGGCCAGCGGCTGCACTTCACGGGCCCGGCGAAGCTTGTGCTAGACGGGAGTCCATGACCGAGCTTCCGATACCTGCAGGCCCCCAGCACCCATCCGCCGTTCCCCTGCCCGCAGCCGCGCGGCGGCGGGGGGGATCGAGGCTTGCGCCGCGCCTCGCCCTCCTCACCGCGCTGATGGCAGGCTGCGGCGTGGTCGCGGCGCCGCCGGCCTTCGCCCAGGCGATCAATCTCAGCCATGGCGGCCCGATCACCGTGACCGCTCAGGGCGGTATCGAATGGCGCCAGCAGAGCCAGGAAGTGATCGCGACCGGCGATGCCAAGGCGGTGCGCGGCAATGTCACCGTCACCGGCAATGAGCTGATCGCGCATTACCGTAAGAAGAAGGCGGCGGCGGGTGCTGCGGCGCCTGCCCAGGCGGCCGCCACCGCGCCGAGCGCGACTGCCGCTTCGGTCAAGACGGGCGGGGCGGACCAGTCCGGCGCGCTTGAGGGCGATAACGAAATCTATCTCCTGGAGGCGCGGGGCGATGTACATATCTCTACCCCGACCGACCAGGCGGTCGGCGATCACGCGGCCTATGACATGGATCAGGCGGTGCTGGTACTCACCGGCCACGCCCTCAAGCTGACGACGCCGACCTATGTGCTGACGGCGCGGGATTCGCTCGAATATTGGTCCAATCAACATATGGCGGTGGCCCGCGGCAATGCCGTACTGGTGACGGATACCGGCCGGCGGATCGCGGCCGATGTGCTCGTCGCCTATACCGATAGCGGCACGGCACCCGGTGCGGCGGCGGCCGGCGAGGCCTCGGCACAGATGGCTGCCAACCGCACGCCCCTGCGGCCGGCGGCGGCGGCCGGCGCCAGCCCCGCGAGCGATGCGGACGATCCTTCCGGCAAGCTCAAGCGCGTCGATGCCATCGGCCATGTCGTGATCATGACGGCAACCGATATCGTCGAAGGGCAGCGCGCGGTCTATGACCCGACACTGCGGATTGCCCGCATCGCCGGCGCCGTGCGGATCACCCGAGGGCAGAACGTGCTCGTGGGGGATGAGGCGCTGGTCAATATGAAAACCGGCGTCTCGCGCTTGCTGTCCCGCGGGGATACGCAGGTCAAGGGCCTCATCATTCCCAATCAGGCGAGCGTGCCCGGCGCCTCTCTGCCGGGAAGCCCGATGCCTGCTGCCGCCGCGCCACGGGCGGCGGTGAAATAGGAGACCGGGATGGGCGTGGTGAACGAGATGCCGGAGGTCGCCGAGATGGCGCGGCGGGCTGGCGGCCCGGCTTCCGGCCCGGCGGGGGGGCTGACGGCGCGCGGCCTGGGCAAGACCTTCAAGCAGCGGCCGGTGGTGCGGGATGTTTCCATCACCGTCAAGCGCGGCGAGGCGGTGGGCCTGCTCGGCCCCAACGGCGCCGGCAAGACGACCACCTTCTATATGATTATGGGGCTGGTGCGGCCCGATAGCGGCGAGATCACGCTCGACGGCAATCCCATCACCGCCTTGCCGATGTATCGGCGGGCGCGGCTCGGCATCGGCTATCTGCCGCAGGAGGCGAGCGTCTTTCGCGGCCTCAATGTCGAGCAGAATATCATGGCGGTGATCGAGATCAGCGAGCCCGACCCCGACCGGCAGCAGATCATGCTCGACGGCCTCCTGAAGGAATTCGGCATCAGCCACCTCCGCCGTACCCCGGCGCTGGCGCTTTCGGGCGGCGAGCGGCGACGGGTGGAAATCGCCCGCGCACTCGCCAGCCGCCCGGGCTATATCCTGCTCGACGAGCCCCTCGCCGGCATCGACCCGATCGCCGTTGGCGAAATCCGCGATCTCGTTTCGCATCTCAAGCATCGTGGCATCGGCGTGCTGATCACCGATCATAACGTGCGGGAAACGCTCGAAATCATCGACCGCGCCTATATCCTGCACGATGGCCAGGTGTTGATGGAAGGCCGGCCCTCCGAGGTGGTGAGCCATGAGGGCGTGCGGCGCGTCTATCTGGGCGACAGATTTAGCTTATAGCCACTTTTGTATCGGCGGGATGCTGCTAAGCTAACCGCCGATGTCGATCGGAGCAAAAATCGGGCCAAGGCTGGTCTTGCGCCAGTCGCAATCTCTGGTGATGACCCCGCAGCTGCGGCAGGCCATCAAGCTCCTGCATTATTCCAACCTCGAATTGGCGGGCTTCGTCCAGGAAGAGCTCGACCGTAATCCGCTGCTGGAGCGGGACGAGCGGCCCGAACTGCCTCCGCTCGACGCTCCGGCGCTCGATCAGCGCTCGCCCGCCGGCGCGCCCGCCGCCGAGCCGGCCGATAGCCACGCGCTCGTCACCTCCGAGGCTCTGCCGGCCGCGGCCGAAGCGCCGCTCGATGGCGATTTCTCCAATGCCTATGACGGGGGCGGCATCGCCGATGGCGCGGGCTACCAGCCCGGCGCCCTCGGTGCCGGCCTGGGCGGCGGCGGTGGCGCGCGGCCGGAGGATGATGGCTGGGGGGTCGAGGATTTTGCCGAAAGCCCGGTCTCGCTCCGCGATCATCTCGCCCAGCAGCTGCGCCTCGGCTTCGCAGACCCGGTGGATCGGCTGATCGGCGCCCATCTGATCGCCCTGCTCGACGGCGCGGGGCGGATCACGGCGGCACCGGCCGATATCGCAGCCGCCCTCGGCCTCTCGCTGGAGCAGGTAGAGCGCGTGCGCGGGCGGATGATGCGCTTCGAACCGGTGGGGCTTTTCGCCCGCGACCTCAAGGAGTGCCTCGCCGCCCAGCTCGCCGAGCGGAACCGGCTCGATCCTGCGATGGCGACGCTGCTCGAGCATCTGGATCTGCTGGCGAGGCGCGAGATGCGACGGCTTTCCGCCCTCTGCGGCGTCGATGCCGAGGATCTGGCGGAGATGCTGGCCGAAATCCGCCGGCTGGACCCGAAGCCCGGCGCGGGGCACGAGGCGGGGCCCATCCGTCCGCTCATTCCGGACGTGCTGCTGCAACCCGCCAAGGATGGCACCTGGCATATCGAGCTGAACCACGAGACCCTGCCGCGCTTGCTCGTCAATCACAGTTTCCACGCCAACGTCTCCGCCCGCGCCTCGCGCGAGGATCGGCTGTTCCTGTCCGAGCATCTGCAGACGGCGAACTGGCTGGTGAAATCGCTCCGCCAGCGGGCGGAGACCATCCTCAAGGTCACGGCCGAGGTCGTGCGCCAGCAGGATGGGTTCTTCCGCCACGGCGTCAGCCATCTCCGCCCGCTCACGCTGCGGGATGTCGCCGATGCGGTCGAGATGCACGAAAGCACCATCAGCCGGGTGACGGCGAATAAATCTCTCGCGACGCCGCGCGGCGTTTTCGAGCTGAAGTTCTTCTTCACGACCGCGATTGCAGGCACCGGCGGGGGGACGTTCAGCGCGGAAGCGATCCGCCATCGCATTCGCGGCATGATCAGCGCCGAGACGCCGGACGAGATCCTGTCGGATGATGCGATCGTCGCCGCGCTCCGCAAGGAGGGCGTGGACATCGCGCGCAGAACCGTGGCCAAATATCGCGAGACGCTGCAAATCCCGAGCTCGATGCAGCGCAAGAAAGAAAAGACGGCCGCCTGACGGCCCTCATTGACAGAGCCTTAGGAGAGAGCAGTCTTAACCTATGGCGGCCCCCTGATCCGCAAGCCCGCGGAACCGCCATCTTCAGGGGAACGATCTGGAGGTAAGATGCAAATAACAGTCTCCGGCAAACAGGTGGAACTCTCCGATGCTCTGCGGCATCGCGTATCGGTGATGCTGGACACGATCTCCCGAAAGTATTTCGGGGATGCCCTTGAAGCCCATGTCACCTTCAGCCGAGCGCGCAGCTTCTTTACCTGTGACATCAACATGCATGCCGGGCGTGGCCTGACGCTGCGCGGGGAGGGCGAGGCGGCGGATGCCAATGCCGCTTTCGACGATGCGGCGGAGCATATCGCCAAGCGGCTGCGGCGCTATCGCCGCCGGGTGAACGAGCATGCGCGCGATCTCGCCCAGACGCGGGACACCACCGAACCGCTGGAGCCTGCCCAGCACTATATCCTGCGGCAGAAGGAAGAGGATGAGGTGGAGGCCGAAGCGGCTGAAGCGGCCGCAGCCTCCGCGGCGGAGGAGCCGGAGCCCACGGCGCTGAGCATCGCCGGCCATTTCGCGACCGTCGTCGCCGAGAATCCGGCCGTCATCGCGCGGCTCACCGTGGGTGAAGCGGTGATGCGCATGGATCTCGCGGATCAGCCTGTGGTGATGTTCCGCAATGCCGTCTCCGGCCAGTTCAACGTCGTCTACCGCCGGCAGGATGGGCATATCGGCTGGATCGACCCGGCGGCCGATTAAGCGCGTCCCGCTCGGGCAGGGTCGTTCGGCCGGGTCCAAGCGGCCCGCCCGGACAGCCTGCGCCTCGCCTCTGCGCGCTGCCCCAAGCCCCACCGTCGGCACGCTGGCGGTGGGGCTTTGCGTTGGAAGCGCCCTTGCCCGAGGGGGGCGGGCTTTTGCGAGACCCGGCCTTCGGCGCCAGAGTTTCGCCTGTATGAGGGCGGACTTGGGAGGATTTTTCTTTCTTTCCCCCTCCTATTGCATGGCGGAGAAAAATACTTCTATCTGAGCCTCGGCTTCGTCACAAAGGTCTACGGCTCCGATGAATGCTCTCTCGTCTGCTCCCCTGCCCCTCGCGGATGATACGGCGTCTCGCCTCTGCGGCGCGCTGCAAGCGCGGATCGCCGATCCCATGGATGCTTCCGCCGTGCTCCGCCTCGCGATGACCGAGGCTTTCGCGGGCAGCATCGCCCTCGTCTCCTCCTTTGGCACGGAATCGGCGGTGCTTCTGGCGCTCGCGGCGGAGATCGACCCGACGATCCCGGTGATCTTCCTTGATACCCGCAAGCTGTTCCCCGAGACGCTGGAGTATCGCGACGAGCTGGTCCGTCTGCTCGGCCTGCGCGATGTGCGGGTGGTGCAGCCCTCGGAAAGCCAGGTGGCACGGCATGATGCCGACGGCCGGCTCTGGAAGGAGAATGCCGACCGCTGCTGCAACCTCCGCAAGACCCTGCCGCTGCACAGCGCGCTGGAAGGCTTCGATGCCTGGATCACCGGCCGCAAGCGCTTCCAGTCAAGCTCTCGTCAGAGCGTTGGCCTGTTCGAGGCCGAGGCTTCCGGGCGCATCAAGGTGAACCCGCTTGCCTTCTGGTCCTCCGAGAAGATCGCCGAGGAATTCGAGGAGCGCGGCCTGCCGCACCATCCGCTCGAAGCCTATGGCTTCCTCTCGATCGGCTGCACCACCTGCACCGCGCCGGTTGCCCCGGGCGAGGATCGCCGGGCCGGCCGCTGGCGCGGCCAGGCCAAGACGGAGTGCGGCATTCACCTGCCGTCTCCCGCGCTGAGCTGAGCGGCCCCAGACCGAGAGCCCCTGAAGCGGGGCAATCCGCCCGCAGGCCCTGTATTTTCCCCTGAGCTTACGCCGCCGCGTCCCTCCGCGCGCCGTCAAGATCCAGGTCATGCGCCATAGCCGAGAGGCAGTGGCGCATGCCGAGATCGGCGGCCGCGGGATCTCGCCGGCGGATAGCATCCACGACCTCGCGATGCGCCGAAAAAGCGAGGTCATGCGAATGCGCGGCCCCGGAGGAAAGGCGGAAGGCGGCCAGCAGGACCGAGGATACCGCGAGCCCCCATTGCGCCAGGAAGAGATTGCCGCTCGCGCGCAGAATGGCAACGTGAAAGTCGAGATCCGCCTCCACCCGATCTTCCAGGGATTGCGCCTCGGCCATGCGCGCGAGGGCTGCCTCGATCTCGGCCTGCTGCGCCGCACTCGCCCGGCAGGCGGCGAGTGCCGCCGCCCCCGGCTCGATCAACTGGCGGCATTCGAGCAGGCTGAGCACGAGGTGATCGTCAAGCGCCGGGGCGCACCAGCCGAGCAACTCCGGGTCCATCAGGTTCCAGGCGGAACGCGGCAGGATACGGGTGCCGGTGCGCGGCCGCACTTCGAGCATTCCCTTGGCCGTCAGCACCTTGATCGCCTCGCGCAGGGCCGACCGGCTGACGCCGAGCTCGGCGCTGAGATCATGGGTATTGGGCAGGCTGGCGCCAGCCTGGATCTCGCCGGACAATATGCGCCGCGCCAGGCTTTCGACCACGTCGCGATGGACGCGGGGCCGGGAGGAGGGAGAGGTCTCGGCCAATGCCAGAAGATCCAGTTGGGATGAAGGCGAACAATTTATTGCAGCAAAATGTTCCGAATAGGGCAAGCGCGGTGAGGGGGGCTGCGGTCCACGGCGTGTCTGCCGCGGCCCGCCCGCCGCGCGCCGAGGGTTCCTCTTCCGCTGCCGCGGCGCTACTCATCGGGCTGATCGAAGAGACGAGGTCTTTCATGCGCCCATCGGGCCGCGCCGCGGACGCCCTGCGGCCGATTTCCATCACGACCGGCTTCGCCCGCCATGCCGAGGGTTCCGCCCTCATCCGCATGGGCCAGACGGAGGTGCTCTGCGCCGCCAGCGTGGAAGGGCGGGTACCACCCTTCCTGCGCAACCAAGGCATGGGCTGGGTGACGGCGGAATACGGCATGCTGCCACGCGCGACCCATAAGCGTGGCGAGCGGGAGGCGGCGCGCGGCAAGCAATCCGGCCGAACGCAGGAAATCCAGCGCCTCATCGGTCGCAGCCTGCGCGCGGTGGTCGATCGCAAGGCGATGGGGGAGATGACGATCACCCTCGATTGCGACGTGCTGAACGCCGATGGGGGTACCCGCTGCGCCGCGATCACCGGCGCCTATGTGGCGCTCGCTCTCGCCTTCCGCCACCTCGTGGCGCAGAAGGTTCTCGCCGCCGTGCCGCTCATCGGCCAGGTCGGCGCCGTCTCCTGCGGCATCGTCGGCGGCGAGGCGGTGCTCGACCTCGATTACGCGGAGGATTCCGCCGCCGAGGCGGACAGCAACTTCGTGCTCACCGCCGATGGCGGCATCGTCGAGATCCAGGCGACGGCGGAGCAGAAGCCCTTCAGCGAGGCGGAGTGCCTCTCCCTGCTGGCACTGGCGCAAGCCGGCACGCGGGCGCTGTTCGTGGCGCAGAACGTCGCCATCGAAGCCGCTGACGTGCGGGCCGGCTGATGGCCCGCCCGCTCGATCCCGGCAGCCGGCTGGTGCTGGCGAGCCATAATCCCGGCAAGCTCGCGGAAATCCAGACGCTGCTGCAGCCCTGGGACATGCATGTCGTGCTCGCTTCCGACCTCGGCCTGCCGGAGCCGGAGGAGACCGAGCCGAGCTTCGCCGGCAATGCCCGGCTCAAGGCGGAGGCCGCGGCGCAGGCCTCCGGCCTGGTCGCGCTCGCTGATGACAGCGGCTTCTGCGTCGATGCTCTGGGCGGCGCGCCCGGCATCTATTCGGCGCGCTGGGCCGGTGCGAGCAAGGATTTCGCCGCCGCCATGGCGCGGGTGCGGGCCGAGGCGGGGGAGGAAGCGCCGCGCGGGGCGCATTTCGTCTCCGTCCTCTGCCTCGCCTGGCCGGATGGGCATTTTGATCTCTACGAGGGCAAGGTCGAGGGCCATTGGGTCTGGCCGCCGCGCGGCAAGCGGGGTTTCGGCTACGATCCGATGTTCCAACCGCATGGCGAAGCACTGACCTATGGTGAGATGGACCCGGCCCGCAAGACCGCGACCAGCCATCGCGCCCGCGCCTTCGCGGCCCTCGTCCGCGGCGCGCTCGGCAAGCCGCCGGCCTGAGCGCAGGAGAGCGGCAGCCCTGCGCTTTTGCACGCCTTGAGGCTGCGCCCTCGCACTCATTGAGGCTTCGCCTCAGGGCTCTTTGCTGATCGCGCGGGTGGTGATGTCCCGCCCGCTCTCGTCCTTCAGCACATCCACGACATAGAGTTCGGAGACGAGCACCAGACCGCTCGCCGCCAGCGGCGTGGCGAGGATGATGCCGAGCGGGCCGAACAAGGTGCCGAGCGCCGTCATCGACAGGATGAGGAGTGCCGGCGGCAGCCGCACCATGCGGTCCTGCACCAGGGGGGAGACGATATAGCCCTCGATCACATGGCCCACGGTGAAGACGATGAGGGTGAGGAGGGCCATGTGCAGCCCCTGGCCGAGGG
Organism: Acidisoma sp. C75; assembly: GCF_054665095.1. Lineage (NCBI taxonomy): Bacteria > Pseudomonadati > Pseudomonadota > Alphaproteobacteria > Acetobacterales > Acidocellaceae > Acidisoma > Acidisoma sp. C75. The sequence goes on from NZ_BAAFHD010000003.1 coordinate 18,072, forward strand.
CGATCGCCAGAGCCGGGATTGCCGCCAGGATGGCGCCGAAATAGGGCACGAAGGTCAGCAAGCCGGCCATCACACCGAGGGCGAGGGCCATCGGCATGCCGATGATGGCGAGGCCGATCACCGTGAAGACGCCCACCACCAGCATGGCAATCAGCTGGCCGAGGAACCACCAGCGCAGCACATGCCCGACCTTCGCCAGCACTTCGAGCGCGCGCGGCCGGCGTGCCGGCGGCAGCAGGGCGGTGAGGCCCTTGAGATAGAGGTGCGGGCTGGAGGCGAAATAGACGATGGTGACGACCAGTACGAAGAAGCCGGCGACGGCGCCGAAGGTCACGCTCGCGATATTGAGCACTGGCATGGCGAGGCTCTGCGCGCTCGCCCCGGCACTTGCGTTCAGCTTCTGCAGAACCTCCCGCCCCCAAGAGGTGTTGCCGTAGCGGTGGGCGAGATTCTGCCCTTCCTGGGCGAGGGCGCGCGCGAGGTCGATGCCCTGCTGGATGAGACGCGGACCGACCCAGATGCAGAAGCCGATGCTGGCGGCGGCGACGAGGCAGAGGATGATCGCCATCGCCGCGCGGGGGCCGAGCGGGGTGTGGCGGGCAATGCGGTCCGCCGCGCCGCGCAGGGAAGCGGCCAGCAGGACGGCGAGAAAGATCAGCAGCAGTTCATCATGCAGCAGCCAGATGCAGAGTAGCAGCAGCGTCAGGCCCGCAAGGCCGAGAAGCACCCGCCCCACCGCCGGCTCGCCGCGAACCCATCGTGCTGCCCATCCCCCCATCCGCGCTTTGTCCCCCTCCGCTTGTGTCTCTCCTATCTGGGGAGGATCGCGCCCATGTCGATTGGCAGGCGGCGGCTTCTGGCCTAGCGAGGGGTCATGATGCGCGAGACCGACCCTCCCGCCGCGGCCGCGCCGCCGGCCGAAGACCGCCCGCCAGCCGCGGCGGAGCCGCTCGCGCTCTATATCCACTGGCCCTTCTGCCTCGCCAAATGCCCCTATTGCGACTTCAACAGCCATGTGCGGCCGGTGATGCCGGAAGCCCGCTTCGGCGCCGCCCTGCTCACGGAGCTCGCCTTCGAGGCGGCGCGCCTCGGGCCCCGGCCGCTCCGCTCCATCTTCTTCGGCGGCGGCACGCCGAGCCTGATGGCGCCCGAGACGGTCGGCCGGCTGATCGCCGCGGCGCGGGCGTATTTCCCGCCCGAGGATGATCTCGAAATCACCCTCGAAGCCAACCCGACCAGTATCGAGGCCGGGCGCTTCGCGGCCTATCGCGCGGCCGGCGTCAACCGCATCTCGATCGGGGTGCAAAGCCTGGACGAGGGCGATCTGCGCCGTCTCGGCCGGCAGCATTCGGCGGCCCAGGCGATCGCCGCGCTGGAACTCGGGCGGCGGCTCTTCCCGCGCCTCTCCTTCGATCTGATCTATGCGCGGCCCGGGCAGACGGAAACCGCCTGGCGGGCGGAGCTCGGCGAAGCGCTGGCGCTCGCGGCCGATCACCTCTCACTCTACCAGCTGACGATCGAGCCCGGCACGGTCTATGAGGGCTTGCATCGGCGCGGCGAGATCACCCTCCCGGAAGAGGAACTGTCGGCGCGGCTCTATGAGCTGACGGCGGAGGAAGCGGCCCGCCATGGCCTCTTCGGCTACGAGGTTTCGAACTATGCGCGGCCCGGCTCGGAAAGCCGCCATAACCTCGCCTATTGGCGCTACGGCGATTACGCCGGCATCGGCCCGGGCGCGCATGGTCGCCTCTCCCTCGGCGGCCGGCGGATCGCCACCCGCCGGCATCGCGCGCCCGAAGTCTGGGCCGAACGGGTGGAGCGGCATGGCCACGGCGGCGGGCCGGAGAGCGAGATCAGCCCGGCCGATCAGGCGCGGGAGATGCTGATCATGGGCTTGCGGCTGGCCGAGGGCATCTCCGCCCGCCGCTTCGCCGAGCGCACCGGCCTTCCCCTCGCCGCGGCGATCGACCCCGCGATCCGCGCCGCCGCCATCGCCGAAGGCTACCTCACCGCCGAGGACGACCGCCTGGCCGCGACGGCCGAGGGCCGGCTCAGGCTCGATTCCCTGCTGGCTGCGCTGGTGCTCTGATCACGGCACGATCGCGAAGAAGAGAAAGACGACGAAGACGACGAGGTGGATGGCGCCTTGCAGGATGGAGGTGCGCCCGGTCGCTACGGTCAGCGTGCTCAGCAGCAGCGTGAGCATGAGCAGGACCATCTCCTTCGGATCGAGTCCGAGCGCCAGCGGCTGGTGGATGAGGATGGAGAGCGTGGCGACCACCGGGATCGTCAGCCCGATGCTCGCGATCGCGGAGCCGAAGGCGAGGTTGAAGCTCGTTTGCAGCTGATTGCGCCGCGCCGCGCGGGTGGCGGCGAGGCTTTCCGGCAGCAGAACGACGGCGGCGATGACGACGCCGACCACCGATTCCGGCGCGCCGGACTGCGCGACCACCGCCTCCACCGTGGGCGAGAGCGCCTTCGCCATGCCGACCACGGCGACGAGCGAGACGAGGAGGAGGCCGAGGCTCGCCAGCGTTTGCGGCAGGTTCGGCGGCGGCACGTCGTGCATATCCTCAAGCTCGTTCTCGGGCAGGAAATAGGCGCGGTGCCGCACCGTCTGCACGAAGACGAAGACCCCATAGAGCACGAGCGAGGTGACGCCGACGAACTGCAGTTGCAGATCGTTGAAGCTCGCCCCCGGCGCGCGGGTATAGTTGGGCAGCACCATGGTCAGTACCGAGAGCGCGACGAGCACGGCGAGCGCGCCATTGGTGCCCCGGATGCGGAAGCCCTGCTCGCCATGGCGCATGGCACCGATCATCATGCAGAGGCCGACGACGCCGGTGCCGACGATCATGACGGCGGAAAACACCGTATCCCGCGCCAGCGTCGCCTTTTCGCTGCCGCCGCCGAGCATGACCGAAACGATCAGCGCCACCTCGATGATGGTGACGGCGACGGCGAGCACCAGCGTGCCGAAGGGCTCGCCCACCTTATGGGCGATGACCTCGGCATAATGTACCGCGGCAAAGACCGCGCCGCCGAGGGCGATGATGAACAAGGGCAGCATCAGGCCGCTGATCGGCACCAGCACCTTCACCCCGATCAGCACCCAGGCCAGCAGCGGGAAGGCCCAACTCCACCAGGGGATGACTTTCATGCGGTCCTCTCCGAAGCATTTGATCCTTCGAAGCCTGATCCGCGGGACGGGTCAATCGCTGTTCTGTGGCAAGGCACGGGCAGGGCGCAATTCGCTCAAGACGACGAGCGCGCCGCTGAACAGAATGACGGCGGCACCGAGGAAGACGCCGAGCGCCGGCACATCGCCGAAGATTGCGTAGCCGAAGACGAAGCTCCAGAGCAGGCCGCTGAACTCCATCGGCGCGATGAGGCTTGCCTGCGCGAACTGCACGCTGCGGATGAGGAGAAGCTGCGCGAGGGTCGAGATGAAGCCGAGGCCGAGCATCATGAGAAGCGCATGCAGGTCGGGCGTTTTCCAGATGAAGGGCAGCGCCACTCCGCAGCCGATGAAGAAGCAGAGGGCGATGACGAAGACCTGGTCCCAGCCGCGGAGTTCGCGCGAGATCCGGCGCATCAGGATCATCGCGAAGGCCCAGAGCACGGCGGCCGTCGCGGCGCAAAGCGCGGGCAGCAGCGGCCCGCCGCCGCGCGGATCGGCGGCAAGGGCGACGCCGAGGAAGCCGAGCGCCAAGGCGAGCCAGCGGAGCCGCGGCACGCGCTCGCCCAGCATCGGCCCGGCGAGCACCGCGATCAGCAGCGGGCTCGCAAAATAGATGGTGATGAGCTTGGCGAGGCCGAGATAGCGGGCAGAGGAGTAATAGAGCAGCCAGGCGACGAAGGTGAGCCCCGCGCGGGTAAGCAGCTTGCCGCGCATCGGCGAGAAGAGGCCGCGGGTCACGACCCCTCTGCCGCCGAGGGAGAGGCAGAGGATGAGCACCGTGAGGCTGCGGAGGAAGAGGATCTCGGGCGCCGCGAAGCGGGCGACGAGCAGCTTCACCAGCGCATCGTGCAGGGCAAAGCAGAAATAGGCGGTGAGGGCGAGCAGAAGCCCGGCCGCTGCCGGGTTGCGGCCGAGCCTTGCCCGCGTCTGGCCGAACGTCTGAGATAGGCGCATGGTCCTTGCCGTCTGCCGCGTCATCGCATCCCCTGGAGCGATGATTTGCATGAAACGCATGCCGAGCAGGACCATTCTTGCCGCATGGCTGAGGCGTTTGCTCTCATACGGGCGGGGCGGCCGTGCGGCTGCCGCCGGTTGAGGTTTTGTGGGAAGGGTCACCGAGATGGATCGAAACGGCCGCGCACCACTTCTCTCGTCCTCCGGCCTGCTGCCGCAGGGGCTCGACAGCCGCTCGGCGGCGGTCTTGCGGGAGATCGTGGAACAATATGTCGAAACGGGGGAGCCGGTGGGCAGCCGCACCCTCTCCCGCCGCCTGCCGCTCACCCTTTCGCCGGCGACGATCCGCAACGTCATGGCCGATCTCACCGAGGCCGGCCTGCTCTACGCGCCGCATACCTCGGCGGGGCGCCTGCCGACCGATCGCGGGCTGCGCCTCTTCGTCGATGGTCTGCTGCAATTCGGCGATCTGGCGGAGGAGGAGCGCGAGGCGATCGACGCCGCGCTGTCGAGCCATGGGCGGAGCCTGCAGGACACCCTGGCCGAGGCCTCCGCCCTGCTCTCCGGCCTCTCCTCGGCAGCCGGCCTTGTTCTCGCCCCCAAGGCGGAGGGCAATATCAAGCATATCGAATTCGTCCCCCTCGCCTCCGGCCGGGCGCTGGTGGTGCTCGTCTCCTCCGAAGGCCAGGTGGAGAACCGGGTGATCGACATTCCGGCCGGCGTGCCGCCCTCGGCCCTGCAGGAGGCGAGCAACTACCTCAACGCCCGGCTCCAGGGCCGGACACTGGCCGATTTCCGCCGGGTGATGGCGGAAGAGATCGTGCGGGACCGCACGACGCTCGACGAGCTAGCCGCCGGCATCATCGAGACCGGGCTTGCCACCTGGGGCGGCGAGGGGCGGGGCGGCAATCTCATCGTGCGTGGGCAGAGCCGGCTGCTCGCCGATGTCAACCAGATCGAGAAGCTTGCCTCGATCCAGATGCTGTTCGAGCGGCTGGAGGCGCAGGAGACCATGCTGCGGCTGCTCGAACTGGCCGAGACCTCGGACGGGGTGCGCATCTTCATCGGCGCGGAGAGCGGCCTGTTCGGCTCGGCCGGGGTTTCGATGATCGTCGCCCCGGCACGCGGGGCGAGCAACCGCATCGTCGGCGCGATCGGCGTGATCGGCCCGACCCGCATCAATTATGGCCGGGTTATCCCGGTGGTGGATTACACCGCCCGCGTCGTCGGCCGCTTGCTCGGCTGAGGCCCGAAGGCGCGGGCCCAAGGGGCGCGGCTACCCCCACGCCCGGCGGTATGCTAAGGCTCGACGCCCCCGGCTAGAATTCGACTTCCAGTTCGGAGATCTCTTGAGGCTCCTCTTTCGCCGCCGCGACCCATTCGGCCATATCCGGCCAGGCCATGATGTCCTGGCAGTAGCGGGCGGCGCGCGGGTTGAGCGCCACGCCATAGGTTAGGAAACGAGTGACGACCGGCGCATACATCGCATCCGCGACCGTGAGGCGCGCGCCGAAGAGATACGGCCCGTTCCAGGTTGCGAAGCATTCCTCCCAGATCGTCAGGATGCGGTCGATATCGGCGCGCGCGGCGGACCAGATCGGAATCCCCGGCCGATCGGCATGCAGATTCATCGGTAGCGCGGAGCGGAGGGCGGCGAAGCCGGAATGCATCTCGCCGCTGATCGCCCTGCAGCGCGCCCGCGCATGTCGGTCATGCGGTAGCATCTGGGCAGAAGGGCGTAGCTCATTCAGATATTCAGCGATCGCCAGCGTATCCCATATGGAGATATCGCCATGGATGAGCGTCGGGACCAGAATGGACGACGAGCGGAGAAGAAGCTCGGCCCGCGCGGCCGGATCTTCGGGATCGACATACTCTTCCCGGAAGGGCAGGCCTGACAGGCGGGTGATGAGCCATCCCCTGAGACACCAGGAGGAATAGTTCTTGCTGCTGATGAGAAGTGTGGCTTCGGCCATGGATGGTATCCTGTCTCCGGGTGACAGGCATGCATTCTATCAGAGCCTTGGCCTGCTGCGTACTCCGCAGGCGGAGATTCCTGCCGAACCCCGCCAATCCCTGTTCTATGAAATGGCCAAGCCGGCGGCGGGGCTGCCGGGCTCGGATATGCTCGCCGCCCTCGGCACGCCGATGCTCTATCAGCTCTACCAGGCCCAGGCCGATCTGCTGGAGCCCGCGCGCCGGATGGCACGCTTCGCCTCCGCCCTGCTCGATCAGGCGATGCTCAAGCCGCCCGAGGCGCTGGGGCTGCGCGGCGCCGCGGCGGCCGCCGAAGGTTTCTGGCGCACCGCCATCACCCATGATCGTCCGGCATTCGATATCCAGCCGGTAGTAGTGGGCAACGGGCCAGTGGCGATCCATGAGGAGGTGGTGATGGGCACCCCCTTCTGCGACCTCGTGCATTTCCGGAAGGAAAGTGCGGTCCGTCAGCCGCGGGTGCTGGTGGTGGCGCCGATGTCGGGGCATTTCGCCACCCTTTTGCGCAATACCGTGCAGACCCTGCTGGCGGACCACGATGTTTTCATCACCGATTGGAAGAATGCGCGGGATGTGCCGCTCTCGGCCGGCGCCTTCACCTTCGAGGATTATACGGACCATGTGATCCGCCAGCTGGAGGCGATCGGCCCGGGCGGCCATGTGCTCGCCGTCTGCCAACCGGCGGTGCCGGTGCTGGCTGCCGTCTCTGTCATGGCGCGGCAAGGCAATATCGCGACACCGCGCAGCATGACGCTGATGGCCGGCCCGATCGACACGCGGGTCGCCGCGACCAGGGTGAATCTGCTTGCCCAGGAAAAGCCGATCGACTGGTTCGAGAACAATGTCATCGGGATCGTGCCCTGGCGCTACAAGGGGGCGAACCGCCGCGTCTATCCGGGCTTCCTGCAGCTCAGCGCCTTCGTCTCGATGAATTTCGATCGCCACCTCCGCGCCGAGATCCTGCAGGCCCGCGCGATCGTCGGCGGAGACGAGATCCGCGCCGACATGCACCGCCGCTTCTATGACGAGTATCGTGCGGTGATGGATCTGCCCGCCGAATTCTTCCTCGAAACCGTCGAGCGCATCTTCCAGAAGCACGAATTGCCGCTCGGCCGCCTCATGCATCGGGGTGAGCGGGTCGATCCCTCCGCCATCCGCCGCACCATGGTGCTGACGGTCGAAGGCGAGCGGGATGATATCTGCGGCATCGGCCAGACCATGTCGGCGCTCGATCTCTGCTCCGGGCTGCCGGCGACCATGAAGCAGCATCATCTGCAGACCAATGTCGGCCATTACGGCGTCTTCAGCGGCAGCCATTGGGCGCGGGAGATCTACCCGAAGGTGCGCGCCGTCATCGAGATGAGCAATTGATCCGCGAAGGCAGAGCCTGATCCCGCCTCGGTCGCAGATCGCCAAGCGCGGGCATTGACCCGCGCTGCCAGCCGCGGGGCGATCGCCCCCCGGCGCGACCGTAAGCCGATCGGCCCGGCCAGGACGCCGCCTCAGCTATGGACGAAAACCGCGCTGAGCGGGTTGGTGCTGACGCCCGAGGCCTGAAAGCCGAAGCTGACCGAGGCGCCCGGCGCGATCGGGCCGTTATAAGCCGCATTGCCGAGCAGATAGGAACCGCCGCCCTGCTTGATCGTCATCGCGTTCCAGAGATTGGTGATGGCGTTCGGCGTTGTCAGCTCTACCTCCCAGGCGGATAGCGCCTGGGAGGTATCGTTCGTCACCGTCACATTCTCGATGAAGCCGCCGGCCCAGCTTTGCGAGACCGTCGGGGTGACGACCACCGCGCCGCCGCCGACCGGCGCCGGGGTTCCGCCGCCGGTCGTGATTGTTCCGCCATTGTTGACCGATGCGGGCAGGAGCGTCGCGGTCGCCGTCTCGTTGGCGAGGCTCGCCCCCACCGGGCTGCTGAGCGAGAGGAAGAAGTTGAGGGAGGAGGTGGCCGTGCTATTGCCCAGGAGGTCGGCCGAGACGATCGCCGTCGTCGTGCCGGGCGCGAAGGTCACGGTGCCCGATTCCCCCACGTAATCAACCCCTGCCTTGGCGGTGCCATCCTCGGTCTGGAATTTGACCGTTACCGCGGATGTCGAGGGCGCGGATAGCTTCACCAGGAAATCGACGGCGCTCGGGCTTGCCGTAGTCGTCGCGGATCCGGAATGATAGAGTGCGGGCGTGATCGCATCCATCTTCGTGTAATCAACCGTCGTCCAATCATTGTTGAGGATGCCGCCCGTGTCGCCCGAGGTCGGGTTCCAATCCCAATAGGCCCAGGAGATCCCTTGTGCCCCGCCGACGCCGCCGGGGCTGTTGATATAGTTGACGAGTTGCTTGATCCACTGCTGGTCGCTGGTCGATTGCAGGGTCGAGCCAAATTCGCCCAGAAAGACCGGGGCGATGCCATCCTGGTAGATATAGCCCCAGTTCTGGTTCCACACGGAGGGGAGGTTGTCCGGATAGTTCGCCGCCTGGAACCAGGATTGGTCATAGACAGAGGAGGGATAATCGTGCGGCGAATAGACGAGCTTGCCCGGGTCCGAGAGCACGATCGGATGGCTGGCGACGCCCATGAGATTGCCGCCCCACCAGGTGCTCTGGCCGCCATAGGTCTGGATGCCTTCGACCATGATGAGCCAGTTCGGGTTGACGGCCTGGATCGCATCTCCTGCCTGTGTCGCCGCCGCCGCCCAGTCGTTGGCGCTACCATCCCCCCAGCTCGCCGCGCCATGCGGCTCGTCGAGCAGATCGGCGCCGATGATGGTGGAATTGCCGGCGTAATGCTGCGCCAGCATCGTCCAGGTATTCACCCAGTCCTGGGCCGTATAGCCGCCGTCGTACCAAAGCCCGTCGCCGTTCGGGCCGGAGCCCGCGGCGCTGCGATGATCGTCGAGGATGATCTTAAGGCCGATCTGGCTCGCATAGCTTACGATCTTGTCCATGATCTGCAGACCATCGAGCCCCTGCAGATCCGGATTGAGGGTATAGTTGATGCCGCTCGGCGTGCTGCCAGGATCGAAGAGTTGCAGCGAGAAGGGCAGGCGGATGGCGTTGAAGCCGAGGGACTTCATCTGGCTCATCATCGCCTGGTAGTTTCGCGCCCAGAGCCCCTGCGGGGCGTAGGAATTCGTCTCAAGCCCATACCAGTTGATCGCCGCGATCTTGACCGGCGTGCCATCGGCCGAGACGATCTGATTGCCGCTCGTGCTGAGGAAGCCGGCGGGCAGCAGCGTGCTGCCGGAGGCGCTCGTCGTGGTCGTCGTTTCCGTCACGCTGACATTGCCGACGCTGATCGAGGGCATGCTGCCCGTGCTCGATTGTGCCGGATCGATGATGGTGCCCGTGCCGGTGCCGCCGGCGATGGTGGCGCCGGCGGGGTTGGAGAGCAGCAGCGCAAAGGATTTCGTCCCCGCCGTGCCGGGTTCGGTCGGCACCGTCACTTGCGCGGTCGTGCTGCCGGGGGCGAAGGTCAGCGTGCCGCTTGCCGCCGTGTAGTCGGTGCCGGCCTTGGCCGTGCCGTCGGCCGTCGTATAGACGACCGAGACCGGGCTCGTGGAGGCGGCGGAGAGGCTGACGGTGAAAGTTTCCGAGACCGGCGTGCTGCCGTTCTCCGTCACGCTCGCATTGCCGACAGCGAGGGTCGGCAAGGGGTTGATGATCGTGCCCGTCGCTGTGCCGGCCGCGATGGTGGCGCCCGCGGCGCCGGAAAGCTGCACGCCGAAGGCGTCGGTGCCGGTGCCGGCGGCGCTCGTCGGCACGGTGATCGTGGCGGTTGTGCTGCCCGGGGCGAAGGTCAGCGTGCCGCTCTCGGCCGTGTAGTTGCTGCCGGCTTTGGCCGTGCCGTCCACGGTCTTGTAGGAGACGGTGACGGGCGCGGTGGAGGCGGCGGAGAGGCTGACGGTGAAGGTTTCGTTGGTCGTTTGCCCGGCCGTCTCCTGCACCGAGGCATCGGCGATCGAGAGGGCAGGCAGTGGTGTCGTGCCGCCGCCGCCGCTGCCGATTGTCTGCCCGTTGAAGGTATAGCCGGTCGGCAGCACCGGGTTGCCGCCCGTGGCCTGGAAGCCGAACTGCACCGATGCCCCGGGTGCGATGGTGCCGTTGTAGGGCATGTTCGCGAGCGTATAGCCGCCGCCCGCGGCATGGACGATCTGCGCATTCCAGATATTGGTGATGGCGTTGGCGAGCGGGAAGGCGATGGTCCAGTCGCTGATCGGCGTCGCGGCGGTATTGGTGATGGTAACGCCGCCAATGAAGCCCGTGCCCCAGTCGCTGGTGTCGCTGAACGTGATGCTCAACCCTGGGGTCGTTACCGTCGTGCTCGGCAGGCTCATGGCATATCCTCTGCGCTTCTGTCTGGTTCAGATCGGGCAGAATGAGATGCCTGGGCGCCTTGCGTTACTCCATTGAAACCTCTTCAGCATCCTGCTGCACGGCATCGAGCAGCGTGCTGGCGAGCCACTGCAGCCCGGCATCGGCTTCGCTGCGGCGATGCCATACCATTTCGATTTCAACATAATCTGGGCCACCCAGGAGCGGTCCGAGAAAGACCAGGCCCTGGTTCTTCGCCGCCCAGCGCGCCATGCGCCAGGGCATGGTGGCGACGAGATCGGTATCGGCCAGCATGAAGGGGAGTGCGGTGAAATGCGGCACGCTGAGCGCGACGCGCGGCTGAGGCGCCCCGGTTTCCCGCGCATGCAGGATGAGGCGCTCCATCCAGACGCGCCGCACCAGCCCGCGATCGTCCAGGAAGCCGTCGTGCCGCGCCTCTTGGTCGGCCGTCAGATCCACCACGGCGTGGGGAAACTGCGCCACACGCTCCAGCGTCAGCGGGCCTTGCGCCAGCGGATGCCCGGCACGGACGACGATGCCGCCGCTCTCGCGCAGCAGCAGGCGGCGGTGGAAATCGGCGGGCAGCTTCTCGAACCAGCCGAGCACGAGATCGACCGTGCCGGCATTGAGCAGCCGGCCGATATCGGGCCGGCTCACCGGGATGATGCGCAGATCGATCGCAGGGGCGCTCTGCCGTAGCCGCCGCACGAGGGCGGGCAGCATGAAGGTGCAGGTATAATCCCCGGCGGCGATGCGGAAGCTGCGGGCCGCCTGCTCGGGCCGGAAGGGCGGAGGCGCGAGCGCGCGTTCCAACAGGGCGAGCCCGTCCCGCACGGTGGCGGCAAGCTCCATCGCGCGCGCGGTTGGCGTCATGCCGCGCTCGTCGCGGATGAAGAGATCGTCTTTCAGCGCGAGGCGTAGCCGGCCGAGCGCATGGCTGACGGCCGATGGCGAAAGCGCCAGCTCCCCGGCTGCCTCGGTCACGCTGCGATGGCGCATCACCGCGTCGAAGACATTCAGGAGATTGAGATCAACCTGGCGAAGGCGCATCCCCGCCCGATCCTTTCGCGACGCTTGCCCCGCCATAGGGCCCGAAACGATCGGTCCTGGCAATGAGCGGCGGCTCAGCCTGCCGCGTCCATCAGAGCGAGGGCGCGGGCATAGACCTGGCGGCGGGGCAGCCCGGTTTCGGCGGCGACCCGCGCCACCGCCTCGCGCAGCCGATGCTCGGCCAGTGCCGCGCGCAGCAGCGCGTCGAGATCGGGCAGCGCCTGGGCCGCGGCACCGGCGGGGCCGAGCAGCAGGCAGATCTCGCCGCGCGGGGGATCAGCCTCCACCCCGGCGCGCAGCTCGGCGAGCGTGCCGCGCCGCACTTCCTCGAAATGCTTGGTGAGTTCGCGGGCGAGGGCGGCCGGGCGCTCCCCGAAAATGGTCGCAAGGTCGGCCAGGGTTTCCGCCACCCGGTGCGGCGCCTCGTACCAGAGGAGCGTGGCGGAGAGCCCCGCCGCCTCGGCCGCCCGCAAGGCGGCGAAGCTCGTGCGTCGCGCGGCGCCCTTGGGCGGCGGGAAGCCGAGGAAGAGGAAGGGCTGCGGCGGCAGGCCGGAGAGGATGAGCGCGGTCACCGCCGCATTCGCGCCCGGCAGCGCGGTGACGCGGAGCCCCTCGGCGATGAAGGCGCGCATCAGCCGGTAACCCGGATCGGAGACCAGAGGCGTTCCGGCATCGCTGACAAGGGCCAGTCGCTGCCCGGCACGCGCCGCCGCCAGCAGGGCCGGGATGCGCGCGTCCTCGTTATGATCGTGCAGGCTTTCCAGCCGTGCCCGCAGGCCGAGCGAAAAGAGGAGCCTCTGCGTCACCCGGCTATCTTCACAAAACACCAGATCGGCCGATCTCAAGGCAGCAATCGCGCGACTTGTCACATCCCCCAGGTTGCCGATTGGCGTGGAAATCAGCACAAGATGGGCGGAAGCGCCTTGGAGGAGTGGCCAGTCTTCAGCCGCTCGCTGCCCGAGGCCAGCCGGAGGATCGTCACGTGGGTCTAGCTCGGGCATCTGCTCTCCTGGTCGTCGTTCTCGGGCTCGCGGGGTGCGCGGCGGAGAACGGCTTGACGCCGACCACCATGGGCGGGGCGCCGACAGGCCCGCAAGCCCTGGGCTCTGCCCCGGGCTCTGCCGCCATGCCAGCCCCTGCCGGCAGCCGCATTGCGCTTCTCGCGCCGATGACCGGCGCCTATGCCCAGATGGGCTCGGATATCGTCAATGCCGTCAAGCTCGGCCTCGGCGCCGGGGCCGCCGGGACGCTCGACGTGCTCGACACCGGCAGCACGCCGCAGGGTGCGGCGGCGGCGGCGCAGAAGGCGATCAGCGATGGCGCCGGCATCATCATCGGGCCGCTGACCTATCAGGAGGCCGCGGCGGTCGGCCCCATCGCCGCGCCGGCGCATGTCGATGTGCTGTCCCTCACCTCCGATTCCTCGGTGGCGCAGCCCGGCCTCTGGCCGCTCGGCATCACGCCGAAGGAGCAGGTGCAGGCCCTGGTGGCGGCCGCCAATGCCCAGGGGCACGGCCAGATCGCCGGTCTGCTCTCGGATAGTCCGCTCGGTAGCGCCATGTCCCAGGCACTGCAGGCGGCAGCGCCGGGGGCACAGGTCTCCACCTATACGGCGGGCAGCTTCGGCGCCATGAACAGCACGCTGCGGTCGCTATCGGGCTATGCCGGGCGGCGCGGCCCGATCGACGCGCAGCTCAAGCAGCTGCGCGGCGCGCATAGCCTGGCGGCACGGCAGGAAGCGGCGCGGCTGGCACGCACGCCAATCCCGCCGCCGCCCTTCAACGCCCTGCTGGTGGACACGACCGGCAACAGCCTCGCCGAACTCGCGACGCTGCTGCCCTATTACGATGTCAATCCAGGCCCGGTGCTGATACTCGGGCCCGGGCTGTGGGCGGCCGATCCCGGGGCGGTCGCCAATGCCGGCTTGCACGGCGCGCTTTACGCCGCCCCCGATCCGCAGGCCGCGACCAGCTTCACCGCGAGCTATACCGCCGCCTATGGCGGGCCGCCCTCGGCACTGGCCGCCATCGCTTTCGATGCAGCGGCGCTGGCCCGGGTCGCGACGGCGCGGGGCAGGGTGGATCAATCCGTGATCACCAACCCCTCGGGCTTCACCGGGGCGGATGGCCTGCTGGCGCTCGGGCCGGATGGCAGCGTACGGCGTGGCCTCGCGGTGTTCCAGGTGCAGCCGGGCGGGGCGCAGATCGTGCAGCCGGCGGCGCAAAGCTTCGCGCCCGGCAGTTGAGCATGCCTGTCGCGTTCGGCACTGCGGCCGGAAAGGCCTGAGCGCGTGCTGGAGGCGTTTCGCGGCCCGCGCATCAGCCGCGGCCTCATTCTCGTTCTGGCGCTGCCGCTGGTGGGGCAGCTGGCGCTCGTCCTCGCCGGCGCGGCGCGCGCCGATATCACCGTCTGGCTCGTCGCCGCGGAGAGCCTGCTCGCCCTGCTCGCCATCTATGTCTGGCGCCAGGAGTTCGAGCGGCTCCGCCGGATCGTCGCGGGCTTGCCGACCGATCCGCCCCGCCTGCCGGAATTCGATCTCATCGGCAGCCATGTCGGCCTCTCCCAGGGGGAATCGCAGAACCGCCTCGGCCAGCTGGAGACGGCGCTCCTCGCCGAGCGCGCGATCATCGAGGAATTGCCGGAGCCGCTGCTCATCGTCACCCGCGATGGCGTGGTCCAGCGCATGAACCAGGCGGCGCGGCAGAGCCTCGGCGGGGATACGGCCGCCGTGCTGCGCCACCCGCTGCTGCGCGGGGCGATCGACAAGGCCCTGGCGCTCGGCGAGCGCCAGGCGGCTGACCTGCTTTTCGCCGCCCCCATCCCGCGCGAGATCCACGCCAGCGTGACGCCGCTCGATCCGCGGCTCTTCGAAGGGCCGCAGGCGCTCATCCTGCTGGTGGACCATACGCGCGAGCGCGCGGTGGAGCGAATGCGCGCCGATTTCGTCGCCAATGCCAGCCATGAACTGCGCACCCCGCTCGCCAGCCTGATCGGCTTCGTGGAAACCCTGCAAGGCCCGGCGCGGGACGATCCGCAGGCGCGGGAGCGTTTCCTCGAGATCATGGCGCAGCAGGCGGCGCGGATGAACCGGCTGATCGACGATCTGCTCAGCCTCTCGCGCATCGAACTCTCCGAGCATCAGCCGCCGCAGGAGAAGATCGATTTCGGGCTGCTGGTGCAGCGTGCCGTCGCCGCTTTCGAGCCGCGCATCATCGAGCGCAGGGTGCGGCTCGATCTCAGCCTCTGCGAGCTGGGGCCGGTGCCGGGCGATCCTGACCAGATGGCACAGGTGCTGTCCAACCTGCTGGACAATGCGCTGAAATACGGCCGCGAGGGCGGCTGCGTCAGCCTCACGGTGGAGCCGGCCGAAGGTGCGCCGTGGCCGAGCCGCCCCGGCATCGTTCTGAGCGTGAGCGATGATGGCGTCGGCATTCCGCGCGCGCATCTGCCGCGCCTCACCGAACGCTTCTACCGGGTGGATAAGGGACGCTCCCGCGCCGTCGGCGGCACCGGCCTCGGCCTTGCCATCGTCAAACATATCGTGAACCGCCATCGCGGCCAGCTCGTCATCAGCAGCGAGGAGGGGAAGGGCTCGCGCTTCAGCGTCTGGCTGCCACGGTGAGGCCGGAGCTCCGCGCCTGCCCAGGTCCCGCTCACCTGCCGCTACCCCCGCCGCGCGGTTGAAAGCCGGGCGTCCGATGCGTATCTGGCTGCTCGCAATTTCGTGTATCCGGCGCTTGCGCAGCGCCTTCCTCAAACCTAACTCTGGGCCCATGACCGACACCGAGCACACCGACACCCATCCCGACCACGATCCTGCCACCCAGCCCGAAACGGCCGAGCTTTCGCCGGAAGAGCGGCTCGCCCGGGTGGAAGCCGAGCGCGACGAGATGCGCGACAAGTGGATGCGCGCCGAGGCCGAGATGGCCAATCTGCGCGCCCGCACCAAGCGCGAGGTGGAGGATGCCCGCCTCTTCGCGGTGCAGAAATTCGCGCGCGACGTCGTCGAGGTCGCCGAGAACCTCAAGCGCGGTCTCACCAGCCTGCCGAACCGGGCAGAGGACGAGGCCGAGATCATCGGCAAGCTGCGGGAGGGTTTCGAAGGCATTGAGCGGAGCTTCGTCGCGACCCTTGAGCGCAACGGCGTCAAGACCGAGGACCCGACGGGCAAGCTCTTCGACCCCAACCTCCATCAGGCCATGGCGGAGCAGGAAACGGCCGAGCATCCGGCCGGCACCATCGTGCAAGCCTGGACCCAGGCCTGGACGCTGAACGGCCGCCTGCTGCGCCCGGCGATGGTGGTGGTGGCGAAAGCGCCGGCCCCGGCCGAGGGGGCCGCGGCCTGAGCTTCCGTCGGCCCCTGTGCCCGCGCGGCGCAGGGTCAGCCATTGCCTAAAAAATAGGCAGCCCAGACTTGTCTTGAACCGTCCGCGAGATTATCTAGACTATAGTGATCCCAAGGGGGGCCCCGGTGCTTCGGGCCGGCTGCCCCCGCTTATGAAGGAGTCTCAGAATGAGCAAGGTCATCGGTATCGACCTCGGCACCACCAATTCCTGCGTCGCGATCATGGAGGGCAAGGATGTCCGCGTGATCGAAAATAGCGAGGGCGCGCGCACCACCCCCTCGATGGTCGCCATCACCGACAGCGGTGAGCGCCTCGTGGGCCAGGCTGCCAAGCGCCAGGCCGTCACCAACCCGTCCAACACCTTCTACGCGGTGAAGCGCCTGATCGGCCGTCGCTACCAGGATCCGCTGGTCGCCAAGGATAAGGGCCTCGTGCCCTATGCCATCGTGCAGGGCGACAATGGCGATGCCTGGGTCGAGGCGCGCGGCCAGAAATATGCGCCGAGCCAGGTGTCCGCCTTCATCCTCACCAAGATGAAGGAAACGGCCGAAGCCTATCTGGGCGAGACCGTGACCCAGGCGGTCATCACCGTGCCGGCCTATTTCAATGACGCCCAGCGCCAGGCGACCAAGGATGCCGGCCGCATCGCCGGGCTCGACGTGCTCCGCATCATCAACGAGCCGACGGCCGCGGCGCTGGCCTATGGCATGGACAAGAAGTCCGCCGGCACCATCGCGGTGTATGATCTCGGCGGCGGCACCTTCGACGTGTCGGTCCTCGAAATCGGCGATGGCGTGTTCGAGGTGAAGAGCACCAATGGCGATACCTTCCTCGGCGGCGAGGATTTCGACCTGCGGGTGATCGACTATCTGGCCGAGGAATTCCGCCGCGAGAACGGGATCGACCTGCGGAAGGACAAGCTCGCCCTGCAGCGGCTGAAGGAAGCGGCCGAGAAGGCGAAGATCGAGCTTTCCTCCGCCAAGGAGACCGAGATAAACCTGCCCTTCATCACCGCCGATGCCTCGGGCCCCAAGCATCTCGTGCTCAAGCTCAGCCGCGCCAAGCTCGAAGCGCTGGTCGATGATCTCATCCAGCGCACGCTGGAGCCCTGCCGCGCGGCGCTCAAGGATGCCGGCGTCACGGCGGGCGAGGTGGATGAGGTGATCCTCGTCGGCGGCATGACCCGCATGCCCAAGGTGATCGAGGCGGTGAAGCAGTTCTTCGGCCGCGAGCCCGCCCGCAACGTGAACCCCGATGAGGTGGTGGCGATCGGCGCCGCCGTTCAGGGCGCGGTGCTGCGGGGCGATGTGAAGGACGTGCTGCTGCTCGACGTGACGCCGCTCTCCCTCGGCATCGAGACGCTCGGCGGGGTCTTCACCCGCCTGATCGACCGCAATACGACGATCCCGACCAAGAAGAGCCAGACCTTCTCGACCGCCGATGACAACCAGACCGCGGTCACCATCAAGGTCTTCCAGGGCGAGCGTGAAATGGCGGCCGATAACAAGCTACTCGGCCAGTTCGATCTCGTCGGCCTGCCGCCTGCGCCGCGTGGCGTGCCGCAGGTGGAAGTCACCTTCGATATCGACGCGAACGGCATCGTTTCCGTCTCGGCCAAGGATAAGGCGACCGGCAAGGAGCAGCAGATCCGCATCCAGGCCTCGGGCGGCCTGTCGGACGCCGATATCCAGAAGATGGTGCAGGAGGCGGAGGCCAATGCCGCGGCCGATAAGGAGCGGCGCGCCTTCGTCGAGAGCCGCAATCAGGTCGAGAGCCTTATCCATCAGACCGAGAAGACCCTCTCGGAAGGTGGGGAGAAGATCTCGGCGCAGGATAAGGGCGAGGCGGAAAGCGCCATCGCCGCTGCCCGCACCGCGCTCGAAGGCCAGGACAAGGCGGCGGTGGATGCCGCCGGCGAACGGCTGACGCAGATCGCCATGCGCATCGGCGAGGCGATGTACAAGGCCCAGCAGGCCGAGGGCGGCGCGCAAGCCGGCGCGGCGCCGGGTGCGGGTGCCGCGGGCGGCGCCACCGGGCCGAATGGCGAGCGGGTGGTGGATGCCGAGTTCGAGGAAGTGGACGACAAGAAGAAGTCGGCCTGATCCGCTGATGAAGGAAACGGCCGCAAGGCCGCGTGGTTGAGGGGGACGCCTGTGCTTCGCAAGAGGCGCAGGCGTCTTCTTTGCATAAGGGTTGGCCCGGGGGCGGCATTCCAAGGCGCGGAAGCCAGCCTTTGCCGGTGCAGGGCTGAGGGCGATCGATGGCGAAGAACGACTATTACGCGACGCTCGGCGTCGCGCGCGAGGCAAGTGCGGATGAGCTGAAGAAGGCTTATCGCAAGCTCGCGATGCAATACCATCCGGACCGCAATCCCGGAGACAAGCAGGCAGAGGCCAAGTTCAAGGAAGTGAACGAGGCCTATGAGGTGCTGAAGGACGATCAGAAGCGCGCGGCCTATGATCGCTTCGGCCATGCCGCGTTCGAGAATGGCGGCGGCGGCCCGGGCGGCTTCGACTTTTCGGGCGCGGGCGGCCTGGGCGATATCTTCGACCAGATGTTCGGCGATTTCATGGGCCGGCGCGGCGGCGGTGGCGGCGGCCGGGCGACCCGGATGGGGGCCGATCTCCGTGCCGATATCACCATCAGCCTGTCAGACGCCTTTTTCGGCACCAAGCGGGAGATCCGCTTCCATACCCGGGTGAATTGCGAGGCCTGCGACGGCACCGGTTCCGAGGGCAAGGACCGCAGCGCGAGCGATACCTGCACCACCTGTGGCGGCATGGGCAAGGTGCGGGCGCAGCAAGGCTTCTTCCTGGTGGAGCGCAGCTGCCCGACCTGCGGCGGCACCGGCCGCGTCATTCGCAACCCGTGCCGGGTCTGCCACGGCGCCGCCACCGTCCCGCGGGAGCGGACGCTCAACGTCACCATTCCCGCAGGCGTCGAGGATGGCACGCGCATCCGCCTCTCCGGCGAGGGCGAGGCGGCAGGCGTGGGCGGCCAGCCGGGCGATCTCTACGTCAATATCGGCATCAGCCCGCACGAGATCTTCCAGCGCGAAGGGGCGACCGTGCTGTGCCGCGTGCCGCTCCGCATTTCCCAGGCCGCCTTGGGCGGGGAGATCGAAGTGCCGGTGATCGACGGGTCACGGGCTAAGGTGAAGATCCCGGCCGGCACTCAGTCGGGCGAACAGTTCCGCCTGCGCGGCAAGGGCTTCTCGGTTCTGCGCAGCCAGGCGCGTGGCGATATGTATATCCAGGTGGCGGTGGAGACGCCGCGCCATCTCACGCGCCGGCAGCGCGAACTCCTTGAAGAATTCGAGCAGGAGGCGACCGACCACGCCAAGGGCAGCCCCGAATCCGAGGGCTTCTTCGCCAAGGTGAAGGAATTCTTCGACGGGAAGGCCTGAGCGCCGCGCGGCGGTTGGCCGGCCGAGGAGGGCGCCGCGCGGCGCCCTCTCCGCCGGTCAGGCTGCCCCGTATCCCACCACGCCCTTGATCTCGGTGAAATCGTCGAGACCCCAATGGGACCATTCGCGCCCATTGCCGGATTGCTTATAGCCGCCGAAGGGGGCGGCCATGTTGGTGGGCGGCGTATTGATGTAGAGCGTGCCGGCGCGGATGCGGGCCGCGACCTCCCGGGCGCGGGCGAGATCGCCGCCCTGTACGTAGCCCGCCAGGCCATAGACGGTATTGTTCGCTTCCGCGACCGCCTCTTCCTCCGAATCATAGGGCATGATCGAAAGCACCGGCCCGAAGATCTCCTCGCGCGCGATGCGCATCTCGGGCCGCACATTGGCGAAGATCGTCGGCCGCACGTAATAGCCGCGGGAGAGGCCATCCGGCAGGCCAGGCCCGCCCACCACGAGATCGGCCCCCTCCGCGATGCCGGAGCGGATGAGATCCTGGATCTTATCGAATTGCAGCTTGCTCACCACCGGCCCGAGGTTGGAATTCTCGCTGCGCGGATCGCCCACCGTCACGTTGCGGGCGGCGGCGCGGGCAAGCTCCACCACCTCGGCCTGGCGCGCGCGCGGCACCAGCATGCGTGAGGGCGCGTTGCAGCTTTGGCCGCTGTTGTTGAACATATGCGCGACCCCGGCCGGCACGGCGCGGGCGAAATCCGCATCTTCGAGCAGGATATTGGGCGATTTGCCGCCGAGTTCCTGATGCACGCGCTTGACGGTTTCGGCCGCCGCCTTGGCAACCAGGATGCCCGCGCGGGTGGAGCCGGTGAAGGACATCATATCTACCTCCGGATGCGCCGAAAGCGCGGCCCCGGCTTCGGCCCCGGTTCCGTTCACCATGTTATAGACGCCCTTCGGCACGCCGGCGGCATGCATGATCTCGGAGAAGATGATGCCGGTGACAGGCGCGATCTCGGAGGGTTTCAGCACCATGGTGCAGCCGGCGGCGATGGCCGGCGCCACCTTGCAGGTGATCTGGTTGAGCGGCCAGTTCCAGGGCGTGATCATGCCGACGACACCCACCGGCTCGCGCCGGATCTGCATATCCCCCTGCATCTCGGTGAAGCGGTAGCTTCCCATCACGCGGATCATCTCGCGCAGATGTGCCTGGCCGCTCCATACTTGCGAACGCCGGGCGAAGGCGAGCGGGGCGCCCATCTCCTGCATTGTCGCCTGGGCGAGATCCTCGTAGCGCTTGTCGAATTCGGCGAGGATCGCCTCCAGCAGTTCGCGCCGCTCGGCCGGGCTCGTGCGCGCGAAGGCATCGAAGGCGCGCCGGGCGGCCATCACCGCGCGGTCGATATCGGCAGCACCGCCGCCCGAAATCTGGGTGAAAGCTTCCTCGGTCGACGGGTCGATAACCTCGATCGGGTTCGGCGCCAGGGGCCCGACCCAGGCACCGTCGATATAGAACTGCAGGTGATGGCTCATGCCGAGGCTCCGCTGCTGGACGGGAGGGGAAGCCGATCATCGTCCCTGAGGGCCGATCCCGCAACACCCGCGCCATGAGCGGCGGGCGCTGGGCAGGCGGCGCGCTTTGCGCGACACTCCCGCCATGCGCACCGATCTCATCCAGAGCCTCCTTGCCGAAGCCGCCGCCTTCATGGGCTCCCGCATCACCGCCAATGACAGTCTGCGGGAGCAGCACAGCCATGGCGAAGGCTCCTACCCGCCGGGGATGCCCGACCTCGTGGCCTTTCCCGAAACGACGGAGGAGGTCTCTCGCCTCGTCGCACTCGCCCATGCGCGGGGGCTGCCGGTCATCGCCTTCGGCACCGGCACCTCGCTCGAAGGGCACGTCAACGCCGTCGCCGGCGGCCTCACCATCGATCTCTCGCGCATGGACCGTATCCTCGAACTGAACCCCGAGGATATGGATTGCCGGATCGAGGCCGGGCTCGTGCGCAGCAAGCTCAATGAATATCTGCGTGATCAGGGGCTCTTCATGCCGATCGACCCCGGGGCTGATGCCTCGCTCGGCGGTATGGCGGCAACCCGCGCCTCCGGCACCAATGCCGTGCGCTATGGGACGATCCGCGAGAATGTGCTCGGCCTCACCGTGGTGCTCGCCGATGGCACGGTCATCCGCACCGGCGGGCGGGTGCGCAAATCCGCCACCGGCTACGATCTCACCCGGCTCTTCATCGGCTCGGAAGGCACGCTCGGCATCATCACCGAAATCCAGCTCAAGCTGCATCCGATACCGGAGGCGATCTCTGCCGCCACCTGCCAGTTCGCGGCAATGGAAAGCGCCGTCCGCAGCGTGATCGAGGTGATGCAGGCGGCGATCCCCCTGGCGCGCATCGAATTGCTGGACGAGGTGCAGATGCAGGCCTGCATCGCCTATTCCAAACTCTCCGGCTTCGATGCGCTGCCGAGCCTCTTCTTCGAGTTTCACGGCTCCCCCGCCGCGGTGCGCGAACAGGCCGAGGCGGTCGAGGCGATCGCGCGGGAGAACGGCGCGCAAGGCTTCGCCTGGGCGACCGATACCGAGACCCGCAATCGGCTCTGGAAGGCGCGGCACGACGCCTATTGGGCGGCCCGCGCGCTGGCGCCCACGCATGGCGCCTTCATCACCGATACTGTCGTCCCGGTCTCGAAGCTCGCCGAAGCGGTGCTCGGCGTGAAGCAGGATATCGCCGAGGCCGGGCTCCTCGCCCCGCTGGTCGGGCATGTGGGGGACGGGAATTTCCATACCGTCATTCTGGTGCCGCCGGGAGAGGAGGGCCGCGCGCGGGCCTGGGCGCTCGATCGCAAGATCGTAGCGCGTGGCCTCGCCCTTGGCGGTTCCTGCTCGGGCGAGCATGGCGTGGGCGCCGGCAAGCGGGATTTTCTGGTCGCCGAGCATGGCGAAGGGCCGCTTGCGGTGATGCGCGCGATCAAGGCGGCGCTCGACCCGAGCGGCATCCTCAACCCTGGCAAGCTGCTGCCCGAGGCGCCGTAAAAGCCTGACGCTGCCGGCCTCGGCGCGCGTAAACCCTTGACACCCCTACAACGGCGCGCGCGATTTCCATCTTCCGCAGCGCAGCACGAGAGGTTTATCGCTGGCTCCGTTACGCCCCGCATCATAACGGAACAGTCACATGTCGTATCAGGACTCGGCGGCCACCCAGCTCAACACGATCATCCAGGGCAAGCAGGGCGCCTGGGATGGCATCAGCGCCGATGCCGTCCTGCGCATGCGCTTGCAGAACCGCTTCCAGACCGGGCTCGACATCGCGCGCGCCACGGCCGCGACGATGCGGCGGGACATGGCGGCGTATGACGCCGATCCGGCGCAGTACACGCAGTCGCTCGGCGCCTGGCACGGCTTCATCGCGCAGCAGCAGATGATTTCGGTCAAGAAGCATTTCGGCTCGCTCAAGGGTCGCTATATCTATCTCTCGGGCTGGATGGTCGCCGCGCTGCGGTCGCAGTTCGGCCCGCTGCCCGATCAGTCCATGCACGAAAAGACCGCCGTGCCGGCCTTGATCGAGGAAATCTACACCTTCCTCCGCCAGGCGGATGCGCGCGAACTCGGGCTGATGTTCCGCGCGCTCGACGCTGCCCGCGCCGCCGGGGAGGATGCGCGGGCCGAGGTACTGCGGGGCCAGATCAACCGCTACGAAAGCCATGTCGTGCCGATCATCGCCGATATCGATGCGGGCTTTGGCAATGCGGAGGCGACCTATCTGCTTGCGAAGAAGATGATCGCGGCCGGTGCCTGCGCGCTGCAGATCGAAAACCAGGTGTCGGACGAGAAGCAGTGCGGCCATCAGGATGGCAAGGTGACGGTGCCGCATGACGAGTTCCTCGCCAAGGTGCGCGCCATTCGCTACGCCTTCCTCGAACTCGGCGTCGAGGATGGGATCATCGTCTGTCGCACGGATAGTCTCGGCGCCGGTCTCACCAAGCAGATCGCCTATAGCCGGACCCCGGGCGATCTCGGTGACCAATACAACAGCTTCCTCGATTGCGAGGAGGTGACGGCGGAGACGGCGGAGGATGGCGACGTGCTGATCCGCCGCGAGGGCAAGCTGATGCGCCCGAAGCGCCTGCCGAGCAACCTCTACCAATTCCGCCCCGGCACCGGCGAAGATCGTTGCGTGCTCGACTGTATCACGGCTCTTCAGAACGGTGCCGATCTGCTCTGGATCGAGACGGAGAAGCCGCATATCGCGCAGATCGCGCGCATGGTGGATCGTATCCGGGCAGCCGTGCCGAAGGCCAAGCTTGCCTATAACAACTCGCCTTCCTTCAATTGGACGCTGAATTTCCGCCAGCAGGTCTTCGATAGCTGGCGCGAGGAAGGTCAGGATGTCGCGGCCTATGATCGCGCCAAGCTCATGGATGCGGGTTATGACGAAACGCCGCTGGCCAGGGAGGCAGACGCGCGCATCCAGCGTTTCCAGCATGAGGCTGCGGTGCGGGCCGGCATCTTCCACCACCTCATCACCCTGCCGACCTATCACACGGCCGCGCTCTCCGCCGACAATCTGGCTCGGCACTATTTCGGGGAAGACGGGATGCTCGGCTATGTGCGGGATGTACAACGCGCGGAGATCCGCCAGGGCATCGCCTGTGTGAAGCACCAGAACATGGCAGGCTCGGATATCGGGGACGATCACAAGGAGTATTTCGCGGGGGAGGCGGCGCTCAAGGCCGGCGGCGCGCATAACACCATGGGCCAGTTCGGCTGAGGGCGGCTCTGAGGCGGGGGGCGGTTCCCCCGCCTTCGCACATGCGGTAAAGCCCGGGCAGCAATTGCCGCCACCCGGGACCCCATGATCCGCCTCGACAATATCAGCAAGCAGAACGGCCGACGCCTCGTCTTCATCGAGGCCTCGGCCGCTATCCAGAAGGGCGAGAAGATCGGCCTCGTCGGGCCGAACGGCGCCGGCAAGACGACGCTCTTTCGCATCGTGACCCGCCAGGAAGAGCCCGATGAGGGTCAGGTGCTGGTCGATCGCGGGGTCACGGTCGGTTTCTTCAGCCAGGATGTCGGCGAGATGGCCGGCCGCTCGGCCGTCGCCGAAGTGATGGACGGTGCGGGCGATGTGAGCAGCGTCGCCGCGGAACTCGCGGAGCTGGAGGCCGCGATGGCGGACCCCGCGCGGTTCGATGAGCTCGACACCATCCTGGAGCGTTTCGGCACGGTGCAGGCCAGGTTCGAGGAACTGGGCGGCTATGCCCTCGAATCCCGCGCGCGCGAGGTGCTGGACGGCCTGGGCTTCTCCCAGGAAATGATGGATGGCGATGTCGGCCGGCTTTCCGGCGGCTGGAAGATGCGGGTGGCGCTGGCCCGCATCCTGCTCATGCGCCCCGATGTCATGCTGCTGGACGAGCCCTCCAACCATCTCGATCTCGAAAGCCTCATCTGGCTCGAACAGTTCCTGCGCGGCTACGAGGGCGCGCTGATGATGACCTCGCATGATCGCGCCTTCATGAATCGCGTCATCAACAAGGTGATGGAGATCGACGGCGGCACCCTCACCACCTATGCCGGCGATTACGAATTCTACGAGCAGCAGCGGGCGCTGGCCGAGAAGCAGAGCCAGGCGCAGTTCGAGCGGCAGCAGGCGATGCTCGCCAAGGAGATCGCCTTCATCGAGCGTTTCAAGGCCCGCGCTTCGCATGCCGCGCAGGTGCAGAGCCGCATTAAGAAGCTCGACAAGATCGACCGTGTGGAGCCGCCCAAGCGGCGCCAGGCGCTCTCCTTCGATTTCGCCTCACCGCCGCGCTCGGGCGAGGATGTCGCCAATCTGCGTGGCGTTTCCAAGCGCTATGGCAGCCGGGTGATCTATGACGGGCTCGATCTCATGATCCGCCGGCGGGAACGCTGCTGCGTGCTTGGCGTCAACGGCGCCGGCAAATCGACGCTGCTCAAGCTGGTCGCCGGTTCGACGGAGCCCGATGCCGGCCGCGTGACGATCGGCGCCAGTGTCCGCATGGGCTATTTCGCCCAGCATGCCATGGACCTGCTGGATGGCGAGGCGACGGTTTTCGAGACGCTGGAAAGCGCCTTCCCGCGGGCCAATCAAGGCCAGCTGCGCGCGCTCGCCGGCGGCTTCGGCTTCTCGGGGGACGAGATCGACAAGCGCTGCCGCGTGCTCTCGGGCGGCGAGAAAGCCCGGCTGGTGATGGCGCTGATGCTGTTCGAACCGCCGAACTTCCTCGTCCTCGACGAGCCGACCAACCATCTCGATATCGCGACCAAGGAGATGCTGATCGCGGCGCTGCGGGAGTACGAGGGCACCATGCTCTTTGTCTCGCATGACCGGCATTTCCTCGCCGCCCTCTCCAACCGCGTGCTGGAGCTGACGCCCGATGGCGTCCATTACTACGATGGCGGCTATGCCGAATATGTCAGCCGCACCGGCCAGGAAGCGCCGGGGCTGCACAGCTGAGGCGAGATCGGGCCAGAGAGGCGGCCGCCCGGCGGCTGCCGCGGCGAAGCCCCTCATCCTCATGCGGCCTTTGGCCGAGGGGCCGCGCGGGCCGCGCCCTCGTTCGCGTGGCGAGCGTATTGGCGCGGCGGCTGGCGCATCACCCGCCTGAAGGCGGCGCTGAAGGATTTTTCCGAATCATAGCCTAGGGAGGCACCGATCTCGCCTAAGGATTGCCGCGAGGTCGTCAGCTTCTCGGCGGCCTGCAACATGCGCCAGCGCGTCAGATAGGCCATCGGGGATAGGCCGGCCATGCGCTTGAAGCGCAGGGCGAAGGCGGTGCGCGACATGCCGGCTTCGCGCGCCAGGCCCTCCACCGTCCAAGGATAGCTGGGCGCACGATGCATGGCGCCGATCGCGGCGCGCAGCCGAGGATCGGCGAGGGCGAAGAGCCAGCCGCTTTCCCCGTTCCGCTTGGCGGCGAGGTGAATACGGAGCGCCTGGACGAGGACCATCATCGCCAATTGCTGGGCGACGAGGACATCTCCCGGCAGGCCCTCCAGCAATTCCTTCCGCATGCGCTGGATGCACCAGCGCAGCATCTCGGCGTCTTCCGTCTCGCGGATATGCAGGATCGCGGGCAGCGTTTCGAGAAGCAGGTCGGCCTGCCCTTCGGAAAGGGTGAAATAGCCGCCGATGCTGAGGAAATCGCCGCCGCCGCTATAGGTCACGATACGGCCGTCCGGCACCGGCGGCAGGATCTCCTGAAGATCCACGGGCGGCACATGCAGATCGCTCGAAATTCTGAACGCCTTGCCGCGCGGCAGCAGGAAGCATTCGCCCGCGCGGATGCGCAGCGGCTCTGCCACGGTCTCGACGGAAACCCAGCAGGCGCCGGAGACGACCGCATGGAACTTGATCCCCTCATGGGCGCCGAACTGCACCGCGAACTCGCCCCCGGCATCGAACCCGCCCGAGACGTAGCTGCGCAGTTTCAGCAGGGACAAAAGCTCCGATAACGGGTCCATCTTCCAAGTTCTGAACGAATGAATACCAATCCCGGAGGATAAGGGGTGTTGCGTCCCGCGTCCAGCCTCTAGCTTGGCCCTGCGGCTTCATCTGGGGAGAGCGAGATGCGTGTTTTCGTGACCGGCGCCACGGGCTTCATCGGCTCGGCCATCCTGCGCGAGCTGATCGCCTCGGGCCACCAGGTCACCGGCCTCGCGCGCTCAGCGGAAGCGGCCGCGCGCCTGGCGGCAGCCGGCGCGTCCGCGGCGCGGGGGACGATCGGCGACCTCGCGGTTCTGCGGCGCGAGGCGGGGCGGGCGGATGGCGTGATCCACACCGCGTTCTTCCATGCGCTATCGCACATGCCGCTGGGCGCGCGCCTGCGGGTGCTGCTCGGCGGGGCGCCTTCCGGCATCGTTGGCCGTTTCGCCGCCGCGGCGGTCTCTGCCGACCAGCGGGCGCTGCAGACCATGGGGGGCGTGCTCGGCAAGGGGGCGCCGCTCATCGCGGCTTTCCCGACCATGTCGCTCAAGGCCGGGCACGTCGCGGAGGAGGATGAGATGGCGGACCCGACCTCCGTGGGTGGCGCGCGGGTGCGCTCGGAACGGACGATCCGGGAATTGGCCGAGCGCGGCCTTCGCGCGGCGATGGTGCGCTTGCCGCCGTCGGTCCATGATGAAGCGAAGCAAGGCTTGGTGACGCAGCTGATCGCGGCGGCGCGCAAGAAGCAGCGCTCGGCCTATGTCGGCGCGGGAGAGAACCGCTGGTGCGCGGTGCATCGCCTGGACGCCGCCGCCCTCTTCGTCCGCGCCCTGGAGCGTGGCGAAGCGGGCGCCGCCTATCACGCGATCGGCGAAGAGCCGATAACCATGCGCAGCATCGCCGAAACCATCGGCGCGGCGACGGGCGTTCCCGCCGCATCCCTCTCCGCGGAAGAGGCCGCCCGGCAGTTCGGCTGGCTTGCGCCTTTCGTTCGCACGGATAATCCCGTCTCCAGCCGGCTCACGCGCCAGGCGCTCGGCTGGTCACCGGTCGGGCCCGGACTTCTGGCGGACATCAGGGCGGCCAAGCTGTAAGGCGGCGGCCGCGCGGGATCCTCCGCTTCGCAAGAGAGGCGCGCTATAGCGTCGCAGGGTCGGGGATCGCCCGGTCGTTCTCGATTCGGAAGAGCGGGATATGCGCAAGGCCGGTGAGCCGCCCAGCATCCGCGCCGAGGGCCTGCCGCCAGGCATGCCCCTCGGTCAGCACCACGCCAATCCCCGCGATCTCGGCACCCGCGCGGCGCAGCAGCCGCAGCATGGCGGCGAGGCTCGATCCGGTGGAGACCACGTCATCCACCACGAAAACGCGGCGGCCGGCGAGCAGCGGCACCGCGCGGCGATCGAGCAGCAGGCTCTGCACCCCGTGCGAGGTGACGGAGGTGACGCTTTCGCGCAGCGCATCGGCGAGGTGGATCTTGGGCGATTTCTGCAAGATGACGTAACGATCGCGCCCGAGCGCGCGGGAGACCTCGATCGCAACGGGAATGCCGAGCGTGGCGGCGCCGACCACGATATCGGGCGCGAGCGGCCGGGCGATCTCGGCAAGTGCCGCGCCGGCCCGGGCGGTGAAGGCGACCCCTTCGTCGATCACCATCAGCAGCGCGATGGCGAGGCTGTCATTCAGCGCCACGATCGGCAGGCGGGTTTCGACGCCGCCGATGGTGATGCCGTAATCGCTCGGTTGCAGGCTCATCGGTTGCGCATCGCCATGGCGGCCCAAACTTCGGGGGTACGGGGAACAGGCAGGGCGGCGCCGTAGCCGGTGCTGGAGATCGCCGCTGCGGCCGCCGCGAAATGCGCCGCGTCTTCCGGCGTATCCCCTTGCAGCATGCGCGCGATGATGGCGCCCGCGAAGCAATCCTCCGTCCCCGTCAGGTCGATCGCGGCGGTGGAGAAGGCGGGGATGAGCATCCGCGCCTCCGGCGTCGCGAGCCAGACGCCCTCCGCACCCATGGTGAGCAGGACGAGGCCGGGGCCGAGGCGCAGGTAGAAGTCAAGCATCGCCTCGGGCTCGGCAAGGCCGGTCAAGGCCGCCGCATCGCTGCGCGAGGGAAGCGCCACATCGGCCTGGCCGATGGCGGCATGGATGATGGCGGCGGCGCGAGCCGCTGGCCAAAGCCCAGGCTGGTAGCGCGTGGCATGGGCGATGGCGATGCCCTGGCGCCGGGCGAGGGCGAAGGCCTCGAAGACCGCATCCGTGGCGCTTTGCGAGAGGCCCTGGGCGGCGCCGCTCGCGAAGAGGATGCGCGCCCCGGCGAGCAGCCCGGCAGGGACATGGGGAGGCCCGAGCCGAGCCGCCGCCGAATGGGCGCGCAGATCGGTCTGCCGTGCAGGATCGGCCGCGGGATCGAGGAGATAGAGGCCGGTCGGCGCCTCAGGGACGCGATGCAGGGCCGCGCTCTCCACCCCCTCGCTCGCCAGAAAGCCGGCCAGCGCTTCGCCCAGCGGGTCTCGCCCGATGGCGCCGATCACCGCCGCCTTGATGCCGAGCCGGGCGGCGGAGACCGCGACCGTCAGCGCATCGCCGCCGAAGCCCTGCTGGAAGAGCGTCCGCCCATCCGGCAGCGCCGGCTGCTGGATGAATTCGCCGAGCGCTTCCCCGATGCAGATGAGATCAGCGGCCATCCCCGAGGGCCCTGTCCGCGCGTCAGGCTTTCGCCCGGATCTGCTCGGCCACGGCAACCACCGCCCCACGGTCCTCCGCCGCGACCAGGCCTTCGTCCACGAGCTTGCCGCCCATGCCGACGAAGGCGGCGCCGGCCGCGAGATAGGCCTCAAGGTTGCTGGGATCGACGCCGCCGGTGGGGCAGAAGGTCACGCCCGGGAAAACGCTTGCCAGCGCCTTGATATGGGCCGGGCCGCCGGCGGAAGCGGCGGGAAACACCTTCACCACATCGGCACCCGCCTTCAGCGCGGCGCGCACCTCGGTCGGCGTCACCGCGCCCGACATCAGGATGGCGCCTGCCGCGCGGCAGGGGGCGACGAGATCGGGATCGACCCAGGGGGAGACGACGAAACGCGCCCCGGCGCGCAGGCACGTCTCGGCGGTCGCCGCATCCGGCACCGTGCCGGCACCCACCAACAGGCTCGGATCGGCGGCAAGTTCGCGGATCAGGGCCGGCGCATCGGGGATCGTCATGGTAATCTCGAAGATGCGCAGGCCGGCATCGTGCAGCCAGCGGATCGCGGTCGCGGCATGCGCTGCGTTCTTCATCCGCACCACGGGGACGACGCGCGCCGCCTTCAGCTGGCCGATCAGGGGATGGTCTCGCATGGGCCGGTCTTTCTTCCGTTCAGAGAGAGGTTCGTTCTTCTCGCATGGCTGCCCGCCCCGCGGCTAGCACCGCATCCACCAAAGCATCGGCATCCTCCGGCCGGCTGCGGTGATTGACGAAGGCGGCACGAATGGCGAGCGCGCCACCGATCCGGGTGGTGGACGGGGCGGCGAGCCCCGCTTCCTGCACCTCGGCGACGATGCGGGCGTTGAGCGCGTCGAGATCGGCGGCCGCGCCCGGCGCGCGATAGCGAAAGCACACGATGTTGAGCGGCACCGGCGCGAGGCGCTGCAATTCCGGCTCCGCATCGACCCGCCGGGCGAGGTGCTGGGCGAGGGCGACGGAGGCTTCCGCCACCTGGCCGAGCTTCGCGGCGCCGAAGCTTTGCAGCGTGAACCAGAGCTTGAGCGCGCGAAAGCCACGCGACAGATCGGGGCCGAGATCGCAGGGCCAGGGCGCATTGGCGGCGAGGCCCCGGCCGCTGGTGGAGAGATAGGCGGCGTCGGAGGCGAAGGTCGCCCGCTGGTTGGCCTCGTCGCGCACCAGGATGCAGCCGGCATCATAGGGTGCCTGCGCCCATTTGTGGAAATCGAAGGCGATCGAATCCGCCCGCTCCATGCCGCGCACCTTGGGTGCGAGGGCAGGGGAGAGGGCGGCCAGCGCGCCGAAAGCACCATCGACGTGAAACCACAGCCGCTGCTCGGCGGCGATCTCGGCGATTTCGGCGAGATCGTCGAAGGCGCCGATATCGACCGAGCCTGCGGTGCCGACGATGAGGAAAGGCTCGGCCCCGGCCGCACGGTCCTGGGCGATCGCGGTTTCCAGCGCGCCGAGGTTCATCCGCCCTTCGCCATCGGTCGGGATGCGGCGGAGCGCGGCGCTGCCGAGGCCCGCCATATCGAGGGCATCGGGCACGCAGCGATGCACGCCGGCGGCGGCATAGGCGGTCAGCCGCCGGCCGCCGAGGCCTTGCACCCGGCTCCCCGGGCCGAGCGCGCGGCCGCGCGCCATCAGCACGGCGATGAAATTGGCGATGGAGCTGCCCGTCACGATCAGGCCGCCGGCACTCCCTGGCAGGCCGAAAGCGCGGGCCGCCCAGCGAATGACCTGGCGCTCCGCCTCGATCGGCGCATGGTCCCGCCCGCCGAGATTGGCATTGAGCCCGGCGGCCAGCATCTCGGCCAGCATGCCGAGCGGCGTGCCGCCGCCATGCACCCAGCCGGTGAAGCGCGGATGAGTATTGCCGGTGGCATAAGGAAGGATGAGTGCGCGGAAGCGTTCATAGACTGCGGCCGGATCGGCGCCGCCGTCGTCCAACGGCTGGCGGAGCGCGGCGCGCGCCGGATCGGGCAGCGGCTGCCAGACCGGCCCATCCCGCAAGCCGCGGAGATGGGCGATCATATCGTCCAGCATGCGATGGCCAAGGGCGGCGAACGCTTCCCAGTCCTGGGGGTCGAGGCTGGAATAAGTTGGCTCGGCCAAGCGGTCGCGCGCTTGGCCGCTATCGGGCTGGTCGAGCGGGGAGGCGGGATCGGGTGCGGCGGCCAAGACGAAAGCTCCGGCAGGGGGCATGCGCGCTCAAAGAGCGCTAGCCGCCCGCGCCCCGTCAAGCCGCCCGATGGCGTGCGGCGGACGGTCTCAGCAGCGGCCGCCCCAGGAGCCGACCCACTGATCGTCCCGATGCAGGCCGCCGATGTTCAAACCAGCGCGGCCGAAGGTTTCGAAGCCGGCATAGCCGAGGCCGGCGGTGTCCTGATCGAACGTCTCCGCCTCTGGCGTGCTGGCGGTGGTCTTGCGGGCCTCGGCCGAGGCCAGTGAGGGTTTGAAGAACATGGCTTCCCTCCGTTCCGTCGTGATTGCGGCTCAATCAAGACATATTTGCGCCATAATTTCCACCGCAGCCTGCCTCAAAGCCGATCACGATTTGCGTGATACTTTCAAAAACTCCGCCTAAACCATTGCTATATCACGATTATAGAACGATCCGTGCTCCACTCAGCCGCAGCACGAGAACGGTCACCAGCAGCGCGACGACGATGACGGTCAGCACCCAGCGCAGCCAGAGATAGCTTCCTGGCACCCAGCCGCGGCGGTGGCCGGCCTGCTCTGCCACATTGGTCGCGATGAAGCCGGCGATGAGGATGCCGAGCGCCACGGCGGGCGAAGGCAGCAGGATCGCCACCAGCAGTGCCACCCAGCCGATCAGCGCCGGCAGGACGCCGAGCAGCAGGCGCGGGCGGTGCGCCGGATCCTGGGAGAGCGGTCGCGGGGCGAGGCCGGCGAGCGAGGCTGGCGGCTCGGCAAGAGCGAAGCCCCAATGCACCGCGCCGAGGAAGGAGAGGATGACCGCGCCATAACAGAGCAGCGCGATGAGGCCGCCGGCATCGGCCGGCATGCCCCGCGCCGAGACGGCGAGATAGGCGGTGACGATGAAGGGGATGAGGCCGGCGAGGCCGAGGGCAAGCACGAGCGGGGGAGGCGTGCGCATGGGCGGCGGATCCTAATGCGAGGGCATGATGCAGGGTCGGGAGGCGAGGCGATCAGATCGTGATCCTTGTGGCGGCCTGTGCGGCGCCGGGATCGCCTTGGATGCTACAGCAGATTGGGGTGCTGCCGGAATTTACCCGTCAGCGGGCGATTACGGGTGCCGCGGCCGGTTTTGCCGCGTGAGGCCCGGCCCCTCTCGGCTATAAGGGCCGGCAGGAGGCGGCCCTCGCGGGCCAGCCGGCAGAGGGAGGCCTGATCCGCTTGGAAATCTGGTTCGAAATGATCGGCATCCTGGTGCTGATCCTGATCAACGGGCTCTTCGCCTGCAGCGAGCTTGCGCTCGTCTCGGCGCGGCGCGCGCGGCTCGCGGTGCTGGAGCGCAAGGGGGTCGCCGGTGCCGCCGTCGCGCGGCGGCTTGCCGAGCATCCGCAGATCTTCCTGCCCACGGTCCAGGTCGGGATCACCCTCGTCGGCGTCATCACCGGCATGTTCAGTGGCGAGCGGATCACCGGCGATGTCGGCCACGCGCTGGAGCATCTTGGCCTGGCCGGCACCCCCGCCCATGCGCTGGCCTTCCTGCTCACCGTCGTGCTCATCACCTTCCTCACCATGGTCCTTGGCGAGCTGGTGCCGAAGCAGCTCGCGCTGCGCCGGCCGGAGATCGTGGCGGCACGGGCGGCGCCGATGCTCATCGTCATCGCCCGCTTCACCAAGCCGGTCGTCTGGCTGCTGAGCAAAAGCTCCGCCGGCATCATGCGCCTCTTCGGCATTTCAGGCACCCGGCCGGAGGTGCCGAGCGAGGAGGAGCTCCGCGCCCTGCTCGCCGAAAGCACGCAGACCGGGGTGCTGGAGAGCGAGGAGAAGCTCATGATCGAGCGTATCCTGCGCCTCGCCGACAAGCCTGTGCGGGCGATCATGACGCCCCGCACCGAAATCGCCTGGATCGACCGGCGCGCCCCGCAGGAGGAGGTGATGGCCCGGCTGCGCGCCCATCCGCATACCCGCTTCGTCATCGCCAATGGTTCGATCGACGATGCGGTCGGCATCGTCCAGGCGAAGGTGCTGCTCGACCAGATGCTCGCCGGCGGCAGTCTCAGCCTCGATGCCGCCCTGCTGCAGCCGATGATCGTGCCGGATGCGATCTCCGCCCTCGATGCCTTCGAGCGGCTGAAGGGAGACGGCAACGGCATGGCCTTCGTGATCGACGAATATGGCAGCTTCGAGGGCCTCATCACCGCCGCCGACATGCTGGAGGCGATCGTCGGCGATGTCGATGAAGGAACGGCCGATCAGCCGGGCAAGGCGGCGGACCGGACGGAGGAGACGAGCTTCACGCTCGATGGCCTCATGCCGCTCGACGAATTGATGGAGAAGCTCGGGATTGCCGATGTGCCGGCGCGCGGCACCTATCATACCGCCGCCGGGCTGGTGCTCGCGCTGCTGCGGCGGGTGCCGCAAGTGGGGGACCGCATCGCCTTCGCCGGCTGGCGGTTCGAGGTGCTGGCCATGGACGGGCGGCGGGTTGACCGGCTGACCGTGGAGCGGGAGACCGAGATGGGCGAAACCACGGCACGGACGGAGCAGGCGGGCGGATGAGCGGTATGAGCGAGGAAACCGGGCGGCTGCGGCGGCCCGATGGCGTGGACCTTGCCTGGAAGCGGCTGGCCGGGCGCGCGCCCACCATCGTCTTCCTGCACGGCTTCCGCAGCGATATGGCGAGCGGCAAGGCGAGCTTCCTGGCGGAGTTCGCGGCTGCCCGCGGCCAGGCGATGCTGCGGCTCGACTATTCCGGCCATGGCTCGAGCGGCGGCGCCTTCGAGGACGGCACCATCGGCCTCTGGACAGAGGATGCGCGGCGAGTGATCGACGCGGTGACGGAGGGGCCGCTGATCCTCGTCGGCTCCTCGATGGGCGGCTGGATCGGCCTCAACCTCGCGCGGCGACTGGCCGAGCGGGTCGCCGCTTTCATCGGCATTGCCGCCGCCCCCGATTTCACCGAGACGCTGATCTGGAACACGATGACGGAGGCAGAGCGCGCCCGCCTGCTCGCTGAAGGCGTGGTGCACGCGCCGAGCGAATACGGCCCGCCCATTCCGATCACCCGCGGCTTGATCGAGGACGGCCGCCGCCACCTTCTGCTCTCGGCCCCTTTGCCGCTGCACTGCCCGGTGCGGCTGCTCCAGGGGCAGCAGGATGCCGATGTTCCCTGGCGCACCGCGCTCGCCATCGGCGAGCGGGTGGAAGGCACCGATCTCCGCATCATCCTCGTCAAGGATGGCGACCATCGGCTTTCCCGGCCGCAGGATCTCGCGCTGCTCGGCCAGACGGTGGCGGAGTTTCTTCCGCCCGAGGCAGCTGGAGCCGTGGCCGGCTAGCCGGTGCTACCGCCGACATAGCTCATATCGAGTTCGACCGGCGGGCGGCGCATCAGTTCGAAGCCCGAGAGGTGGAGGTAATCGACCAGCCGCTCTGCGGTGATCCGGGCCATCTGATCATCCCCCCGCCGGCGGCGGCCCCGGCCTGCGGACCAGCTTTTGAGGACGAAGGCGAGTTCGTTGACGACTTCATGGTCTTGCGCCGGGCGCAGCGTGCGGTCGATCATCTTACGGACCTCGTGATGAGAACGTCTGGAAATTAGCGAATAAAACGAGAACAAGTAAAGAACATTTTGGTCGTCCCACGGCCTGCGGTGGATTCCACGTCCGAGGCAAGCATGGGCGAGAAGCTTGACGCGGCGCGACGCCTGAGGACGAGGCAATTGCCACCTGCGGGCGATCTGGTCCCCGCCCGACGCAATCGCCGAGAGCGGGCCGCCTTGGCCTCTTTGTTTGCCGCAATGTCACGTTTCAGTGATCGAAGCCTAGGCGGGAGAGTATTGAAGGGACGTTTACGACATCGGAACGAACGGCTTCGTTCCGAGATTTTCCATTATGATGGCGAAGCGTTTGCTTCCGATCCTGCGCAGACCTTGCCCTGTTGTTCCGGCCCGCCTCACCTATATGCGGCTCACGGCGCTGCGTTTGGGCGTGCCGTTCGGGGAGCGTCGAGCCATGCGGGATACCGTCGAGCCTGGGCTCCCCTCCGGGGCCGGCGTTCCTGCCAGCGAGTCGCCGCGCCCGCAGGGGATGGTGCTGCTGATGGTCGCGGTTGTCGTGGTGGCGGCGCTCTATCTCGCCAAAGCCGTCCTCATTCCGATCACCCTCGCGATTTTGCTGAGCTTCGTGCTCGGCCCCGTCGTCGCGCTGCTGCGCGGGCTGCGGCTGCCCAAGGTGCTTGCGGTGCTGCTTGCGGTGATCTTCGCGCTGCTCGTCATCCTGCTGCTCGGCGCGCTGATCGGCACCCAGATCGCGGATCTCGCGCAGAATTTCGCGCTCTACCAGATCACGATGATGCACAAGTTCGAGTCCGTGCGCTCGCTGGTCAATCACGAGATGGCATCGCTCTCGGCGCGGTTCGGCAATTTTCTGACGCCCGATCATCATGCCACCACCAACCCCGGCGGCGGCGTGAGCCATGCGACGAATGCGGTCGCCCCGCCGATGCCGGTCACCGTCGAGACGCCGGAGCCTTCGGCCTTCGGCCTTGCGCGCAGCCTGCTCACCCCGATCCTGCAGCCGCTCGAGACGGTCGGCATCGTCATCGTCTTCGCCATCTTCTTTCTTCTGCAGAAGGAGGATCTGCGGGATCGGCTGATCCGCCTCTTCGGCTCGAGCGACCTGCACCGCACCACGCTGGCGATCGACGATGCCGGCAGCCGCCTCTCGCTCTATTTCCTGGCGCAGACCGGCATCAATGCCGGCTTCGGCGTCGTTATCTGTGTCGGTCTCGCCTTCATCGGCCTGCCCAACCCGATCCTCTGGGGTGTGCTCGCCATGCTGCTGCGCTTCGTGCCCTATATCGGCTCGCCGATCTCGGCCCTGCTGCCTATCGCGCTCGCCGCGGCGGTCGATCCGCATTGGGGTCTCGCCATCGCCACCCTCGTGCTTTTTCTCGTGGCCGAGGGGATCACCGGCCAGGTGATCGAGCCGATGACCTATGGCAGCACCACCGGCCTCTCCCCGGTTGCGGTGCTCGTCGTCGCGGTCTTCTGGGGTTGGCTCTGGGGGCCGATCGGCCTCATCCTCTCGACGCCGATCACCCTCTGCCTCGTCGTCGTCGGGCGGCATGTGAAGCAGCTCGAATTCTTCGACGTGCTGCTGGGAGACCGGCCCGCCCTCACCCCGGTCGAGACCTTCTACCAGCGGCTGCTGGCGCATGATCCGGACGAGGTGCAGGAGCAGGCGGAACAGCTGCTGCAGACCCGCTCGCTCAGCGCCTATTACGATAGTGTAGCGCGGCCTGGGCTGAAGCTCGCCGAGGGCGATATCGCGCGGGCTGCGATGTCTGAGGTGCAGGTGCGGCGCCTGCGGCATGATATCGCCGCCCTCATCGAGGAGCTCGACGCCTGGGACGATGCCGATCCGCCGCACCGGCTGCGCAA
Organism: Acidisoma sp. C75; assembly: GCF_054665095.1. NCBI lineage: Bacteria > Pseudomonadati > Pseudomonadota > Alphaproteobacteria > Acetobacterales > Acidocellaceae > Acidisoma > Acidisoma sp. C75. The sequence goes on from NZ_BAAFHD010000003.1 coordinate 55,049, forward strand.
GGCGGAGGTCGAGGTCGCCGGGGTCGAGCGCCCGGGGCGGGGCGATTCGGCCGAGCCGGCGCCCGAAATCGCGCTCGCCGCCAGCGCCGAGCCGCCGCTCGTGCTCTGCATCGCCGGGCGCGGTCTGCTGGACGATCTGCCCAATGCCATGCTGGCGCAGCTCTTGCGTAAGCACGGCTTTCGCACCCGCGTCGTGCCGTTCGACGCGGCCTCCCGCAGCCGCCTGGCGGAGCTTGACGTGGCGGGGGTGGATCTCGTCTGCGTCACCGCCCTCGAAGTTGCCGGCCAGCCGCCGCATCTGCGCTACCTCGTGCGGCGGCTGCGCCAGCGGCTGCCGGATGCGCCCATCCTGATCGGTCTGCGCACGGCACCCGATGCCGAGACGCTGCGGGATGCGAGCGTGCTCGGCGCCGATACGGAAGCGGCTTCCCTGCGCGATCTGGTGATCGCGGCGGTGCAGCGGGTGCGGCTGCCGCCGATGCCCGTCTCGCCCCCGCCACTAGGCGCGGATGGCGAGCGAGCCGAGCAGGATCCAGCCGAGCATGGTGAGGAAGCCGCCGAGCGGCGCTACCAGCGGCAACTCGATGCCGAGGAGCGCGATGAGATAGACGGCGCCGCAGAACAGGAGGATGCCGAGGGCGAAGGCCGCCCCCGCGAGCGAGACCCGGCGGCAGGGTAAGACGCGGCCGAGGATGCCGCAGCCAATCAGCGCCAGGGCGTGCCACATCTGCATCGAGATCGCCGCGTGCACGAAGCCGAGCTGCACCGCCGAAATCCGCCCCGGCAGCGCGTGCGCCGCGAGCGCGGCCATCATCACCCCGGTAAGCCCGAAGAGCCCGCCGAGACCAAGCCAGAGCCGCGCCATCATCTTCTCCCCTTGTTTCACACATCAGCCTTGTGCGGCGGTATGGCTTGCCCGCCGCGATCAGGCCCGCTATACGCCGGGCCTCGGTTATTGCCGACCAGGATCGGGACGTAGCACAGCCTGGTAGTGCGCCTGCTTCGGGAGCAGGAGGCCGGAGGTTCGAATCCTCTCGTCCCGACCATATCCCCTCGCGCTACCATGCCACGCGCCGCGGCCACCACGCTCCGCTCGACCTTCGCCCCACCTCCGTCCGGGCGCGATAGCGCATGCGCGCGGCGGTGCTGACGGGCTTGCCCGATGCGGCTAGAAGAAGGTCGGCAAGGCTTTTGGCAGGAGACGCGTGATGGCCGCAAACCAACCCCGTATCGCCCCCCGCATCGCCGAGGTGACCGAGCGCGTGCGCGCACGCAGTGCCGCCAGCCGTGCCGCCTATCTCGCCGCGACCCGGGCCGCCGCTGCCGCCCACCCGGCCCGCTCGGGCCTTTCCTGCGCCAATCTCGCCCATGCCTATGCGCCCATGCCGCATGGCGACAAGCATCGCCTGGCGAGCGGGGCCGCGCCCAATATCGGCATCATCACCGCCTATAACGACATGCTCTCCGCCCATCAGCCCTACGAGAACTACCCCGAGATCATCCGCCGCGCCGCGCGCCTGGCGGGCGGCCTCGCCCAGGTCGCCGGTGGCGTGCCGGCGATGTGCGATGGCGTGACCCAGGGTAATCCCGGCATGGAGATGTCGCTCTTCTCGCGGGATGTGATCGCGATGGCGACGGCGATCGGCCTTTCCCACAATGTCTATGACGCCGCGCTGATGCTGGGCGTCTGCGATAAGATCGTCCCCGGCCTCGTCATCGGCGCGCTGCAATACGGCCATCTGCCGACGATCTTCGTGCCCGCCGGGCCGATGAGTTCCGGCATCTCGAATGCCGAGAAGGCTAAGGTGCGCCAGCAATATGCGCTCGGCGAAGTGGGGCGCGAGGCGCTGCTCGAATCCGAGATGAAGGCCTATCACGGCCCCGGCACCTGCACCTTCTACGGCACCGCCAATTCCAACCAGATGCTGATGGAGGTGATGGGCCTGCATCTGCCGGGCGCTGCCTTCGTCCACCCCCATACCCCGCTGCGCGAGGCGCTGACGGCCGCGGCCGCCCGCCGCGTGCTCGAAATCACCGCCCGCGGCAATAGCTACACGCCGATCGCCGAGGTGGTGGACGAGAAGGCGATCATCAACGGCATCGTCGCCCTGATGGCGACCGGCGGCTCCACCAATCACACCATCCACCTCGTCGCCATGGCGCGGGCGGCGGGCATTCTCGTCACCTGGGATGATTTCGATGCCCTCTCCGCCGCCGTCCCGCTGCTCGCCCGCGTCTATCCCAATGGCCGCGCGGATGTGAACCACTTCCATGCCGCCGGCGGCATGGCCTTCCTGATCGGCGAGCTGCTCGATGCCGGGCTGCTGCACGAGGATGTGCTGACGGTCGCCGGCCGTGGGCTTTCCGCCTATCGGCAGGAGCCGGCGCTGGACGAGGCGGGGCACCTCACCTGGCGCGAAGGCCCCCGCCATAGCGGCGATCCGGCGGTGCTGGCGACTGTCGCGCGGCCCTTCTCCGCTGATGGCGGCCTTCGGCTGATGACGGGCAATCTCGGTCGCGGGGTCATCAAGATCTCGGCCGTCGCGCCCGAGCATCGCCGCGTGCGGGCGCCCGCCATCGTCTTCGACTCGCAGGAGGAGATGGTGGCGGCGCATAAGCAGGGCGCCTTGGAGAAGGATTTCGTCGCGGTGGTACGGCATCAGGGGCCGCGGGCCAACGGCATGCCGGAACTTCATAGCCTGACGCCGATCCTCGGCGCGCTGCAGGACAAGGGCTTCCATGTCGCGCTGGTGACGGATGGGCGCATGTCCGGCGCCTCTGGCAAGGTGCCGATGGTGATCCACCTCTCGCCCGAGGTGATGATGGGCGGCCCGGTCGGCCGCGTGCGGGCGGGGGATATGATCACGCTGGACGCCGAGGCCGGCCGGCTTGAGGCCGAGGTGGCGGAGGCCGAATGGGCCGCGCGCGCGGTGGAGGCCGGCCCGCCCGATGCGCTCGGCGATACCCTCGGCCGGGGGCTTTTCGCGGGCCTGCGCGCCCGGGCGCTGACGGCCGAGGAAGGCGCCTGGAGCTTCGCCGCTTAGCGCAAGGCCCGGTCAGATGGGTCATCTGACGGCGCGAAGATGCGCGCCCCCCGCCAGTCGGAGCGTGTTGAGGGCGTGTCAGCGGATCTCTGCGCGGATAAATCCCCTTCCGCGCGGGCCTGCGCGATCCGCCAATCGTCTTACTGATGCTCGAATTGCGGGCCGACGAAGGTGAACATGCTGTTCGGGTAGTTGCCCCCGTAGGTCACGTCATAGAGGCTGATCTGGGTCTTGCGACCCTGGGCATCGGTCACGATCCAGCTGCGCAGGGTCAACGGGTCGGTCGCGAAGATCAGGGTGATGGAGCCGGAGCGCGGCTCTGCCGTGCGGATGATGGTGAGCTGGATCTGCCCCGGCGCGCGGGCGATGCCCGTCACCGTCACCTTGCCGGAGAGGGTGAGGTTCTGCTGCAGCAGCAGGCCGAGCGGCGTCGAGGAGAGCAGGACGTTCGTCGTCTGCTTAACGGCGGGATCGTAATAGACCAGCAGCCCGTGGCCGGCGACGAGCAGCATCCGATCCGGCGGATCGTATTCGAAGCGCATCCGGCCCGGCCGATGCATCCAGACATTGCCGCCGATGGAATTGCCATTGGCATCCACCTGCAGGAAGCGCGCCTTCATGGTGGTGATGCCGTTGAGATAGGCCTGGATGCGGCCGATATCCGCCTGGTCCGCCGCCGTCGTCGGCGGTGCCGCGGCAAGCTGCGCCTCCGCCGCGCGTGGCAGCAGGCTGGTGCCGCCGAGCAGCGGCAGGGCGACGAGGGCGAGGGAGCCGAGAAGTGCGCGACGGTTCATGGCGCCTGATGTGGCACCCGGCCCGGCTTTTGAGAAGCCCGATCCGCTGGCGGCTGCGTTACGGATTGGCAAAGCCGGTGCAAAGACAGAGACGGGGAGGAATATGCCGGGGTCAGGCCGCTGCGGCGGCGATGCCTGCGGGCACCGAGAGGCCGGCGCCGTAGCCGCGCGCCATCAGCCCGCCCGCCGTCACATGCCGGTAGGCGCCCGGATTGGCGAAAAGCGCCCGCAGCAGCAGGTTGTTGGTGCGATGGCCGGATTTCTCGCCGACGAAGCGGCCGATGATTGCGGCGCCGGCGAGCGCCAGATCTCCCACCGCGTCGAGCATCTTGTGGCGGACGAATTCCTCCGCATGGCGCAGCCCTTCGGGGTTCAGCACGCGATCGCCGGCGACCACCACCGCATTGGCGAGGCTGCCGCCCCGGGCAAGGCCGGCCGCTTGCAGCTGGGCGATTTCCTGTGCCTGGGCGAAGGTGCGGGCGCGGGCAAGCTCGGCGCGGAAGCTCTCCTCGGTCAGCCGCATCTCCAGCCTCTGCCGCCCGATGGCGGGGGCGGGGAAATCGATCAGCATCGAAAGATCGAAGCCGAGCCAGCTGCCACCGGCGGGCAGCGGCTCGAAGCGGGCGGTGGCGCCATTCTCGCTCACCGCGATCGGGCTGAGGATTTCGATGACGCTGCGCCGTGCGGCGAGATCCTCGGTGCCGGCGCAGTCAATCAGAAAGACGAAAGGCTCGGCGCTGCCGTCCAGGATCGGGATTTCCGGCCCATCGATCTCGATCAGGATATTGTCGATCCCGGTCGCGGCCAGCGCCGCCATGATATGCTCGATGGTGCCGACCGTCGCCTCCGGATGGCCGGGCGCCGAGAGCTTGGTGCAGAGCCGGGTATCGGAGACGAAATCGTGCCGGGCCGGCAGATCGATGCCGAGATCGGTGCGGCGGAAGAGGATGCCGGTGCCGGCAGGGGCAGGCCGCAGCACCAGATGCGCTTCCCGCCCGCCATGCAGACCGACGCCACGGCAGTCGATCGCCGTGCGGATGGAACGCGAAGCCGACGGAACTGCCGATTCAAGATAATAGCCCGGCAACCCATCCATCACATGCAATTCCTCGCTTCACTCGTGCCCCGGCCGCTTGGCCTCGGGGCGGATCACGGCCGCCTATCCTGGCAGAATTATGGAGCCATTTTGCGCGGTCATTAACCTGGGGATGAGAAAAGCACTCCGGAATGGCAACCGCCAGTCAAGGATTGTTGCCCAGTGTTACCGGCTAACAGATTGATATTTTTGTTCTTTGTGCGGCGCGTTACGCGGCCCTGTCGAGCGCCGCGCGCAGCCTCTTCGCCTCGGCCGCCTCAGGGATGAGCCCGCAGCGGAGAAAGAGGTCGATCAACACCAGCGCCACGTTGAACTTGAAGGCATCGCCCGCCGCCAGCACCGCATAGGCCTCGCCGATCGGCCAGAGTTCGAAGCCCGCCACCTCGCCATCGCTCGGCCGGGGCACGAAGCCCTCGGGCAGATCGAGATCGTAGCAATGCAGCAGATCGCGCCGCAGGCCTTCGGGGCGCTCCATATCGTAGCGGATGCGGCCGACGGGTCTCGCGCAAGAAGCGAGTTCGGTGGGGATCGCGGCTTCCTCCGCCGCCTCCTTGAGCAGCGTCTCCCAGGGGGTCATCCCGGCCGAGACGCCACCCGCGACGATATGGTCGAGCTTACCCGGGTCGAGCAGCTTATGGGCGGCGCGGCGGGCGACCCAGAGGTGGAGGCCGTCCGCCTTGCGCACCAGCCCGTTGCAATGCACCCCGTGCGAGATTGTGCCGAAGCAGGGCACCGCGCCCCGATCGAGGGTGGCGAGCACCGGCCCTTCCGCTTCGGCGCGGACATCGAAAGCCTCCCCCCGCCAGGTGAACCAGCCCGCGGCGGCGAGGCTGCGGCAGGCGGGTTCGAGGCGGGGCAGGGCTTCCGCGGGCAGCCGCACGCAGCCATCGGCGCCGCGCGGCAGGCCGAGGGCGGCCGCGAAGGCTTCAGCGAAAGCGGGCTGCATCCAGCCGACCGGCTGGGCTTCGATCAGGAAGGCGCGGCGGCCGCCGGGCAGGGCGGCATTCTGGGCGGCGCGCACATGCCGCAGGAACATCTCGGTTGCGCGATCGGACATGGGCAGGAAACCTTTGCACAGGGCGGGGAGCGTGCCACATGAGGCCTATGGCATCTCCCAGCGCTTCACGGCAGCAGGCGGAGGGCGCAGCTGCCGCGCCTGCCGCTGACAAGGATACCGCCCTCCGCACCTTTCGGATGCTGCTTCCCTACCTCTGGCCCAAGGGCGATCCGAGGGCCCGGCTGCGCGTGGTTGCGGCCAGCGCATGCCTGATCCTGGCCAAGGTCGCGACCGTCTATGTGCCGATCTTCTACGCCCGGGCGGTGGATCACCTCGCCCCGCGCGCCGCCCATGCCATGGGCGCCGCGCCCGCGGCGGCGGCCGCGCTTACCGTGCCACTCGCCCTCATCATCGGCTATGCGCTGCTGCGCGTCGCCTCCAGCGCCTTCGCGGAGCTGCGCGATGCGGTTTTCGCCGCCGTGCAGCAGCGGGCGGTGCGGCGCATCGCGCTCGAAACCTTCCAGCACCTGCACCGGCTCTCGCTGCGCTTTCATCTCGACCGGCAGACCGGCGGCCTCGCCCGCGCGATCGACCGCGGCACGCTCGGCATCCAGCAGGTGCTGCGCTTCGCCGTGTTCAACATCCTGCCCACGCTCTTCGAGATGCTGCTCGTCACCATCGTGATGTGGCGGATCTTCGACTGGCGCTATGCCTTCATCACCTTCGCCGCCGTCACCCTCTACGTCGCCTTCACCCTCTCCTTCACCAATTACCGCGTGCGGGTGCGGCGGGTGATGAACGAGTCCGATTCCGAGGCGCAGAGCAAGGCGGTCGATAGCCTCCTCAATTATGAGACGGTGAAGTATTTCGGCAACGAGCCGCTCGAGATCAACCGGTTTGACCAGGCGCTGGCGCGGTACGAGCGCGCTGCCGTCCGCTCCCAGGTCACGCTCAACCTGCTGAATATCGGCCAGGCGGTGATCATCGCGCTCGGCCTCGTCGCGATCATGCTGCTCTCGGCGCGCCAGGTGGTCTCCGGGCAGATGACGGTGGGGCGTTTCGTCCTCGCCAATACCTATCTCATGCAGCTCTACACGCCGCTCAACTTCCTCGGCTTCGTCTATCGCGAGGTCAAGCAGGGGCTGGTCGATACCGAACAGCTGTTCCGCCTCATGCGCCAGGGCATGGAGGTCGCGGACCGGCCGGGCGCACGGCCGCTGGCGCTCGCCGGGCGGAGTGCCGCCCTTCGCTTCGAGGAGGTGCGCTTCGGCTACCACGCCGATCGGGAAATCCTGAAGGGCATCAGCTTCACGGTGCCGCCGGGCCGCAACCTCGCCATCGTCGGGCCTACGGGGGCGGGCAAATCCACCATCACCCGGCTGCTCTTCCGCTTCTACGATGCCGGGGGCGGGCGCATCCTCATCGACGGGCAGGATATCCGCGATCTCACCCAGGCGAGCCTCCGCCAGGCGATCGGCGTGGTGCCGCAGGATACCGTGCTGTTCAACGACACCCTCCGCTACAACATCCGCTACGGCCGGCCGGAGGCGAGCGATGCCGAGGTCGAGGCGGCGGCGCGCCTCGCCCAGCTGCATGATTTCATTCAGGGCCTGCCCCAGGGCTACGAGACGATGGTGGGTGAGCGCGGCCTCAAACTCTCGGGCGGGGAGAAGCAGCGCGTGGCGATCGCCCGCACGATCCTGAAGAACCCCGCGATCCTGATCCTGGACGAGGCGACCAGCGCGCTCGACACGCGGACTGAGCAGGAGATCCAGGCGGCGCTGCGGGCGATCGCGCGGGATCGCACGACGCTGACGATCGCGCATCGGCTTTCCACCGTCGTCGATGCAGACGAGATCATCGTGCTGGAGGCAGGCCGCGTCGTCGAGCGTGGGAGCCACTGGAATTTGCTGAGCCAGGGGGGCATCTATGCCAGGATGTGGGCCGCCCAGGCCGAGCAGGAGGAAGGCGCGCGCGCCGAACAAGCGCTCGCCGAGGATGCCGAGATGACTGCCGCGCCGCCCTTGGCCGCGGTACAACCACGCCCTCCGACCAAGGAAGTCAGCCTATGACCGAAGCCGAAGACCCCTCCCTCGCGGCGCTGGGCGCTGCCTCGCCCGATCTGCGCCATGCCGGCGCCGTCGTCGATCAGGCGATCGAAGATATGCTTAAGGAGAAGATCGACCCGATCTCGGTCGCCTCCGCGCTGCTCGGCGGCGCGCTCGGCATGCTCTCGATGCATCTGGACCGGGAGGCCGTGCTCGGCGTGCTCGACCAGGCGCGGGCGAGCGTCGCCTCCGGCGAGATGGAGCAGCTTTCGCCAGCCCCTGCCCAGGGGCATGCCTGATCCGAGAGTGAAAGCGCGGCGGGGCGGGGGCGGATGGGTTGACGCCGGCGCCCCAGTTCGCCATAAGCCCGCCTCCATTGGCAGGCCGGGCGCGATGAGCGCGCGCTCGCGGCCTGCTTGATCTGTTCGAGGTTCCCCGATGTCCCGTCGCTGCGAGATCACTGGCAAGGGCGTTCTGTCTGGCAACAATGTCAGCCACGCCAATAACAAGACCCGCCGCCGCTTCCTGCCGAATATTCAGGATGCGTCCGTGATGTCCGACATTCTCGGCGCGCCCGTGAGCCTGCGGGTCACGGCCCGCGGCCTGCGGACCATCGAGCATCGCGGCGGCATCGACGCCTTCCTGCTGACGACGCCGACGGCGAAGCTCTCGGCCGAAGCCAAGGTGCTGAAGCGCCGGGTGGAGAAGGCGGCGGCGCGTAAGAGCGCCTGAGGGCCGGCCCTGGTCGGATCCTATGATCTGACCGGGATTTTCTCCAGAACGGCGATGACGGGGATCAGGCGGCACGCGGCATGCGTGCAGAAGCCTCGGGCCCCGGCATCACCCTGCACTATCCCGCCGCGGCGGGATCAGCCGCCCGTCATGCTCATATGGCGGGCGATTTTCTTTGCGGCCGGCGCCGCTTCCCCGATCATGAAATCGTGCCGATGCGGCTTGCGGGCGATCGCCGCGCGGAGGATCGCCTCCATCTCCGCATCCGATGCGCCATCGCGCAGCGGGGTGCGCAGATCCGCCTGATCCTCCTGCCCGAGGCAGAGGAAGAGCGTGCCGGTACAGGTCAGCCGCACGCGGTTGCAACTGTCGCAGAAATGCTCGGTGAGCGGGGTGATGAAGCCGATGCGGCCGCCTGTTTCGGCAACGCGCCAGTAGCGCGCGGGGCCGGGGGCGATGCCCATGGCCGCGGGCTCCGCATCCCGGCGCAAGGTCCAATGCGCGGCGAGGCGGGACCGCACCGTATCAAGCGGCAGGTAGCGGTCGAGCCGGCTTTCCCCGGTCTCGCCGAGCGGCATTGTTTCAATCAGGCAAAGGTCGAAGCCCTGCCGGCCGCACCAGATCAGCAGATCGTCGTAATCGGCCTCGTTGAGGCCCTTGAGGGCGACGGTGTTGATCTTGATCCGCAGCCCGGCCGCCTGGGCGGCGGCGATGCCTTCCAGCGTCTGCGCGATCCGGCCGCCACGGGTGATCTCGCGGAAACGCCCGGGGTCGAGCGTATCGAGGCTGACATTGATCCGCCGCACCCCGGCTGCCGCCAGCGCCGCGGCGTGGCGCGCGAGCTGGCTGCCGTTGGTGGTGAGCGTAAGCTCGGCGAGCCCGCCCGGGCCGATCGTCTGGCCGAGGGATCGCATCAGCCGCATCACGTCGCGCCGTACCAGCGGCTCGCCGCCGGTGATGCGCAGCTTGCGGGTGCCGAGGCGGATGAAGAGATGGCAGAGCCGCTCCAGCTCCTCGAAGGTCAGCAGTTCGTCGCGCGGCAGGAAGGTCATCTCCTCCTGCATGCAGTAGAGGCAGCGGAGATCGCAGCGATCGGTCACCGAAACGCGAAGATAGGAGATCGTCCGGCCGAAAGGATCGACGAGCGGGGCAGCCGATGCCAGAGCCTCGGCCATCACGCGTCCACCAGTTCGAGCTGCACCAGGCGGGCATTGATCAGGCGCTTGCCGGCCTCCTCGAAATTCACCGTGACGCGATCGGCGATGACCGATTGCACCTGGCCCATGCCCCATTCCGGGCAGGCCGGGTGGCGCACCCAGGCGCCGGGTTCGATGAAGAGGAAGCGTCGGCCGGTCATGGGCGGATCTTAGACCTCCAAGGGCTTTTTCCCTATACGCGGAAAGGGGCGCCAAGGTCACAGGCTTGCGCGCGAATCGCGGGCGCAAGCGCGCCCTGCGCGGCAGGCAGCCCGCCACGCGGCGCGCCATGGGGCGCGTATTACTTGGCTAATCAACGACTTGCCGCAGTCATCCAAGTTTCACTGGGGTGCGCCGCCGTAACGGATTAACCCGTCGCGCGAGATCAGACATGTGAACGCGAGTAGCGCCCATGAATGACGTGCCCCGCCCAGAGACCTTCCGACCCGAGACTTTTCGACCGGAGACCTTCCGGCAGGAGCCGTACCGCCCCGAGGCAAGCCGCGCGCGCAGCCTCGGCGCGCCCGTCTTCCGCTCGATCTTCATCTCGGACCTTCACCTCGGCACGCGCGGCAGCAAGGCCGCCATGCTGCACGCCTTCCTGGAGAGCGCGAGCTGCGAGCGCCTCTATCTGGTGGGGGATATCATCGACGGCTGGCGCCTCCGCCGCTCCTGGTTCTGGGATGCGCATCATGACGCCGTGCTGCGCGATATCCTGCGCCTCGCCCGCCATGGCACCGAGGTCATCTACATCCCCGGCAATCATGACGAGATGATGCGCGCCTGGCTGCCGATGGGGCTCGAAATCGCCGGCATCCGGCTGATGGAGGAGGCGGTGCACGAAACCGCCGATGGCAAGCGGCTGCTCGTCATCCATGGCGATTTCTTCGATAGCGTGGTGCGCTGCGCCAAGTTCCTCGCCCTCCTCGGGGACCAGGCCTATACCGCGGCGCTGGTGCTGAACGGCTGGTTCAACCGGGTGCGCCGCTATTTCGGCTACCCCTACTGGTCGCTCTCCGCCTGGCTCAAGCGGCAGGTCAAGGAAGCGGTGAAATTCATCGACAGCTTCGAGACCACCCTCGCCCAGGAAGCGCGCAAGCGCCAGATGGACGGCGTGATCTGCGGCCATATCCACCATGCCGAGATGCGCATGATCGGCGAGACGCGCTATTTCAATACCGGAGACTGGGTGGAGAGCTGCACCGCCCTCGTCGAACATCACGACGGGCGCTTCGAACTCATCGACTGGCCGAGCCGCCTGCGGCAGAGCGCGCGGGCGGCGGATCAGCTGCTCGCCGACGCGGCGGCGGGTGGCGAGCTTGCGGAAGCGGCGCCGCTGCCGGCATGAGCAGCTGGCCTGCCCGGGTCGCCATCGTCTCGGATGCCTGGCATCCGCAGGTCAATGGTGTGGTACGCAGCCTCGGCCAGGTGGTGCGCGAGTTGACGGCGCGCGGCATCACCGTCGAGGTTTTCGGCCCCGACCGGTTTCGCACCCTGCCTTGCCCGGGCTATCCGGAAATTCGCCTCGCCATCGCGCCGGGGCGGGATCTCGCCCGCATGCTGAAGGCCTTCGCGCCGGATGCGTTGCATATCGCGACCGAGGGGCCGCTCGGCCTCGCCGCACGGCGCTGGGCGCGGCGGCACGGCTATGCCTTCACCACCTCCTTCCATACCCGCTTCCCGGAATATGTCGCGGCCCGGCTGCCCTTGCCCCGCGCCTGGACGGAGCGGATCGCCTATTACCTCATCCGCCGCTTCCATCGCGCGGGTGCGGCGGTGATGGCGGCGACGCCGAGCCTTATCCGCGAGCTGCGCCAGCGCGGCTTCGGCAATGTCTGCCACTGGTCGCGCGGGGTCGATATCACCAACTTCCGGCCCGACCTGCGTGAGGAGGAGGATGGGCTGCCGCGGCCGGTCTTTCTCTATGCCGGGCGGCTGGCCGTCGAAAAGAACGTCGAAGCCTTCCTGGCGCTCGATCTGCCGGGCTCGAAGGTGGTGGTGGGCGATGGGCCGGACCGCGCCAATCTCCAGCGCCGCTTCCCCAGCGCCCGCTTCACCGGCCTCCTGCGCGGCGAAGCCCTGGCGCGTGCCTATGCCTCGGCCGATGTCTTCGTCTTTCCGAGCCGGACGGATACTTTCGGCCTCGTGATGCTGGAGGCGCTGGCCTCCGGCACGCCGGTCGCGGCCTATCCGGAACCGGCGCCCCGCGATGTGCTGGGGGCGGCGATGCCCCCGGTCGGCGGGCTGGACGAGGATCTGCGCGCGGCCGCCCTGACCGCGCTGACGATCGACCGCCGGCATTGCCGGCGCTACGCGGAACGCTTTTCCTGGCAGGCGGCGAGCGCCATGTTCCTGCGCAATCTGGTGCCGATCGCGGGCCGGCGCTCGACCCCGCTGCGCGGCGTGCGGGGCGCCCTCTTCCCCCGCTTGCGCCGGGCCTGAGGGGGCTGGCTGCTCACGTCAGATGCGTGAGGCCGAAATATTCTTCCGTCCGCATCTCCATCAGCCGTGAGGCCGTGCGCTCGAAGGCGATCGCGCCTTCGCCCGCGGGGTAGAGCGCATCCGGCATCGCCGCCGCGGAGGCGACGAGCTTCACCCGATGATCGTAGAGATTGTCGATGAGATTGATGAAGCGCCGCGCCTCGTTATGGTTCTCGGGCGTCAGCAGCGGGATATCGTCCATCACCACGGTATGGAAATGCGTCGCGATGGCGAGGTAGTCCCCCGCGCCGAGATTGCGCGCGCAGAGATCGGCGAAGGCGAACCGCGCGACACCGCCGGCTGCGCGCGGCACCGGCACGCGGCGGCCCATCACATCGAGCGAGACGGGGCGGATCGGCGCGCCTTGGCTGAGGGCGGCGAATGCGCGGTCGAGCGCGGCCTGCGCGGCCGGCCCCGGCGGCACATGCCAGGTTTCGCCCGCGGCATCGCGCAGTCGCCGATAGTCGCGCTGCGATTCCAGCACCAGCACGTCGAGATGCCGTTTCAGCACGGCGATGAAGGGGAGGAAGGCATCCCGCCCCGGCTGGCCGCGGAAGAGATCGTCGGGCGCGGTATTGGACGTCGCGACGACGACGACGCCGCGCTCGAACAGCGCCTCGAACAGGCGGCCGAGGATCATCGCATCGGCGATGTCATTGACCTGGAACTCGTCGAAGCAGAGCAGGATCGCCTCTTCGGCGATCGCGTCGGCAAGCGGCGGGATGGGGTCCTCGCCGCCGGGATTGGCCTGCTTCCAGGCGAAGATGCGGCGATGCGCTTCCTGCATGAAGGCGTGGAAATGAATGCGCCGGCGGCGCGGCACCCGGGCGCTCGCGAAGAACATATCCATGAGCATGGATTTGCCCCGCCCGACCTCGCCCACCAGATAGAGGCCGTGGACCTGGTTGCCGGGGGCTTCCTCGATCGCGCGGCGGCGGATGAAGCGGCCGAGCAGCGTGCGACGGGCGGTGCGCGCCGAGGGATCGTAATGGCCAAGCCGGGCCCAAAGGGTCTGCAGCCGCTCGGCCGCCGCCGCCTGGGCAGGATCGGAGACGATCCGCTTCTCGGCGATGGCGCGGCGATAGGCGGCGAGCGGGCCTTCCTCGCCCGGCGCGGTGCGTGGAGCCGTCTCGACAGGGGTGAGCGCATCCATGGTGCATCGCACATAAGGGCCGCCGCGGCGCCGGGCAATGATTTTCGTGGCAAGGCACCCGCGCGGGCGGCGGCGGGGTGGGGAGCGATGACAGGGCCCTCCCCGCGCGTTACCCTCGCGCGGCCGCCGGCTGGTGGCAGGCTTGCAGGAGGCGGACATGGCGGAACGGAGCGGCGCGGGCATTCGCATCGACCGGGTGGTGACGCGCGGCGGCGACGCCGGGATGACCTCGCTCGGCACGGGGGAGCGGGTCTCCAAGGCGGCGGCGCGGGTGGAGGCTTTCGGCACCGTGGACGAGGCGAATGCGGCGATCGGCCTCATCCGCCTCCATACCTCGGCCGGGAGCGCGGAGGATGGCGCGCTTGCCCGCATTCAGAACGATCTCTTCGATCTCGGCGCCGATCTCTCCTCGCCCGAAACGCCCGAGGATGCGGCGCGCGGGCGGAGCCGGCTGCGCCTGGGCGAGGCGGCGGTGCTGCGGCTCGAAGCCGAGATCGAGGCGATGAACGCGGCGCTGCCGCCGCTCACGAGCTTCATCCTGCCGGGCGGCACGCCGGCGGCGGCGCATGCGCATCTCGCCCGCACCATCACCCGCCGGGCGGAGCGCCTGGCCGTCGCCCTCGCCGCCGAGGAAGCGGTGAGCCCGGCGGTGCTGCGCTACCTCAACCGCCTCTCGGACTACCTCTTCGTCCTCAGCCGTAGCCTGAACCAGGGCAGCGGCCGGGAGGTCACCTGGGTGCCGGGCGGCGCCTGAGGGTGGAGATTAGGCGCTGAGGGGCTTCGCGGCGCCGCTGGAATAGTATAATTGGCCGAGCATGTCACAGCATCGCCGGATACTCCCGCTTGTCCTGATCCTGGCGCCGGCCTTGTCCGGCTGCGGGATGTTCAGTTCCGGGCCGACGGTCGCGCAGCAGGCCGATATCAACGCCAAGCTGCCGCCGCAGGTGCTCTACAACAACGGCATCAACGCCATCCAGAAGCAGGATTTCGAGCGCGCGATCCAGGATTTCACCTCGATCGAGGAGAACACGCCCTATTCGCCCTGGGCGACCAATGCGCAGCTGATGCACGGCTATACCGAATATCTCCGCAGCCACTACTCGGACGCGATCAGCGCGCTCGACCGCTATATCCAGCTGCATCCGGCGGATCGCGATATCGCCTACGCCTATTATCTGCGCGCGCTTTGCTATTACGAGCAGATTTCGGACGTGCAGCGCGACCAGACGACGACGGTGCAGGCGATGAATGCCTTGCAGGAGGTGGTGAACCGCTTCCCCGACAGCGCCTATGCCCGCGATGCGCGCCTCAAGATCGACCTCTGCAACGACCAGCTGGCCGGGCATGAGATGGTGATCGGGCGGTATTACGAGAAGCAGCATCTCTACGCCGCCGCCATCAACCGCTATCAGGCCGTCGTCAACAACTACCAGACCACCAACCACACCGCCGAGGCGCTGGAGCGGCTGGTCGAGATCTATCTCAAGCTCGGCCTGACCGACGAGGCGCGCCGCACCGCTGCGGTGCTCGCTTACAACTACCCCGGCAGCTCCTGGTATCAGACGGCCTATTCCAAGCTGGCGGCGGCGGATGTGATCAGCCGGCGGACGGGCAATGCCCTGGTCGCCGGCTCCGATCGCGACACGACAAGCGATACCGGTAGCCTGCCGCCCTCAGCTCCGGCCACGCCGCCGCCCAAATCCTCTGGCGGGTTCTTCGGCTGGCTGTTCTGACGGCGGGCTCAGAAGGCGGCGACCCGCCATGCTGAGCGCGCTTTCCATCCGCGACGTGGTGCTGATCGAGCGGCTCGACCTCTCCTTCGGCGCCGGGCTCACGGTGCTGACCGGCGAAACCGGGGCCGGCAAATCCATCCTTCTCGACAGCCTCGGCCTTGCCCTTGGCGATCGGGCGGAAAGCGGCCTCGTGCGCGCCGGCGCCGAACAGGCGGTGGTGACGGCGCATTTCGCCTCCCCTCCCGGCCATCCGGCCTTCGCCCTCCTCGCCGAGCAGGGGCTCGATGCCGAGGAGGAGGAGATCGTCATCCGCCGCATCGTCGCCCGCGATGGCCGCTCCCGCGCCTTCGTCAATGACCAGCCGGTGAGCGCCGGGCTGCTCCGGCGGCTGGGCGCGCTGCTGGTCGAGGTGCAGGGCCAGCATGACCAGATCGGCCTGGCAGATCCGGCCGCCCATGGGCCGCTGCTCGATGGGTTCGGCGTCCGGCAGAACCTCACCGCGGCGGTCTCCACCGCCTGGGCGGCGTGGCGGGACAGGCTGGCCGCGCTGGATGCGGCGCGCCGCGCCTTGGCCGAGGCCAAGGCGGATGAGGAGTGGCTGCGCCATGCCGCCGGCGAGCTTGCCGCTTTGGCGGCCGAGCCGGGCGAGGAGCAGCATCTCGCCGGGCTGCGGCAGGAGATGCAGCAGGCGGCCCGCCGGGCAGAGGCGATCGCCGCGGCGCTGGCCGAAATCGCGCCGCGCGAGCGGCGGAACCCCGGCCCGGCGGCGGCACTCCGCGCCGCCGCCCGCAGCCTGCAGCGCCTGCTGCCGAGCAGCCTTTCGGCGGAAGCCGAGGCCGAGAACCCGCTTTCCCCCGCGCTCGCCGCGATCGACCGGGCGGAGGAGGCGATCGCCGAGGCGGAGACGCTGCTCTCCCGCCTCGCGCATGAGGCGGAGAGCGACCCGCGCGCGCTGGAGCAGGCAGAGGAGCGGCTCTTCGCGCTGCGGGCGGCGGCGCGCAAGCATGGCGTGGCGGTGGCCGAGCTGCCGGCGCTCGGTGCCGCGCTTGCCAGCCGGCTCGCCGCGCTCGATACCGGCTCGGCCGATCTCGCGGCGCTGGAGGCAGCGGCGGCGGCCGATCGGGCCACCTATCTCGCGGCAGCGGCGGCCCTTTCCGAGGCGCGTGGCAAGGCGGCGCGAAGGCTCGAAGCGGCGATCATGGCGGAGTTGCCGCCGCTCAAGCTCGAACGCACGCGCTTCGTCGTCGAACTCACCCCGCTCGGCGAAGGCGCCTGGGGCGCCCGCGGGGTCGAAGCAGTGCGCTTCCTCATCGCCACCAATCCGGGCCAGGCGCCGGGGCCGATCGAGAAAATCGCCTCGGGCGGCGAACTCTCCCGCCTCATGCTCGCCCTTAAGCTGGTGCTGAGCCGGGGTTCGGCGGTCGGCACGCTGGTGTTCGACGAGGTCGATTCCGGCATCGGCGGCGCGACGGCCGCCGCCGTGGGCGAGCGGCTGGCCCGCCTCGCGGCCGAGGTGCAACTGCTGACGGTGACGCATAGCCCCCAGGTCGCGGCGCGCGGCACGGCGCATCTGCGCGTCGCCAAGGGGATCGAACGCGGCCTCGGGGTGACGCGGGTGGAGGCGCTCTCCGGGCCGGCGCGGCGGGAGGAGGTGGCTCGCATGCTGGCGGGCGAGACGGTGACGGAAGCCGCCCGCGCGGCGGCGGATAGTCTGCTGAAGGGGGCCGCATGAGCCGCAAGCCGAAAGCCGCTGCCACTGACCTTTCGGCTCTGACGGAGGAGCTGGAGACGCTGACCGCCCGCATCGCGGAAGCTGACGTCGCCTATCACGGCCATGATGCGCCCGAGGTGACGGATGCGGAATACGACGCCTGGCGCCGCCGCTATAACGAGATTGTCGCGGCGCATCCAGAGCTTGCAGAGCCGCAATCGGCAGTCTCCCGCGTCGGTGCCGCGCCTGCCAGCGGCTTCGCCAAGTATCGGCACGGCGTGCCGATGCTGTCGCTCGACAACGCCTTCTCGCCCGAGGATTTTCAGGATTTCACGGCGCGCATCCGCCGCTTCCTGGGTCTCTCGGATGATGCCGGCCTGCGCTTCGTGGCCGAGCCGAAGCTCGACGGGCTTTCGCTCTCCATCACCTATGAGAATGGCGTGCTGACGGCCGCGGCCACCCGCGGCGATGGCGAGCAGGGCGAACTCGTCACTGAGAACGTCCGCACCGTCGGCAGTGTGCCGCAGAAGCTGAAGGGTCACGCGCCGGCGCGCATGGAAATCCGCGGCGAGATGCTGATGACCAAGGCGGATTTCCTCAAGCTCAACGCGGCGCAGGAAGCGGCGGGCGAGCGACTTTTCGCCAATCCGCGCAATGCCGCTGCGGGCTCCCTCCGCCAGCTCGATCCGCGCATCACCGCCGCCCGCCCGCTCAGCTTCTTCGCCTATGCGGTGGGCGCGGCGAGCGAGGAGATCGCTGCCAGCCACTGGGATTTTCTCGGCCGGCTGGAGGCTTGGGGGTTTCAGGTCAACCCTCTCCGCCGGCTCATTGCCGGCACGGGCGAGGCGGAGGCTTTCCAGGCGGAGATCGGCGCCGAGCGCGCTGCCCTCGCCTATGATATCGATGGCGTCGTCTATAAGCTCGATGAGACGGCGCTGCAGCGGCGTCTGGGCTTCGTCGGCCGTGCGCCGCGCTGGGCGATCGCCTGGAAATTTCCGGCCGAGCAGGCCGTCACCACGCTGCGTGCGATCAGCATCCAGGTTGGCCGCACCGGCGCGCTTACCCCCGTCGCCGAGCTTGAACCCGTGAACGTCGGCGGCGTGCTCGTCAGCCGGGCGACGCTCCATAACGAGGACGAGATCGCCCGCAAGGATATCCGCCTGGGCGATACCGTCATGCTGCAACGAGCGGGAGACGTGATTCCGCAGATCCTCGGCGTCATCGCGGAGAAGCGCGCGCCCGGTGCCGCGCCCTGGGCACCACCCGAGCATTGCCCGGTCTGCGGCTCGCTCGCGCTCCGCCCGCCGGGCGAGGTGGTGCGGCGCTGCACCGGCGGGCTCGTCTGCCGGGCGCAGCAGGTGGAGCGGCTGATCCATTTCGTCTCCCGCGCGGCCTTCGACATCGAAGGGCTCGGGGACAAGACCATCGCCGAATTCCATGCCGATGGGCTGATCGCGACGCCGCCCGATATCTTCCGCCTGCCCGAGCATGAGGCGGCGATCGCGGCGCGGGAGGGCTGGGGCGAAACCTCGGCCCGCAACCTCTCCCGCGCGATCGCCGCGCGGCGGGTGATCCCGCTCGCCCGCTTCATCTACGGCTTAGGCATCCGCCGCATCGGGGAGACCAACGCCAAGCTGCTGGCGCGGCACTACGGCAGCTTCGCCCATTGGCGGAGCGAGATGCTGGCGGCGCGCATCGTCGGGTCCGATGCGCGGCTCGCCCTTGGCTCGATCCTCGGCATCGGCCCGGCGGTGGCCGAGGAACTGGCCGAGTTCTTTGCCGAGGCGCGCAATATCGCGGTGGTGGACGAACTCGCCGCCATGCTCACCATCGAGGAGGCGGAGAGCGCCACTGCGGAAAGCCCGCTCGCCGGCAAGACGATCGTCTTCACCGGCGGCATGGAGAGCATGACGCGGCCGGAGGCCAAGGCGCGGGCCGAGGCGCTCGGCATGCGGGTGACGGATAGCGTTTCGAAAAAGACCGATTATGTGGTCGCGGGCGCGGATGCCGGCTCCAAAGCGCGCCGTGCAGCGGAGCTTGGCATCCGCACCCTGACCGAGGCTGAGTGGCGGGAGTTGGCGGGCTTGCCCGCCGCGCCCGCACAACCAGAAAGCTGAGGCCGAACGATCAGCCCTTGCTGATGGCGATCTTCTTCAGGCCGCTCTGCGCCTCGGGCCGCTTCGGCAAGGTCACGGTCAGAACGCCATTCTTGAAGCTCGCCGCGACCTTTTCGGGATCGACATCCGGGCCGAGCGCCAGGCTGCGGCGGAACTGGCCCTGCCAACGCTCGCTATAGCTTGGGCCACTGGTTTCAGACTTCTTCTCGCCCTTCAGGGTCAGCACCCCGTCCTTCAAGGAGAGGTCGAGGTCCTTTTCCTCAAGCCCCGGCACTTCCGCTGTCACCGTCAGCATCTTGTCGGTCTCGCTCACCTCGATCTGGGGCCAGGCGGTGGCGAAGGCGCCGTCGCGCGGAGCGGCGGGAAAGGCGAAGCTGCGGGTGAAATCGTCGAAGAGCCGGTTCATGTCGCGGTGAAAGAGATTGAAGGGATCGGCGGGCGGTCCGCTTTCGGCGGAGAGCGCGCGGTTGCGGCTGAAAGGCAGCAGATCGGTGATCGCCATGGTTGGTCAAGACCTCCGTGCTTGATGGCTCGGATGCGCGCGTGATCGCGCCGCGCGGCAGCCGGCCGGATGCGGGTCGCGGGTCAGCGCATTTGCGAACAAGCCTTATTCCGCCTACCGCCTTCTTAATATAGAATTCGGAATTGAGGGATCAAACGGCGCTTTCGGGTGCGGTTGACCATCCCGTCATGATGCCGAGCCGAAGCGGGATCGCGATTCGCCCGTCAGGCCCCGCAGGCAGGCGCATCAGCGCCGTGGGGAAAAGCGCGCGCGGCGGGATCTGCCGGCTGCGCTCGGCAATCGCATTGCGTTCGCCGGCCGCCTGCAAATCCCTCAGGAGCGCCAGCGGATCGCCGTAGGAGAGGGTGATCTCCTCCTGATCGGCGACCGGGCTGTGGAAGCCCGCGCGCTGCAGAAGCCCCGCGAGGTCGCGCAGCTCCGGGAAGGGCGAGATGCGCGGGCTGGCGCCGCCGGCAAGCTCGGCCTCGGCCTCCATCAGCGCCTGGCGGAGCGGCCCGAGCGTGCCGAGCAGCGGCAGGCTCGCCAGCAGCAGCCCATCGGGCCGCATGGCGCGGCGGAGCTGGATGAGGGCGCCCGGCAGATCGTTCACCCAATGGAGCGAAAGATTGGCGGTGACGAGATCGAAGCTCCCCGGGCCGAAGGGCAGGGCTTCCTCATCGCCGGCCAGGGCAGGCGGGCCGCTCAGCGCCGCCAGCCGCGCCGATCCCTCGAGCGCGACGGTCGGGATGCCCATCGCCCGCAGCCGTGGAGCGACGATGCCGCGCCCGCCAAGATCGAGAGCCGCGGTGAAGCGCCGCGTCGTGTCGGCCAGCCGGTCAAGCAGCCGCTCGGCCGCGTCTTCGAGGATCGGCGAGACCTCGCCGAGCGTCCGCGCCGCGCGATCCTGGAAGCGGCGATGGGCGGCGCGGTCGAATATCTCGGCGCTATCGGCCACGCTCAGATCGCGGCCTCGGCAAAGATCGGCCGCACATCCCGCCCCCAGGCATGCTCGTAGCGATCGAGCCAGTATTCCGCTTGCGTCGGGCCGCCTTCGGCGATCGCCTGCAAGGGGGCGAGGTAGATCCGCTCGTCCGCGCCTTCGGCATCGCGCCGCGCGCGGGCGGCAAGGCCCTGGGAGGCGATGGCGAGCAGCGGCGGCAGCAGATCCCGCAAGCGCTGCCCGGGCCGCCAGCTGGCATCGAGCCCGCGCGCCGGCACTTCGGCACGGATCGCCATCAGCGCCTCGGCGCCGATCCCGCGCGTCAGGCTCTCGGCCGCGGCGAGCGCCGCATCGTCATAGAGCAGCCCGGTCCAGAAGGCCGAGAAGGCCAGCATCATCGGCGGGCTGCCCGCATCGGCGCCGCGCATCTCGATGAAGCGCTTGAGCCGGACATCGGTGAAGATCGTGGTGAGGTGATCGGCGAAATCGCCCATCGTCGGCCGCTCGCCGGCAAGCCCGGGGAGTTGGCCCGCGAGGAAGGCGCGGAAGGACTGCCCCGCGACATCGATGTAGCGGCCGTCGCGGTAGAGGAAATACATCGGCACGTCGAGCGCGTAGTCCACGAAGCGTTCGAAGCCGAAACCCTCCTCGAAGACGCAGGCCGGGATGCCGGCGCGGGCATTGTCCGTATCGGTCCAGACCAGCGCGCGGTTGGAGAGGATGCCGTTCGGCCGTCCCTCGTAGAAGGGGGAATTGGCGAAGAGCGCGGTTGCGAAGGGTTGCAGCGCGAAGCTCACGCGGAGCTTGCGCACCATGTCCGCTTCCGAGCCGTAATCGAGATTGACCTGCACGGTGCAGGTCCGCGTCATCATATCGAGCCCGCGGGAGCCGACCTCGGGCATGTAGCGGCGCATGATGGCGTAGCGGCCCTTGGGCATCCAGGGCATCTCTTCGTAACGCGCGAGGGGGTGGAAGCCGAGCGGCGCGAAGCCGAGGCCGAGGCGCTCGGCCACCGGTTTGACCTCCGCGATATGGGCCGCGAGTTCCGCCGCCGTCTCGTGCAGGGTTGCGGCGAGGCCGCCGGACAGCTCGAACTGGCCTGCGGGTTCGAGGGAGATCGAGCCGCTGGCGCCCTTGAGGCCGATCGGCCTGCCGGCATCCAGAATGGGCTGCCAGCCGTGCGGCGCCATCCCTTCCAGCATGGCGCGGATGCCCTCGGGCTCGTATGGCGGGGGCGCGAGGTCGCTCCGCCGGAAGCCGAATTTCTCGTGCTCGGTGCCGATGCGAAACTGGGTCGGATCCTTGCAGCCCGCCGCGAAATAGGCGGCAAGCTGCGCAGGGGAAGAGATCGGGGTGAGGTCACCCTCGCCGGGGTTGGACATCGGCTGTTTTGCTCAAGCGTCGTTGTTCAAGAAGGCACGGGGCGTTGCAGCAAGGCGAGACCCACGATCGCGGCGGTCTCTGCCCGCAGGATGCGGGGGCCAAGTGACGCGCCTACAAGAAAGGGAAGCCGGCGCATCGCGTCAAGCTCCCGCGGGTCGAAGCCGCCCTCCGGCCCGATCAGCAGGGCAGCCGGGCCGGCGGGTGGCTGCGGCATCGGCGCCGCCTCGGCACGCTCGATAGCGGCGATGAGCGGGCGGCCCGCCGGCCAGCGGCCGAGCAGCGACTCGAGCGGCGCGGGCGGATGGATGAGCGGCACGGAGAGCCGCTCGCACTGCTCCGCCGCTTCCACCGCGATCGCCCGCAGCCGCTCCGGCGCCGGGCGCGCGGGCTGGCTGCGGGCGGCGATAACTGGATGAATTTGCGCGCAACCAAGCTCGGTCGCCTTCTCCACCGCCCATTCCAGCGCGTCGCGCTTGATGATGGAGAGGAGCAGCCAGAGATCGGGTTCCGCCTCCTGGGCGCGGTAGGGCGCTGCCACATCGGCCTCCGCGCCGCGTTTGCCGATGGCGCGGATCACCGCCCGCCATTCGCCATCCCGGCCGTTGAACAGCCGCAGCGGATCGCCGGGGGCGCGGCGCATCACCGTGCCGAGATAGCGGGCCTGCCCTTCGCTGAGCGCGATCCTGGCGCCTTCGCCGAGCGGTTCGGCCACGAAAAGACGGATTGACCCGGCATCGGGCTCGGGAGATGGAAGGCGCATGGCGGTTCACACGGATATCAAGCGGGATGGCTGGGTCGGCCGGCTGCCGGCGAGCCTCGCACCCTATGCCATTTTGGCAAGGCTCGACCGCCCGATCGGCGCGTGGCTGCTCTTCCTGCCCGGCCTCTGGAGCATCCTGCTCGCCCGTGTCGCTCCCGGACGGTCGCTCCGCCTCATCATTCTCTTCGCCCTCGGCTCCGTGGTGATGCGGAGCGCGGGCTGCGTCGTCAACGATATCTGGGATCGCAAGATAGACCGGCTGGTCGCGCGGACCGCCGGGCGGCCGCTCGCCTCCGGCGCGCTCCGCCTCCGCCAGGCGCTCCTCTTCCTTGCCCTGCTGCTGCTGATCGGGCTTGCCATTCTCCTCAGCCTGCGTCCGGCGGCCGAGTTGCTGGGCGCCGCCTCGCTCATCCTCGTCGCGCTCTATCCCGGGGCCAAGCGCGTCACCTGGTGGCCGCAGGCGATGCTGGGGCTGACCTTCGGCTTCGGCGCCCCGCTCGGCTATGTCGCGGCGACGGGGCATTTCACCTGGGCGGCCGGGCTGCTCTACGCCGCCGCCTTCTTCTGGATTCTCGGCTACGATACGATCTACGCGCATCAGGATCGGGAGGATGATGCGCTGGTCGGCATCGGTTCCACCGCCCGGCTGTTCGCGGAAACCTCGCGCCCCTTCCTCGCTGTCTGCTACGGGCTCACCCTCCTGCTGCTCATCGCCTCCGGGCTGATGGCGGGCTTCGGCCTCGTCTTCCTCATCCTCCTCGCGGTGCCGGCCGCCCTCCTCGCCCGGCAGGTGCTGCGCCTCGATGTCGCGGATGGGCCGCTCTGCCTCGCGCTCTTCAAAAACAACAAATGGGTGGGGCTGCTGGTGGGCCTCGCCTTGCTGGCCGGGCGCCTGTGATGCCCGACCTGGCCGCCGAAGCCTTCCTCCGCGCCCAGACGGTGCGGAGCGCGGCGCCGCTGGTGCCCGAGATTCCGCTCTGGCTCGCGACCGAGATCACCCCGATCTGGCAGGCGACCGAGGCCTGGCTGCAGGAAACCGGGATCGAGCCGCCCTTCTGGGCCTTCGCTTGGCCTGGCAGCCAGGTGCTGGCGCGCATGGTGCTGGATGATCCGGCCTTGGTCGCCGGCCGCCGGGTGCTGGATTTCGCCGCCGGCTGCGGCCTTGCCGCCATCGCCTGCGCCCGCGCCGGGGCGGCCCTCGTGGAAGCGGCTGAGATCGACCCGCTGGCGATCGCCGCGATCCGGCTCAATGCCGGCGAAAACGGCGTCGCCATCGCGGCTGAGACGCGGGACGTGGTGGGCGATGCCTGCCGCTGGGATCTCATCCTCTGCGGCGATGTCTGCTACGAGGCGCCGATGACCGGGCATATCCTGCCCTGGCTGCGGCAGATGGCGGCGGCAGGCGCCGAGGTCTGGATCGCCGATCCCGGCCGCGCCTATCTGCCGCGCGCGGGCATGGCGCCGATCGCCTGCCGCGACGTGCCGACGACGCTGGAACTGGAAGACCGCCCCACCCGCAGCGTGACGGTCTATCGCCTCGCCGGCTGAGACAGGGGCGGCGCTCTCAGCGGCTCATCATCACCGGCAGGTCGGCATTCTCCAGCACATGGCGGGTGACGCCGCCGAGGATGAGCTGGCGGAGCCGCGAATGCGAATAGGCCCCCATCGAGAGCAGATCGCAGCCGAATTCCCGCGCCGCGGCGAGCAGCCCGGCGCCGACCGATTTATCCACCGGCCGGAAGGTCGCGATTTCGGCGGCGACCCCATGCAGCGCGAGATAGGCCGCGAGATCCGCCGCCGCCGGTCCGCGCCGCTGGTAATCGTCCGAGGTGAGGATACGCACGGCCTGCGCCTTCTGGAACCAGGGCAGCGCCGCCTGTACCGCGGCGGCCGATTCCGCCGTGCCGTTCCAGCCGATGCAGATCCGCTGCCCGATGGTGGCGGGCTCGGCGGCCGGCGCGATGAGCACCGGGCGGCCGGAATCGAAGAGCACGGCATGCAGCGCATCCGAGGAGGAGACATCCTGTCCGGCCTCCGGATGCGGGATCACGGTCAGATCGGCGAGCCGCGCCTGCTGGGCGATGATCTCCTCCTCCCGCCCGGCGACGGAGACGAAATTCGCCGTCATCCCTTCCGGCTGCGGGCGCGCTTCGGCGATCGGGATACCATGCGCCGTCATCGCCTGTTCGAAGAGGATGCGCACCTCGTGGGCGCGGATGGCGCTCTCCTTCTCGGTCGCCACCATCATGTCCTCGATCATCGCGCCCGAGAGACCTTCCCCGGCCAGCGGCGCCACATCCCGCGCATCGACCCGGACATGCAGAACCGTGAGATGGGCGCGCCACAGCATCGCCGTGTCGATTGCGGTATCGAGGGCGGCGCGGCCGGCCGCGGTCTCGTTCAGGAGCAGGATAACCTTGCGGATGGGCATGGTACTCAATCCGTTGCACACAGCCTGTTAATGGAGCATCAGCCGCCTCAGGGAAAGAGCCGGCTCGTCTGCCACGCGCCACCTCCGGCCGGCCGCGTGAAAACCAGCCGATCATGCAGCCGGAAGGGCATTTCGCGCCAGAACTCGAAGCGGTGCGGCACCACCCGATAGCCCGACCAGTGCGGCGGGCGGGGCACTGCCTCGCCGGGGAAGCGTGCTTCGGCTTCGGCCAGCCGCTTTTCCAGCACCTGCCGGTCCGCCAGCGGGCGGGACTGGTCGGAAGCCCAGGCGCCGAGCTTGGAGAGGCGCGGGCGGGAGGCGAAGTATTCGTCCGCCTCTGCCGCCGTGACCTTTTCCACCGCGCCATGCACCCGCGTCTGCCTTTGCAGGCTCTTCCAGTGAAAATTGAGGCAGGCACGCGGATTGGCGGCCAGTTCGGCACCCTTGTGGCTTTCGTAATTGGTGTAGAAGACGAGCCCGCGCTCATCCATGCCCTTGAGCAGCACGATGCGCGCATCGGGCGCGCCATCGGCGCCGACGGTCGCGAGCGTCATGGCATTAGGGTCGGCAGGTTCCGTCCCGCGCGCTTCGGCAAGCCAGGCAGCGAGCAGGGCGAAGGGGTCTCGTTCGGCAAGCGGGGGGAGGGTCATGATCCAGATCCTTGGGCTGGCGGCAGGAAACGCCGGCGGAGTTTCGCGCCACGTCAGGCTGAGGCCAAGCGGCAGATTCGCGATCTATCCTCCTTTTTCGGCGGCATCCGGCGCGGGATCTGCCCCTTGTCCCTCCGTTCCGCCTGTGCCAGAGGGCGCAGCCAGATTAGACTGCGGCGGCGGCCTTCGTCGCGCCATGCCGCGCGCGGCCCGGCCGGGCTGTCGAAATGTCTTTGTTCAGAAGAGGTTCTGCATGTCCGATAACGCCTCGGGTTCCTTGCCTGCCAAAGGCACGCTCATGGCCGGAAAGCGCGGCGTGGTGATGGGCGTGGCGAATGACCGGTCAATCGCCTGGGGTATTGCCGCCGCCTGCGCTGCCCAAGGGGCGGAAATCGCCTTCACCTACCAGGGCGAGGCGCTGGAAAAGCGCGTCCGCCCGCTCGCCGAGAGCATCGGCTCCGATATCATCCTGCCCTGCGATGTCGGCGATGAGGCAAGCATCGACGCCGCCTTCGAGGCAGTGCGGCAGCGCTGGGGCAAGATCGACTTCCTCGTCCATGCCATCGGCTGGGCGGACAAGGCCTATCTGCGCGGCCGCTACCTCGATACCCCGCGCGAGGCCTTTCTCCAGGCGCTCGACATTTCCTGCTACAGCTTCGTCGCCGTCAGCCAGCGGGCGGCGGCGATGATGCCGGATGGCGGCTCGCTCCTCACCCTCACCTATCTCGGTGCCGAGCGGGTCATGCCTCACTATAACGTGATGGGCATCGCCAAGGCGGCGCTGGAAGCCTCGGTGCGCTATCTCGCCGCCGATCTCGGCGTCAACAATATCCGCGTCAATGCGATCAGCGCCGGCCCGATCAAGACCCTCGCCGCCTCCGGCATCGGGGATTTCCGCTACATCCTCAAATGGAATGAGCTGAACGCGCCGCTCGGCCGCAACGTGACGACGGAGGAGGTCGGCGGTTCCGGCCTCTATCTGCTCTCCGATCTCGGCGCCGGGGTGACGGGCGAGGTGCATCACGTCGATTGCGGCTACCACGTGGTCGGCATGAAGAACCCGGCGGCGCCCGATATCGCCGCGATCCTCGGCTAGGGCCGGGCAGGGGGTCCGCGGGCGTGTCCCATAACAGCTTCGGCCATCTCTTCCGCGTCACCACCTGGGGGGAAAGCCATGGGCCGGCGATCGGCTGCGTGGTGGATGGCTGCCCGCCCGGCCTCCCGCTCGGCGAGGCGGATATCCAGCCCTATCTCAACCGGCGGCGCCCCGGCCAATCGAGCTTCACGACGCAGCGGCAAGAGCCTGACCAGGTGCGCATCCTCTCGGGCGTGTTCGAGGGGCGGACCACCGGCACGCCGATCGGCCTCCTCATCGAGAATGTCGATCAGCGGTCCAGAGACTACGGCAATATCGCGCAGAGCTTCCGGCCGGGCCATGCCGATCTCACCTACCACCTGAAATACGGCATCCGAGATTATCGCGGCGGGGGGCGATCCTCGGCGCGGGAGACGGCGATGCGCGTCGCGGCCGGGGCGATCGCGCGGAAGGTCTTGGGCGAGGGCATCCGCATCCGCGGCGCCATGGTGCAGATGGGCGCCCATCGCATCGAGCCCGCGCGCTGGGATTGGGCCGCCGTGTCCGAGAACGCTTTCTTCTGCCCCGATCCCGAGACGGCGCGCGCCTGGGAGGAGGAGCTTCTCGCCATCCGCAAGGAAGGCTCCTCGATCGGCGCCGTCTGCGAGATCGTCGCCGAAGGGGTTCCCGCCGGGCTCGGCGCGCCGATCTACGGCAAGCTCGATGCCGATCTGGCGGCGGCGATGATGAGTATCAACGCGGTCAAAGGCGTCGAGATCGGCGACGGCTTCGCGGCCGCCGCGCTCCGTGGCGAGGAGAATGCGGATGAGATGCGCCGCACGCCGGAGGGCGGCATCGCCTTCCTCTCCAACCACGCCGGCGGCATCCTGGGCGGCATCTCCTCGGGCCAGCCGATCGTGCTGCGCTTCGCCGTCAAGCCGACCAGCTCCATCCTCACGCCGCGCCGCTCGGTGGACGAAGCGGGCGAGGAGGTGGAGGTTTCGACGAAGGGCCGGCACGATCCCTGCGTCGGCATTCGCGCCGTGCCGGTGGCGGAGGCGATGATGGCCTGCGTGCTCGCCGATCATCTGCTTAGGGATCGCGCGCAAAACGGCGAGCGGCAGCGCTAAAGGTTTGATATCACAGAGCTGTGTTGCGCTGGCCGATTGAGAAGGGGTCACGCGTCGCATATCTGTGAAGCATGACACAGACATTGCCCGCCGAAGCGCTGAAGCATCGCGCCACGGATTTCCCGCTCTCAGCCCTGCCGGTGGCGGATCAGTTCGTTCTGCTCGCCGGCGAGGCGCTGTGGTCGGCCCGGCTCGCCGATATCGGCGCGCGGATCGAGGCGACGCGCCGCTGCGGCACCGTCGTCAAGCAGCGCCATGCGCTGGAACGCGCGATCGAGCGGCTGCGCGGCCGGGCGGATGGCATGGGCGCCACCAGCGTTGCTGAAGCGCGGCTGCGGGCGATCCTCGCGGAAGCGGCCCTCGCGGTGGAAAGCCTGAGCCCGGACGGGCGCGCCCGGCTCGCCGCCCGGGTGGAGGCGGCGCTCACCGGCGATGGGCGGCTCGTCGAGCTTCTCCACCTTTTCCGTACGGCGGCGCTGCAGCGGGCGCGCGGCTTCGATCTCCGCTATGCCGGGCTCGAGGATGACGCGCCGTACGATCTGCTCCTCACCCGCGAGGGCAGCGAGGTCGAATGCGTCTGCCACATGGTGCAGGCCGAGGCCGGGCGGGATATTCACCGGTTGGCCTGGGCCGCCCTCTGCGATGGTGTGGAAGCACGGCTGAAGCCCTGGATCGGCGAGCGCCCGGGCCGCTATCTGCTCAAGATGAACCTCGCCCGCGGCCTGCGCGATGGTGACGCGCCGGTTTTGGCGGCGATCCAGGGGCGCATCTGCGCGCTGCTCGACCGCGGCGGGCGCATTTGCCAGGATGAGCAGGCGGTGCTCCGCATCGAACCGCTGGTGCTCGGCACCGGCACCGTGCCGAGCACGGAGGGGCTGCTCGCCGGGCTCCGCTCCGAATTCGGGCCGGAGGCGCATCTCGCAGTGACGACGACGGGCGAGAGCGTCTGGGCGATGGCGGCCCGCGCCGGGCGGCGCAACGATGTCTCCGGGCACATGCGGCGAGATCTCGAAAGCCTGGCGCCGGCCCGCGTCTCGGGCACGCGCCCGGCGATCCTCGCCCTCTTCTTCGAGGATATGGACCGGGGCGAATGGCGCGTCCTGATGGATAGTCTCGAACTCGAAGGCGCCGCGCGGCAGTATATGACGATGCCCGACGCAGCCCCGGTCGTCGCCGTCACCTGCTATAGCCGCATGGAGATGTTCGGGCTGAGCGGCCCGGATGCCGCGGCCGAGGGCGAGCTGCGCTTCCGCAACCCGGCGCATCCCGCCGCCAAGATCGCAGGCCTCGCGCCGGCCATCCAGTCATCCCTGTAGGGCTCTGCCCGGCGAAGCGCGCTGCCTACACGAAAACGTGGCGGGCCGGATAGCTGGACGCGGTGCGGAGCGATGCCAGATTCGAGACTGTGATGGGGCGGGGCGCAGGGCGCCTGGCCCGGGCGATGAGAGGCGAAAATGGGCTTGGTCAAACGGTCGGTCGGGGCACAGCTGGAAGAAGTGGAGCGGATCCTCAACGATCCGACGCGGCCGATGGAGGCGCACCGCGTCTGGTCGCTGCTCGATGATATCGCGGCCCGGCTCGGCCGTGGCGGGGAGGTTCTGCCCGGCGCCCCGGCGGCCGAGAGCTGAGGGCCGCCCTTCAGAATAAAACCTTGCCTTAGCCGGGTGCGGCGCCCGAAAAGCGCGCGCCGATCAGGAATTCATGATTGCCCTCGGGCCCTGTGATCGGGCTTTCGGCGATGCCGGCAACCTGCCAGCCGGGCAGGGCGCCCCACCAGGCGGCAATCTCGCGGCAGTATTTTTCGCGCACGGCCGGCTCGGTCACCACGCCGCGCGGGCCGATCTCGGCGGGCAGCGCCTCGAATTGCGGCTTGATCAGCGCGATCGCCCAAGCCCCCCGCCCGAGGAGGGCGAGCGGCGTGGGCAGCACGGCGCGCAAGCCGATGAAGCTCGCATCGCAGACGAGGGCGGTAAGCGGCTCGGGGACCTCGGCCCTGGTGAGATGCCGGGCATTGGTGCGTTCCAGCACGATGACCCGCGGATCGCTGCGGAGTTTCCAGGCAAGCTGGCCGTGCCCGACATCGACGGCATAAACCCGCGCCGCGCCGGCGGTGAGCAGCACATCGGTAAAGCCCCCGGTCGAGGCGCCGATATCGGCGGCGACGACGCCTTCCGCCGCGAAGCCGAAGGCGGCAAGCCCATGGGCGAGCTTGAGGCCGCCGCGCGAAACCCAGGGGTGATCCTGGCCCTTCAGGGAAAGAGCCGCGTTTTCCGGCAGCAGGTCGCCCGGCTTGGCGATGCGCCGCGTATCGTGGAAAGCTTGGCCGGCCATAATGACCGCCTGCGCGCGGCCGAGGCTCTCCACCAGCCCGTGATCGAGCAGCAACTGGTCGGCGCGCCGGCGGCGCGGCTTGGTGGGGGTCGCCAAATCAGTCGGTGGCGGGATAGGACGCCATCAGCCGCTTCTGGTTCCGCCACAGGCCGAGCAGCTTGAAGAAGCCGGTGGCCTTGTGGCCGAGCGCCCGGTTGGCGGCGGCGATCTGGAAGGCGGCGCCGTAATGGAAGAACTGCGCCGCATAGGCTTCGCGCAGCGTGGTCTGCGGATCCCAGATATGGGTCGCTTCCGAGCCGACGCCGTTGACCTCGATGATGCGGAAGCCCTCGCCGGCCATCAGCGCCGCCGCGCTCTCGTAACGGATGTCGAAGCGGCCGAAGTGGAAATCCGGGATGGAGCGGGCGATCGCCTCGATCCGCTCGGCAAGCTCCGGCGTCACCAGCTTGGCGCCGTTCTTGAAGGTCGAGCCTTTGCAGTGATTGCCGACGAAGACGAGCTTCACCCGCTCACCCGCCGCGGGCACTTCGTGCAGCCGCCCGGCAAGACGCGGCAGGTAGAGATGCGGCACCTGGGAACAGCGCGGATCGGCCATGATCAGCTCCCGCAGGGTGGAGCGGCCATCGCCGAGCACGGCGGGAGAGGATTTGAGGGTCAGCGAGGTGATGCGGCCCTGCGCTTCGTCTGGGCGGCGGATGTAGAAGACGCCGGCTTCGCCCTCATAGGGGATGAGCTCCTGCAGCATATAGCGGGTCAGCCGCGGGAAGGCGGCAAGGTAGCGGGCGAGATCGGCCTGGTTATCGACGAGGCAGACGCCGGTGCCGTTGCAGCCGATGTCGGGCTTGACGACGACCGGGAAGCGCAAGCCGGTGGCGCGCATGGCGCCTTCGGCGACCGCGAGGTCGTTCGACTCGGCATAGGCCCCGGTGGAGGCGACGGTGTAGGGCGCGATCCAGTCGCGCGCCGCGCCGCTGATCTGGTCGAGGATGGATTGTTTCGATTCGCCGCAGAGCCCCCCCGCCTCGATGCCGGGATTGGCTGCCGTTGCCAGGATCGGGTTGCCGTAGCGGATGCCAAGGCCGATCCATTGCAGCACGATCGGGAAATAGGCGATCCAGCCCGGCCAGAATTCGAAGAAGGAGGTGATCCGCTCAGCCCGGCGCCGCGGCTTGCGGCGCAGATGCGAAAGGAGGGTCGAGGCTGAGAAGTCGCTCACGTCGTCTGGTTCCCCTTCAGCTGCCGGGCGAGCAGGTGGCTCGCGCCCAGCAAGACGATGACGAGAACGGCAATGCCGGCCCAGTGCCAGATGCCGAGATAAGCCACCAGGTAATGGCCGATCTTCATGGAGACCGTGAAGAGAAGGCTCGTCCAGATAAGGGTGGCGACGATCGCGGCCAGCGCGAAGACCAGAAAGGAGGTCTTGAGAAAGCCGCACGTCGTGTAGGTGGGGAGCCGCAGGCCCGGAATGAAGCGGCTGATGAAGATAACCCGGGCAAGGCGGCCGTTCAGCCAGTCCCGCCCCATGTCGCGCCGGCGATGCGGCACGAAGCGTTCCATCCAGGGAATGACGGCGGCGATCCGGCCGAGGCCGTAGAGCCCGAGATCGCCCAGGATGATGCCGGCATAGAGCGAGCCCAGGCCGATTTCGAGCGGGATGCTCCCCGCCTGAACCTCGATCGCGGTGATGACGGTGGCGGCATCTTCCAGGATGAAGGTTCCCCCGATGATGGACAGCGCTTGCAGGACAGGATGGCGCAGCGCCGCTGTCAGGAACATTACGAAGGCCGACATCGCTCCTGCGCCGAAAGGGGTGGACCATGTTGTCGAGGCGGGTTTTCGAGCGTATCGCCCGAATGGCGCATAAAACCAAGCGGTTTTAGCGCGCTGCTCTGCACTGGCCGCGCCCAGGGGGGAGTTGGCAGCCAGTCGGCCCCGGCCGATAACCGCCGCATGACCCAGATTTCCGCCGATCGCCGGACCGCCGGCTTTCTTCTGCTCGCGGGGCTTGCCGCCCTGCTTCTCGCCTACGGCGCGCAGGATCTGCTCGGCATGGTGCCATGCGAGCTATGCCTGTGGGAGCGCTGGCCCTACCGGATTCTGGTCGCCCTCGGCCTGCTCGGACTGCTGCTGCCCGCTGGTCTGCCCCGCGGCCTTCGCCGCGCCCTGCTCTGGCTCGCGCTCCTCGCGCTCTCGGCCAATGTCGCCATCGCCTTCGTCCATGTCGGCGTGGAGCATGGCTGGTGGCCGAGCCCGCTGCCGGAATGCAATGCCTCCAACCTGCTGACCACAAACCTCAGCCAGCTGATGGCACGGCTGCCGGCGCGGCCGGCCAAGCCCTGCGATGCGCCGAGCTTTCTCATCCCCGGCCTGCCGCTCTCCTTCGCGACGATGGATCTGCTCTATGCGCTGCTCTGCCTCGGCCTGCTCACGGTGCGGTTGCGGCGGCCGGCGATCGGCTGAAAGGTGCGGTCGAACCCTGACCGCAGTTGAGGGGGGTAAGGTCGCGCGCGGCGCCTCGACGATGGTCAGACGGCGGCCGGGCTCGTCCAGGCGGCGACATAGTCCCGCACCTCTTCGGCTGTCAGCGGCGGGCTGAAGGCCAGGCCTTGGCCTTCGTCGATCTCCATGAGGCGGAGCGCCTGCTTGAGGTCTTCCCGATCGACGCCATCGGCGCAGACGCTGAGGCCCATCACATGCGCCGTGCGCACCGCGGCCTGGATGATGGCGAGATTGGCTTCGTCCGCTGGCAGGCTGCGCAGCATCAGCCGATCCATCTTCATGCCGGTCAGCGGCATGTCGCGGAGCGCGATGAGGCTGGCCACCGCATGGCCGAATTCGTCGAGCAGGAGATTGACCCCGTTATCCCGCAGCACGGCGAAGGCGAGGGCGGCGTCCTCGTCCAGAGACAGGGAGAAGGTTTCCGGCAAGGCGAGTTCCAGCCGCTCCGGCGGCAGGCCGGTTTCCGCCAGAACGGCGGAGACCTGGAGGCAGATCTCCTCGCTGCTCGGCAAGGGGGCGGGCAGGCGGAGAGAAAGGCGCGCGCCGCCGCCGCGCCAACTCGCCGCTTCGGAACAGGCCATCTGCAGCAGGGTGACGCCGAGAACACGGCCGGGATGCCGTTCGGCCATGCTGCTCGTCGGCGCTGCCAGAGCGAAGCTCGGGCTCAGCCGGTGCGGCCAGCGCGGAATAGCCTCAACCGCAAGCAGCCGGCCGGTTCTCAGGCAGTGCCGGGGATGAAACTCCAGCACGAGGCCATCACGAGCCGGGTTGAGGCGCGCGTCAGCGGCAAGCCGCCGTTCGATATGGTCGCTGCCCAGCGGCGGCATGGGATTGGCAGAAAGGGGCTTGTGGCCGATGGTTCGTCATCCGAGATGCGTTAATCTTCATACAATTCTAGAGGCTGGCCATTACTGATCTGTGAATGACGGGCCGGGCTTACGGATTTTGGGAGGCTCGAAACGATAGGGACTCTCGCCGCGCGTCAGCGGATCGAGTGCTAGGCGGTGGTCGAGCGGCGGGAAGGCGCGGCTGCGGCAATTCGGTCGGTCACACAGGCGGCAGGAGAGCCCGATGCCGACCGCGGCGCTTTCGAGATCGAGACCATCGGCATAGACGAGCGCCGGTGCATGCTGAACCTCGCAGCCCATCGCGATGACGTGCAGGGGCTTGGGCTCGCCCCACCGCGCGGCGGGGCGCGAGACGGTACGGGCGAAGCAGAGGAAGGTGCCGCCATCGGGCAGCGCCGCCACCTGCACACGGATCTGCCCTGGCGTCGTCATCGCCGAATGCACCACCCAGCGCGGGCAGGAGCCGCCGTAGCGGGCGAAGGGAAAGCCCGCAGCCGAAAACCGCTTCGAGACGTTGCCGGCGGGGTCGGTGCGCAGGAAGAAGAAGGGCAGGCCGCGGTCGCCCGGCCGCTGCAGCGTCGAGAGGCGGTGGCAGGCCTGCTCGAAGGAAACGCAGAAGCGCGCCGCCAGCAACTCCACATCGTGGCGCAGGCTGCGCGCCGCGGCGAGGAACGGTCCGTAGGGCATCAGCAGGCAGCCGGCGGCATAGTTGAGCAGGCCGATACGGATCAGCGAGGCGGCTTCCGGCGTGCTCGGGCTGAAGGCGGAGACCGTCTGCTCAACGGCCTCGCGCGCCTCCAGCAGCATGAGTTGGAAGGCCATGTGGAAGCCGCGGCTTTCGCGGGGCAACTGCTCGGAAAGGGTGAGGCTGCGGGTGACGGGATCGTAGCGGCGGAGCGCATCCGGCAGGGCCGCGACCTGCACGGAGACGTTGTGCCGGCGGCGGAGCGACGAGGCGACCGCGTGGTTCATTTCGGCGGGCGCCGCGGCCAGGCCGGAGCCGATCGCCTCCACCACCGCCTCGATTTCGGGGAAATGGTTGGCGCGTTCATGAAAGGCATCCCGTGCCTCCTCGGTCGGCAGCAGCACCCGCCGGCCAGAGGGCAGCGCGATGCCGCTCGCATCTTCCGATGAGACCCGCCAGGCCCGATAGAGGGCGAGAATGGCGCGCGCCGCATTGGGCAGGGCGGCCAGCGCCGCAAGCTCCGCCTCCGGCACGGGTTCGGCGCCGAGCAGGGCATCGGCGAAAACCTCCCGCAGGCCCGCCTCGAGCTGCCGCTCTTCCTTGCCCGAAAGGGCCGCGAGATCGACCTGCAAGGTTTCCGCCAGCTTGATCAGCAGCGTCGCGGTGATCTTCCGCTGATCATGCTCGATAAGATTGAGGTAGCTCGCCGAGATGCCGAGACGCACCGCCAGCGCCTGCTGGGAAAGCCCCCTCTCCATGCGCAGCCGGCGGAGGGTCCGCCCGATCGCGGTACGGGACATGCGTTTACAGCCTTTACAAAACGCCGTGGCCTTACGTGCGATTAACAACCATATTGCCGCGGAACGCCAGGGATTAGTCGCTCATCCTCGAAGAGAACTGTTAAAACTTCACCATCGCTGAGATGAGGGAGGATCGTATGGCGGATCATGATGACGGGCTGGTGCATGGCCATGCCTGGGCGAGCGCGAGCGGCGAGCCGCCGCATCATCGCAGGCGCACGGCGGCCCGCCCGCCGCGCGTTTTGCCGCACCCCGGGGCGCCGGGCCGGGTGGCGGCCCGACCCGAGCATCCGATGAACGCCTTTCACGAGGATGGGCTGGCGTATGACCATTCCTGGGCCAAAACCGTCTAAAGCGCCGGGGCCTTACAGAAAAGACATCCCCGGGATCGTGACGGCGTGAGCCTGCCGTGGTTACTTGCCTCTGGGCTTTCGAGCCGGAAGAGGATGCGTGCGCGGGACCATGATCGAGAAACAGAACGAGGCGGCGGACCGGGGCAAATCGGCTGAGCCGCCCCGGCCCATCGAGGCCGGGGCCCGTTATGAGGAGACCATCCTCGGCATGGCGCAGCAGCACGGGGTGGGCAAGTCCTTCACCCCCTCCGATGTCGCGCAGGCGCTTGCCGAGGATTGGCGGCCGCTGCTCGGCCATATCCGCGCCGCCGCCCGCAGGCTGGCCGAGGCCGGGCGGATCGAGATCCTCCGCCACGGCAAGCCGGTCGAGCCCGCGGCCTTGCGCGGCGTCATCCGGCTGCGGCTGAAGGCTGCGGCGCCCGCCGATGCCGCAACGCCGGAACCCACGCCCCCGGCGCTCGGCTAGGGGCTGCCGATGCGCCGCGCCTTCTATAAGATCGGCCCCATCCTGCGGGATGCCTGGTATCTCTCAGCGCCCTATTTCCGCTCCGAGGAGCGGTGGAGCGCCTTCGCCCTCCTCGCCGGCACACTCATCCTCAACCTCGCCCTCGTCGGCATGAACGTCGTGCTGAACTACTGGAATGGCGCCTTCTTTGACGCAATCCAGGCCTATGACTGGAAAACCTTCATTCAGCTGCTCTTCTTCTACAAAAAGACCCAGCACGGATTCCTGCCGGGCTTCTGCGAGCTTGCGGCGGTGTTCATCCTGGTCGCGGTCTATGCGGTCTATCTCAGCCAGTGGCTGCAGATCCGCTGGCGCCGCTGGCTCACCGCCCGCTACCTCGACGACTGGATCGGCGATCGCACCTATTACCGCATGAGCCTGACGTCGCGGCTAGCGGATGAGGGGACGGACAACCCGGATCAGCGTATCAGCCAGGACATCTCGGAGTTCGTCAGCGCGACGCTGAGCCTCAGCGTCGATCTCATTTCGAATGTTGTGACGCTGTTCAGCTTCCTCGGCATCCTCTGGCTGCTCTCCGGCCCCATCAAGCTCTTCGGTATCTCGATCCCCGGCTACATGGTCTGGGTCGCGCTCATCTACTCCGTTATCGGCACCTGGCTGACCCATCTCGTCGGCCGGCAGTTGGTCGGGCTCACCTTCCGCCAGCAGCGCGTCGAGGCGGATTTCCGCTTCGCGCTGATGCGCCTGCGGGAGAATACCGAGGGTGTCGCGCTCTACGAGGGCGAGGACGAGGAGCGGGGGGAACTTCGCGGACGCTTCCGCTTCATTGTCGAAAACTGGTGGCAGATCATGCGGCGGACCCGCGCGCTCAACCTGCTCACCAATGGCTATGCGCAGATCGCGAGCGTCTTCCCCATCGTGGTTGCGGCACCGCGCTACTTCTCTCACGCCATGCCACTCGGTGGCCTAACCCGTATTTCGAGTGCCTTCGGCCAGGTGCAGGGTGCGCTCTCCTGGTTCGTCTCGAACTATCCGAGCCTCGCCTCCTGGAGCGCGACGGTCGAACGTCTCGGCACCTTCCGCCGTTCGATGGACGAGGCGCGGGCGCATATGGCCGATGGCGCGCGGATGCGCCGCGACGGCGCGGAGCTTGTGATGGAGGATGTGACGCTCGCACTTCCTGATGGCCGCAAGCTGCTGGAGGATGCGACACTCCGGCTCTCGCCCGGCCAGTCGCTTGTCATCACGGGCGCCTCCGGCTCGGGCAAGTCCACGCTCTTCCGCGCTTTTGCCGGCATCTGGCCTTATGCGGACGGCACGATCACGCTGCCTGCCGGGCGCTGCCTCTTCCTGCCCCAGCGCCCCTATATGCCGCTCGGCACGCTGCGCCGGGCAGCGACCTACCCGCTCGACCCCAAGACCGTACCGGACGACGCGCTGGAGGAGGTGCTGACCGCCTGCGGTCTCGCCCATCTCATCCCGGCGCTCGAAGAGCATCGCGGCTGGGCGCAGGCCCTTTCGGGTGGGGAGCAGCAGCGGCTGGCGGTCGCCCGCGCGCTTCTCGTGCAGCCAGACTGGCTCTTCCTGGACGAGGCGACGGCAAGTCTCGACCCCGAAGGTGAGGCCAGCCTCTACCGCCTCATCAAGGAGCGCCTGCCGAAGACAACCGTGATCTCCATCGCCCATCGCGAGAGCGTCGCCGCGCTGCACGATCGGCGGCTGGTGTTCTCGCAGCAGGGGCTCGGCAAGCCGGCCGCTGTGGCTGCGGGATAATCAATAGGTCGCGCGGCCGCCCGAGATGTCGAAGACGGCGCCGGTGGTGAAGGAGGCCTCGCGGCTCGCCAGCCAGCAGACCAGGCTCGTCACCTCCGCCACTTCGCCGAAGCGCCCGATCGGGATCTTGGACAGCATGAAGTCGATATGCGCCTGCGGCATCTGGGCGAAGATCGCGGTGCGGACGGCGGCGGGCGTGATGGCATTCACCCGGATCTCGGTCTTGGCAAGTTCCTTGCCGAGCGATTTGGTCAATCCGATGACGCCGGCCTTGGAGGCGCTATAGGCGGAGGCGTTGGGGTTGCCCTCCTTGCCGGCGATCGAGGCGATATTGACGATCCGCCCATAGCCGCCGCGGGTCATCGCCGGCAGCACCGCCTTGTTGCAGTAGAAGACGCCGTTGAGGTTGATCTCGATCACCTGCCGCCAGTCGGCTTCGGGAAACTCCGCGACCGGCACGGTCGGGCCGGTGATGCCGGCGCTGCAGACGAGAATGTCGACCCGGCCGAGCGCCGCTTCCGCCGCCGCCGCCGCGCGCCGGACGGCCTCGGG
This sequence comes from Acidisoma sp. C75, assembly GCF_054665095.1. Lineage (NCBI taxonomy): Bacteria > Pseudomonadati > Pseudomonadota > Alphaproteobacteria > Acetobacterales > Acidocellaceae > Acidisoma > Acidisoma sp. C75. The sequence continues at coordinate 93,329 of NZ_BAAFHD010000003.1, forward strand.
GTCGGCGATGTCGAGCGCCTGGATATCCGCCGCTCCCGCTTCCACCTGCGCCGCGGCGAGGCGCGCGGCATCGCGGTCCCAAAGGCTGACCCGTCCGCCTTCGGCGGCGATACGCGCGGCGGCGGCGAGGCCGATGCCGCTCGCCCCCCCGGTGATAATGGCGGCCTGCCCGGCGAAGCGGCCAGAACTGCCGGCGTTGCTCGTCTCGCTCATTGTCTTCGTCTTGTCCCCTCGCGTTCGGCGCCCGCTTTTTTCTCGGCCCCGGCTTATCCGGCGCCGGTGATCAGGATCGCCCGGAAATCGTTCACATTGGTCAGCGTCGGCCCGGTGACGACGAGATCGCCGAGGGCTGCGAAGACGCTGTAGCCGTCATTATCGGCGAGCATGGCGCGCGGATCGAGCCCCAGGGCCGTCGCGCGGGCGAGGCTCTCCGGGCCGAGGAGGGCGCCGGCATTCTCCTCCGTGCCGTCGATTCCATCCGTGTCGCAGGCGATCGCGTGGATGGCGGGATGGCCGCCGAGGGCGACGGCGAGGGCGAGCAGGAATTCGGCGTTGCGTCCGCCGCGGCCCTGGCCTCGCACCGTCACCGTCGTCTCGCCGCCGGAGATGAGCGCGCAGGGCGGTGGGGCCGGCTCGCCATGCCCGGCGCAGTGCTTGGCGATCGCCGCCATGACGCGGGCGACCTCCGCCGCTTCCCCTTCGATCGCATCGCCGAGGATCAGGGGCGTCACCCCGGCCGCCCGGGCGACCGCCGCGGCCGCTTCGAGCGAGGCGCGGGGGCTCGCGATGAGATGCGCCTCGGCGCGGGCGAAGGCGGCATCGCCGGGCTTCGGCGTTTCGGCCGAGGGGTCGGCGAGATGGGCGGCGACCGCGGGCGGCAGATCCAGCCGATAGCGGGTGACGACCCCGCGCGCCTGGGCGAGCGTCGAGGGGTCCGGCACCGTCGGGCCAGAGGCGATCACGGCGAGATCGTCGCCCGGCACGTCCGAAATCGCGAGGGTAACGAGGCGGGCCGGCGCGGCGGCAGCGGCGAGCCGCCCGCCCTTGATCGCCGAGAGATGCTTGCGGACGCAGTTCATCTCGTCGATCGCCGCCCCGCTCCGCAGCAGCGCGCGGTTGACCGCCTGCTTGTCGGCCAGCGTCAGGCCCGGCGCCGGCAGCGAGAGCAGGGCCGAGCCGCCGCCCGAGATGAGGAAGAGCGCGAGATCATCCGGCCCGAGGCCGCCGGCGAGGTTGAGGATGCGCGCCGCTGCCGCCTCCCCCGCCGCATCCGGCACGGGATGGCTCGCTTCCACCACCGCGATACGGGGCAGCGGCCCGACGCCGTGGCCATAGCGGGTGATGACGAGGCCAGAGAGCGGCGCCTCGGCCGGCCAGGCACGCTCGACCGCGCGCGCCATGGCGGCTGCCGCCTTGCCGGCGCCGAGCACGAGGGTCCGCCCGCGCGGCGGGGCGGGGAGAAAGCGCGGCAGCGCGACCTCGGGATCGGCGGCTTCGAGTGCCGCGGCGAACATCGCCCGGAGCAGGGCGCGGGGGTCCATCGCGGTCGCTCAGAGGGCCGCGAGATAGGCGATATCGTCGTCGCTCAGGGTGAAGCCCTCGTTCCAGCTCTCCTCGATTTCGGGTGTGCCGGCGACGTCGATGCCGCGCACCTCCTCATACTGCAGCCCGGCATGCTGGCAGAGAAACCAGAAGAAGGTATCGGGGTAGCTCTGCGGCGTCAGCGCCACCACCCGCGCGCCGCGCGGCGCGAAGGCGGCATTGGTCAGCGCCGCGCCCAGCGGCCCGACGATCAGCGAGGCGCCCTTGAAAAGGGCGATCTGTTCCACGAGCGTGTACCGCCCGGGATCGACGATGGTGAAGCCGCGCTCGCGCATCGCCGCCTCCACCGCCTCCTGGTTGGTCAGCGCCCGGTGCGGCGCGTGGCGGGGGATGAAGAGCTTGCGATAGGGCGCGGCCGGCACAGGCGCGGCGAGGCTTTGCAGTGCCTGGAAGCAGAGCGGGGATTGATAGACGCCATGCTCGGTCAGCCCGTCGAGCAGCACGAGCGTTTCGCATTCCACCGCATCCGGCCCGATCGGCACCACCGCGAAGGGGTTGATATCGATCGCGGAGAGCGCCTCCCGCACCACCGGCAGCATGGCGTTGTCCTGCACCAGGAAGGAGGGGGCGCGGTGGGCGAGCAACTGGGCGCCGAGCCAGGCCTTGGGAAACATCTCCACCAGGAAATGCCCGTAGTTATGGGCCGCCCGGCTGGTGCAGAGCTGGCTGAAGCCGCCGATATGCCGCATGGCCCCGCTGCCGCGGGCGGCGCGCGCCGCTTCCCGCCCGGCGGCGACCTCACTTGCCGAATAGAGGTTGTCGGTGCCGGGGATGAGGTTGAGCGCAGGATCGAAGGCGAGGCCCTCCCCCACCACGATCGCCCCTTCGACGATGCGGAGCGGCACCGTGCGTTCCTGAAAGACGCCGCGTTCGAAGGAGAGGTTCATCAGCGCCCGCGCCTGGGCAGGGATCTTCTCTGCGTTCAGGATCTGCGGCGGCGCCGTCGGGAAGGCGGGGGAAGCCAGCCGCAGCCGGATCGCCGGATCGTCGGGCCGGTCGGAATCCCGCCAGGCCGGCGGGCGCGTGGTGTCGATGTCATTGAGCAGGATGAGCGGCGCCGGCTCCTCCCGCGGCGCGATGACGAGGCGGAGCGCCTCCACCGCCTGGCCCGCTGGCGCGATCGCGGCCTCCCCGTCCGACAGATCCCGCGCCTCGGTGCCGCCGGTGAAGGCGACATCGTAGCGGCATTGGTAGAGGCCGGCGGCATCGGCATTGAGCCGGAAGCGGACGCCGCAGACCGGCAGGCCGAGCCCCATGCTGCCGCAGAGTTGGCCGGCGAGCGTCCAGGGCGTGCGCAGCCCCTCCTTATAGATGAGTTGGTATTCCGGCCGCGGCTCGGCGGGGTCGGCCCCCGGCGGCGCCGGGGCCATCAGCAGCGCCTCGATCGCGAGGCCGCTGCCCGGCGCGCCAAGCCATTCCCCGACCCAGCCGAGCACATTGCCGCGCATGCTGATATGGGCGAGCATATTCGCATCCGGGGCGGAGGTGGCGCTCTCGGCCGCCGGCACCTGGGCCTCTTGGCTCATTCTCTACTTCCTTCGTCCTGCGGTCTCGGTCGGCGATCCGGGTGGGCGGTGGCAGGCCCGCGGTTTTAGCCTGGGGCAGACGAGATTATCCCGGCGCAGGCGCTCCCCGTCGAGGGGGGAGGCGCGGGCGAACGCTGCTGGCGGTTGGGCCGCCGGGGACGCATAGCACCTTCACGGCGGCCGGGGGCTTCGCGCGTCAGACAAGCTTGTCATGTGCTTGACTCCTGCCCCCCCTCCCCGTAGGTATCGCGCCCTCGGCCGGACCCCAGACAGAGACGTCTGGGTTCAGGCCCGTAAACGCATCATCCGCCGCTGCGGAGCCGCCAGGGCAAGCCCTGGCTCAGACCGCGGCGAGGAACAGTCCGCATGCGGGGGTTATCCCCCGTGGGGCGGGCTTCTGTGCGGATACGGGTCGGCCTTGGCGGGGATGTGAAGATCGGAAACGAGGTCTATGCCGACGATCAACCAGTTGATTGCTAAGGGGCGCGAACCCAATAAGGCGCGCAACAAAGTGCCGGCTCTGCAGGGCTGCCCGCAGAAGCGCGGCGTTTGCACGCGCGTCTATACCACGACCCCGAAGAAGCCGAACTCGGCGCTTCGTAAGGTCGCCAAGGTGCGCCTCACCAATGGCTATGAGGTGGTGAGCTACATCCCCGGCGAAGGCCACAACCTTCAGGAACATAGCGTCGTCCTGATCCGTGGCGGCCGCGTGAAGGATCTTCCCGGCGTCCGCTATCACATCCTGCGCGGTGTGCTCGATACCCAGGGCATCGCCAAGCGCCGCCAGCGCCGTTCGCTCTACGGCGCGAAGCGTCCGAAGTAAGGGGTTCGGTCATGAGTCGTCGTCACCGCGCGGTCAAGCGCGAAATTCTCCCGGACGCCAAGTTCGGCGATGTCGTCATCACCCGTTTCATGAACGTGCTGATGTATGACGGCAAGAAGTCCACGGCCGAGCGGATCGTCTACGGCGCGCTCGACACGCTGAAGAAGCGTGGCGGTGCCGGCGCCGACCCGGTGCGCCTCTTTCACGAGGCGCTGGACAATGTGAAGCCCACCGTTGAGGTGCGCTCACGTCGCGTCGGCGGCGCCACCTATCAGGTGCCCGTCGAAGTGCGCACCGAGCGTCGCCAGGCTCTGGCGATCCGGTGGATCATCGACTCGGCGCGCAAGCGCGGCGAGCACACCTTGGAGGATCGGCTTTCCAACGAATTGTTGGATGCCGTGAACAATCGCGGCGCCGCCGTGAAGAAGCGCGAAGATACCCATCGGATGGCCGAAGCCAACAAGGCTTTCAGCCATTACCGCTGGTAACACTGTTCAGACCTAACACGTCGGTAGCAAGTCGGCTCACGGAGAGAAGACGATGGCTAAGGCCAAATTTGAGCGTAACAAGCCTCACTGCAACATCGGCACCATCGGTCACGTGGACCATGGCAAGACCTCGCTAACAGCCGCCATCACCAAGGTGCTGGCCAAGGCTGGTGGCGCGACCTTCACCGCCTATGACCAGATCGACAAGGCGCCTGAAGAGCGCGCCCGTGGCATCACGATCTCGACCGCGCATGTGGAATACGAGACCGCCAACCGCCACTACGCGCATGTCGATTGCCCGGGCCATGCCGACTACGTGAAGAACATGATCACGGGCGCGGCGCAGATGGACGGCGCGATCCTCGTGGTCTCTGCGGCTGACGGCCCGATGCCGCAGACCCGCGAGCACATCCTTCTTGCCCGCCAGGTCGGCGTGCCGGCGCTCGTCGTGTTCATGAACAAGGTGGACATGGTGGACGATCCGGAGCTGCTCGAACTCGTGGAGATGGAAGTGCGCGAGCTGCTTTCCTCCTACCAGTTCCCCGGCGACGATATCCCCATCACCAAGGGCTCCGCCCTCTGCGCGCTGGAAGACAAGCAGCCGGAACTCGGTGAGCAGGCGATCCTGGCGCTGATGAAGACGGTTGACGAATACATCCCGCAGCCGGAGCGTCCGAAGGATCTTCCCTTCCTGATGCCGATCGAAGACGTGTTCTCGATCTCTGGCCGTGGCACCGTCGTCACCGGTCGTATCGAGCGCGGCATCCTCAAGGTTGGCGACGAAATCGAGATCGTCGGCATCCGCACCACGCAGAAGACGATCTGCACGGGCGTCGAAATGTTCCGCAAGCTGCTCGATCAGGGCGAGGCCGGCGACAACATCGGTGCGCTGCTGCGCGGCACGAAGCGTGAAGACGTCGAGCGTGGCCAGGTTCTCGCCAAGCCCGGCTCGATCACGCCGCACACGAAGTTCAAGGCCGAGGCCTACATCCTCACCAAGGAAGAGGGTGGCCGCCACACGCCGTTCTTCACCAACTACCGCCCGCAGTTCTACTTCCGCACGACCGACGTGACGGGCGTGGTCACCCTGCCCGAAGGCACCGAGATGGTGATGCCGGGCGACAACGTCTCCATGGATGTCGAGCTGATCGCGCCGATCGCCATGGATGACGGTCTGCGTTTCGCGATCCGCGAAGGTGGCCGCACCGTCGGCGCCGGCGTGGTTGCGAAGGTGACCGCGTAAGACTGAGTGGGACGTGATTGAGGCCGCGAAACTGGAAGCCTGAAGATGGACAATCAAAACATCCGCATTCGCCTGAAGGCGTATGATCACCGCGTGCTGGATAGCAGCACCAAGGAGATCGTGAACACGGCGAAGCGTACAGGTGCCCGGGTTCGCGGCCCGATCCCCTTGCCGACGCACATTGAGCGGTTCACCGTGAACCGCTCCCCTCATGTTGATAAGAAGAGCCGCGAGCAGTTCGAGATCCGGACCCATCGCCGCCTCCTCGATATCGTCGAGCCGACGCCGCAGACGGTGGACGCGCTCATGAAGCTCGACCTCGCGTCGGGCGTCGATGTCGAGATCAAGATCTGAGCCTGGAAAGACCGCCTCTATGCGCACCGGAGTGATCGCCAAGAAGCTGGGCATGTCCCGGCTTTTCAAGGAGGACGGGAGCCATGTTCCCGTCACTGTTCTGCACCTCGACCAGGTGCGGGTGGTCACCACCCGTCGCCAGGAAACCGATGGCTATACCGCAGTCCAGCTGGGCTTCGGTCTCGCCAAGGTGAAGAACGTCAGCCAGCCGAACCGCGGCCACTTCGCCAAGACGAAGGTGGAGCCGGCGAAGAAGCTCGTCGAGTTCCGCGTGGCCGAAGATGCGCTGCTCGAACCGGGCGCGGTCATTTCGCCGGCGCATTTCACCGTCGGGCAGAAGATCGACGTGTGCGGCATCTCGAAGGGCAAGGGCTTCGCCGGTGGCATGAAGCGTTGGAACTTCCGCGGTCTCGAAGCGAGCCACGGCGTCTCCATCAGCCATCGTAGCCTGGGTTCGACGGGTAACCGGCAGGATCCCGGCAAGACCTTCAAGAACAAAAAGATGGCGGGCCATCTCGGCCAGGATCGCATCACGACCCTCAACCTCGAGGTTGCCGGCGTCGATGTCGAGCGTGGGCTGGTCATGGTCAAGGGCGCGGTTCCCGGTGCCCGCGGTGGCTATGTGCTGGTGCGTGACGCGATCAAGCGCGCGCGCCCGGCGGATGCCGCCTATCCCGCCGCGCTGGTGGGTTGAGGATAGCGAGATGCAGATCGACATCAAAACCCTCGATAACGGCACGGCCGGCACGGCCGAACTCGCCGACGAGATCTTCGCCGCGACCCCGCGGGCCGATATCATGGCGCGTGTGGTGCATTGGCAGCAGGCGAAGCGCCGCGCCGGCACCCATAAGGTGAAGGGCCTGTCGGAAGTTTCCGGCACCACCAAGAAGCCCTATCGCCAGAAGGGCACGGGTAATGCCCGCCAGGGTAGCCTGCGGGCGCCGCAGTTCCGCACCGGCGGCGTGGTGCATGGCCCGGTCGTGCGCGACCATGGCTACGACCTGCCGAAGAAGGTGCGCCGCCTCGGCCTCATCTCCGCGCTCTCCCAGAAGCAGGCGGAGGGCAAGCTCGTGGTGATCGACCGTGCCGCCGGCGTCGAGAAGACGCGGGAGCTGACGGTGAAGCTGCGTGCGCTCGGCCTCAGCTCGGCGCTCTTCGTCGATGCCGATGTCGATGCCGGCTTCCTGCGCGCCAGCCGCAACATTCCGGGCGTCGATGTGCTGCCGACGGTCGGCGCGAATGTCCTCGACATTCTCCGCCACGACGTGCTGGTCGTCACCGCGGCCGGGCTCGAAGGTTTGACGGCGCGTCTCGCCGACAAGAGCGTGCCCGCGACGGAGAAGGCAGCATGAGCACCCCCGGTTTTGCCGCGCGCAAGCGCGCCGAGAAGATGTCCCGCGAGGCGATCTACGACGTCATCCGCAGCCCGGTGATCACCGAGAAGGCGACCGTTCTGACCGAGCGGAGCCAGGTGTCCTTCCGCGTCGCGATCGGGGCGACCAAGCCCGAGATCAAGACCGCGGTCGAGACGCTGTTCGGCGTCAAGGTGCTCGCGGTGAACACGATGGTCACCAAGGGCAAGACGAAGCGGTTCCGCGGCCGGCCGGGCCAGCGCGCGGATGTGAAGAAGGCGATCGTGCAGCTGGCGGATGGCCAGTCGATCGACTTCACGACGAGCATCGCTTGAGGCTCTGAGGAATAGATCATGGCGCTGAAGCAATTTAATCCCGTCACCCCGAGCCTCCGCGGCACCGTCCTTGTCTCCCGCGAGGGGCTGTGGAAGGGCAAGCCGGTGAAGGGCCTCACGGTCGGCAAGTCCTCCTCGGGCGGTCGCAACAATCACGGCCGCACCACGGTGCGGTTCCGCGGCGGCGGACACAAGCAGAGCTATCGCATCGTCGATTTCAAGCGGCGCAAGTTCGACGTGCCGGCGACTGTCGAGCGGCTGGAATACGATCCGAACCGCACCGCCTTCATCGCCCTGATCAAGTATCAGGATGGCGAGCTTGCCTATATCCTGGCGCCGCAGCGCCTGGCGGTGGGTGATACCGTGGTCTCGGGCCAGCGGGCGGATATCAAGCCGGGCAATGCGATGCCGATGGCAGCGATTCCGGTCGGCACGATCATCCACAATATCGAGATGAAGCCGGGTGCTGGCGGCAAGGTCGCCCGTTCGGCCGGGACTTTCGCCCAGCTCGTCGGCAAGGATGTGGGCTACGCCCAGATCAAGCTGATGTCGGGTGAGCTGCGCGTGGTGCGGGCGGAGTGCATGGCGACGATCGGTGCCGTCTCCAACCCGGACAATTCGAACATCCATATCGGCAAGGCGGGCCGCTCCCGCTGGCTCGGTCGGCGCCCGCATAACCGCGGCGTCGTCATGAACCCGGTCGATCACCCGCATGGTGGTGGCGAAGGCCGCACCTCGGGTGGCCGCCATCCGGTCACGCCTTGGGGCAAGCCGACCAAGGGTTACAAGACTCGCGTTAACAAGCGGACGGACAAGTTGATCATCCGCCGGCGCAACAAGAGCAAGGGCTGAGTCCATGTCACGCTCCGTTTGGAAAGGCCCGTTTGTAGACGGGTACCTCCTGAACAAGGCCGAGGCCGCACGCGCCTCGGGCCGCAATGAAATCATCAAGATCTGGTCCCGCCGGTCGACGATCCTGCCCCAGTTCATCGGGCTCACCTTCGGCGTCTACAACGGGCACAAGTTCCTGCCCGTCCAGGTCAATGAGAATATGGTCGGGCACAAGTTCGGCGAGTTCGCGCCGACGCGTACCTTCACGGGCCACTCGGCCGATAAGAAGGCGAAGCGGGGCTGATCCGATGAGCAAGCCGAAACATCCCCGTGGTCTCGCCGAGACCGAGGCTCAGGCGCTGGTGTCCAACCTGCGCGTGAGCCCCCGCAAGCTGAACCTTGTCGCCGGCATGATCCGCAACAAGCCCGCCGCCGTCGCCGTCGCGCAGCTGACCTTCAGCAAGCGCCGCATCGCGAACGACGTGCGCAAGGCCTTGCAGAGCGCGATCGCCAATGCCGAGAACAATCATCAGCTCGATGTCGATCGTCTGGTGGTGACGAAGGCGGAAGTCGGCCGCTCCATCGTGATGCGCCGCTTCCATGCCCGCGGCCGCGGCCGCGCCGCCCGGGTGGAGAAGTGGTTCAGCCACCTCAAGATCGTGGTTGCAGAGCGCGCTCAGGAAGCCGCGGCGACCGAGCAGGAGGCCGTTTAAGATGGGTCATAAAGTCAATCCGATCGGCCTTCGCCTCGGTATCAACCGCACCTGGGAAAGCCGCTGGTTCGCCGGCCGCGATTATTCCAAGCTGCTGCATGAAGACCTCAAGCTGCGTGCGCATCTGCGCAAGAAGCTGTCGGGCGCCGGCGTTTCCCGCGTCGTGATCGAGCGGCCGGCGAAGAAGCCGCGCGTGACGATCTATGCCGCGCGGCCGGGCGTCGTCATCGGCAAAAAGGGCCAGGATATCGAGGTTCTGCGCAAGGATCTCACCACGATGGCGAAGGCCGAGGTCTCGCTCAACATCATGGAGATCCGCAAGCCCGAGATCGATGCGACGCTGGTGGCCGAGAATATCGCTCAGCAGCTGGAACGGCGCGTTGCTTTCCGCCGCGCGATGAAGCGGGCCGTGCAGTCCGCCATGCGGCTTGGCGCCCAGGGCATCCGCATCAATTGCGGCGGCCGTCTCGGCGGCGCCGAAATCGCCCGCATGGAATGGTATCGTGAGGGCCGGGTGCCGCTGCACACGCTCCGCGCCGACATCGATTATGGTGTGGCCACCGCGAAGACGACCTACGGGACATGCGGCGTGAAGGTCTGGATCTTCAAGGGCGAGATCCTGGCGCACGATCCGATGGCGCAGGACCGCAAGGCCGCCGAACAGGCGCCGCAGCGGTAAGGATTGGATTGGAACAATGCTTTCTCCCAAGCGCACGAAATACCGCAAGGCGCACAAGGGCCGCATTCACGGCCTCGCCAAGGGTAACACGCAGCTCACCTTCGGCGCCTTCGGCCTCAAGGCCCTGGAGCCGGAGCGGATCACCGCTCGCCAGATCGAATCTGCGCGCCGCGCCATCACGCGCCATATGAAGCGTGCCGGCCGCGTGTGGATCCGCATCTTCCCGGATGTCCCCGTTTCGGCGAAGCCCGCCGAAGTGCGTATGGGCTCCGGCAAGGGCAGCCCCGAGTTTTGGGTGGCTCGGGTCAAGCCTGGCCGGATCATGTTCGAGATCGACGGCGTCTCCCCCGAAATCGCGCAGCAGGCGCTGACGCTTGGGGCGGCGAAGCTGCCGATCAAGACCAAATTCGTCACCCGTATCGGGGAGGCGTGATCATGGCGAACAAGGTAGCGAGCGATATCCGGGCGAAGTCCCCGGACGAGTTGGAGAGCCAGCTCGTCGATCTGCACCGCGAGCAGTTCAACCTGCGGTTCCAGCGCGCGACTGGCCAGTCGGAAAACGTGGCTCGCGTGAAGACGGTGCGTCGTGAGATCGCCCGTGTGAAAACCATCATCGCGGAGCGCGCCCGCGCTTCCGCCAAGGCCTGAGGAGTTTAGGGCGATGTCTAGGCGCGTCCTGTCAGGGCGGGTGGTAAGCGATAAGATGGACAAGACCGTGACGGTCTTGGTCGAGCGTCGCGTCATGCACCCGCTGTACAAGAAGTTCATTCGTCGGTCGAAGCGTTATGCCGCACATGACGAGGAAAACCTGTGCAAGCCTGGCGACCTGGTTCGGATCGAGGAATGCCCGCCGATCAGCAAGCGTAAGGCGTGGATCGTGATCGAGCGGAACGGCGAGAATCTCGCTGCTGCCGCCGCTCCGGCCCAGGGTTGAGGAGGCTTCCATGATCCACCCCGAGACCAATCTCGATGTCGCCGATAATTCCGGTGCGCGCCGCGTGCAGTGCATCAAGGTGATCGGCGGGTCCAAGCGCAAGACGGCCTCGGTCGGCGATGTCATCGTCGTCGCCGTGAAGGATGCCATTCCGCGCGGCAAGGTGAAGAAGGGCGACGTGCACCAGGCGGTGATCGTGCGCACGGCTTTCCCGGTGCGCCGCGCCGATGGCAGCGCCATCCGCTTCGACCGCAATGCCGCCGTGCTCATCAACAAGCAGATGGAGCCGATCGGCACGCGTATCTTCGGGCCCGTCGTGCGCGAGCTGCGCGCCCGCAAGTTCATGAAGATCATCAGCCTCGCGCCGGAGGTGATCTGATATGGCCGCGCGTATTCGCAAAGGGGACCGCGTCGTCGTCATTTCTGGCGCCGATCGCGGCAAGCGGGGCGAAGTCCGTGAGGTTCAGCCGAAGCTGAACCGCGCGGTGGTCGAGGGCGTGGCGGTTGCGGTGAAGCACCAGAAGGCGAGCCGCGTCGGCGAGCAGGGCGGTCTTGTCCGCCGCGAGCGCGCGATCGACCTGTCCAATCTTATGCTGATCGATCCGAAGAGCGATCAGCCGACCCGGGTGGGGTTCCGGATTCTGGAGGACGGCCGCAAGGTGCGTGTCGCCAAGAAGTCCGGTTCACTCATCGAGAGCTGAGGAGCCGAAGGGTGAGCGACGTGAAGACCAAGGTGCGGCTGCACGCGCATTACAACCAAGTTGTGCGCGCGAAGTTGCAGGACGAGTTCAAATACACCAATCCGATGCAGGTGCCGCGCCTGGAGAAGATCGTGCTCAACATGGGCGTCGGCGAAGCCGCGGCGGACCAGAAGAAGCTCGATGCGGCGGTGGCCGAGATGGCGCTGATCTCCGGCCAGAAGCCGGTGAAGACGGTGGCCAAGAAGGCGATCGCCGGCTTCAAGATCCGCAAGGGCCTGCCGATCGGCTGCAAGGTGACGCTGCGCGCGGACCGTATGTATGAGTTCCTGGACCGTCTGGTGACGATCGCGCTGCCGCGCGTGCGCGATTTCCGCGGCATCACCGGCAAGGGCTTCGACGGCCGCGGCAATTTCGCCATGGGTGTGCGCGAGCAGATCATCTTCCCGGAAATCGTCTACGACAAGGTGGACGCGATCCGCGGCATGGACATCGTGTTCGTGACCACGGCGAAGACCGACGCGGAAGCCAAGGCCCTGCTTAAGGGTTTTGATCTTCCCTTCGCTAACTGAGCTTAACTCGACGAGATTTGGAAAACCACGGCAGCGCCTCGCGCGTCGGCCGATAGGTTCCGGAGGGTAAAACAGGATGGCCAAAACTTCCCAGGTCAACCGCAACGCCAAGCGCATGCAGATGTCCGCGCGCGACAAGGCCAAGCGTGAGGCTCTGAAAGCGATCGTGAAGAACCGCGAGATCCCGGTCGAAGACCGCTTCGAAGCGACTCTGAAGCTCGCGCAGCTGCCGCGCAACGGCTCCGCCACGCGCGTGCGCCTGCGGTGCGAACTGACGGGCCGGCCGCGCGCCAACTACCGCAAGTTCCGCCTGTGCCGCATCGCGCTGCGTGACCTCGCCAGCACCGGGCAGATCCCCGGCATGGTCAAGGCAAGCTGGTAAGGAAAGGGATCACCCATGTCCATGTCCGATCCCTTGGGGGATATGCTGACGCGCATCCGCAACGCGCAGCGGGCGAACCACGCGAGCTGCGTGGCGCCCAATTCGCGCCTGCGGGCCAATGTGCTCGATGTGCTGAAGCGTGAAGGCTACATCCGTGGCTTCTCGACCGAGGAAGTGCGCCCCGGCGTCGCTCAGCTGCGCATCGAGCTGAAGTATAACGAGGGCCAGCCGGTCATCAAGGAGATCACCCGCGTCTCCCGCCCCGGCCGCCGCGTCTATTCCAAGATCAAGGAACTGCCCCGGGTCTATAGCGGCCTGGGCGTTTCCATCCTCTCCACGCCGCGCGGCGTGATGAGCGATCAAGAGGCCCGCGCCGCCAATGTCGGCGGCGAAGTCCTCTGCCGGGTCTTCTAAGGGGGGCCGAGATAATGTCGCGAGTAGGTAAATATCCGGTCGCTATCCCCTCCGGGGTTGAGGTGGCCATCGCCAACAACATCCTGACGGCCAAGGGCAAGCTCGGCACGCTCACCCTGCCGCTCACCGATCTCGTGGAAACGAAGGTCGAGGGCGGGCAGGTGACGGTTGCGCCCAAGACCAAGGAAACGCCGGCCCGCATGATGTGGGGTACCACGCGCGCCCATATCGCCAATATGGTGAAGGGCGTCTCGGCCGGCTTTTCCAAGACGATGGAAGTGAACGGCACGGGCTATCGTGCCGCGGTGCAGGGCTCCAACCTGGTGATCAACCTCGGCTTTTCCCACGATGTGGTCTATCCGATCCCCGAGGGGATCAAGATCACCTGCGAGAAGCCGACGACGATCAAGGTCGAGGGTGTGGATAAGCGGCTGGTCGGCCAGGTTGCGGCCGAAATCCGGTCGAAGCGTCCGCCGGAACCCTATAAGGGCAAGGGCGTGAAGTTCGTGGATGAGACCATCCGCCGGAAAGAAGGTAAGAAGAAGTAATGAGCGCGAACCAGGATCTCCGGGCGCGTCGGCGGGAGCGCCTGCGCTTCCAGCTGCGCCAGAAGTCCGGTGGCCGGGTGCGGCTGTCGGTGTTTCGTTCCAGCAAGCATATCTATGCGCAGGTGATCGACGACGCGGCCGGCCGCACGCTCGCTGCCGCCTCCTCGCTCGATCGCGATCTGCGCACGGCGCTCAAGACGGGGGCGGATACCGATGCCGCCGCCGCCGTGGGCAAGCTGGTGGCCGAGCGCGCTCTTGCCGCTGGTGTGAAGGAAGTTGTGTTCGATCGTGGCGCCTATCTCTACCATGGTCGCGTCAAGGCTCTGGCCGATGCCGCCCGTGAGGGCGGGCTGGCCTTCTAAGGGGAACGAAGCAATGGCACGGGAACCGAGAGAGGGTGGCGGCCGCGGCGGGCGCGAGCGGGATCGCGATCGCGACCGCGAGCACGGCGACGAGTTCATCGATAAGCTGGTGACGATCAACCGCGTCGCCAAGGTGGTGAAGGGCGGCCGTCGCTTCGCCTTCGCCGCCCTGGTGGTGGTGGGCGATCAGAAGGGCCGCGTCGGCTTCGGCGCCGGCAAGGCGCGCGAAGTGCCGGAAGCGATCCGCAAGGCGACGGAGCGGGCCAAGCGCGGCCTCATCCGCGTGCCGATGAAGGAAGGGCGCACGCTGCATCATGACGTGCTCGGCCATTATGGCGCGGGCTCGGTCATTCTGCGCTCGGCCCCGGCCGGCACCGGCATCATCGCGGGCGGCCCGATGCGCGCCGTTCTCGAAACGCTCGGCATCGGTGATGTGGTGGCCAAGTCCATGGGCAGCCGCAACCCGCACAACATGATCAAGGCGACCTTCGATGCCTTGCAGCACTGCGCGAGCCCCCGCTCGGTCGCCTCGCGGCGCGGCAAGAAGGTGTCCGATATCCTGGGCAAGCGTGACAGCGCGTCCGAGAACGTGGCGGAGGTGGCCGATGTCGGCTGATCGCACGGTAACAGTGAAGCAGATCGCCTCCGGCAATGGGCAGAAGCCCGGCCAGCAGGCGACCCTGATCGGGCTCGGCCTCAACAAGATCGGCCGGGTGCGCGAATTGGAGGATACTCCCTCCGTGCGCGGCATGATCGCCAAGGTCGCCCATCTTGTGACGGTTGTGGAGAAGGCCTGACCCCGGTCAGGCCTTGAGGATTGAACCATGAAGCTCAATGAACTGCGGGATAACCCGGGCGCCCGCCCGAAGTCCAAGCGCCTCGGCCGCGGCATCGGCTCTGGCAAGGGCAAGACCTCGGGCAAGGGCGTGAAGGGCCAGAAGGCCCGCGAAGGCGTCTCCCTCAATGGCTTCGAGGGCGGCCAGTTGCCGATCTATCGGCGTCTGCCGAAGCGCGGGTTCAAGAACCCGACGCGCAAGGTTTACGCGCCGCTGAACCTCGATCTGCTCGAACATGCGGTGAGCGTCGGCGTGCTCGACGGCAGCCAGACGATCACCGAGGCTGATCTCGGCGCGGCCGGTGTCGTCAACCTCGCCAAGGTGGCGGGCGTGCGGCTGCTGGGCCGCGGCGCCGTCACCCGGCCGATCACCATCGCGGTCTCCGGCGTCTCGGCCTCGGCCAAGGCGGCGATCGAGGCAGCGGGCGGCCGTGTGGACGTGCTCGGCGAAGAAGCCGCGGCGGCGCCGACGGCGGAGTGACCAGCTGCAGTCTTGGCAGGCGCCGCGCGCCCCTAGGGCGCGGGCACTGCCCGCGAGATGAAGCGGCAGGATCCAGAAGGGCGCGGGCGCAAGCTTCGCGCCCTTTTGCTTGCGGCCAAGGATAAGGCCGCTTTGCGCCCGGCCCCGGCTTGGCCCTCTTGCCGAGGGGCGCGGGAGGGCTAGATTGAGCGCGCTCCCACCCGATCCGCAAGGTGCGCCATGGCCGGTTTCCCCACCTCCTCCCACCCCGTCTTCCAGCCCGGCCGCGTGGCCGTCATAACCGGCGCCGCCAGCGGCATCGGGCTCGCCACCGCCGAATTCTGCGCCGCCATCGGCATGCATCTCTGCCTCGCCGATGTGAACGACGAGGTGTTGTTCAAGCTCGGCACGCGCCTCTCCGAGGAGAATTACGAACAGGGGCGTCAGGGCCGGGTGATCGCGGTGCATACCGATGTCAGCCATCGCGGCAGCGTGGAGCACCTCCAAGAGGAGGCGTACGGCGCCTTCGGGGCGGTGCACTTCCTCATGAACAATGCCGGGCGTGAGGGTGCCGGGCAGATCTTCGGCGAGCCCGAGGTCTGGGATGCGATCCTCGGCGTCAACCTCATGGGCGTCGTCCACGGCACCCAGATCTTCGCCCCGGCGATGATCGCGCAAGGCGGCCCCGCCGCCATCGTCAATACCGGCTCCAAGCAAGGCATCACCTGCCCGCCGGGCAATACCGCCTACAATGTCTCGAAGGCCGGGGTGAAGGTGCTGACGGAGGCGCTCGCCCACGAATTGCGGCAGAGGCCGGGCTGCGCGGTCGCCGCTCATCTCCTGGTGCCAGGCTTTACCTTCACCGGCCTCACCCGGTCCGACACCAAGCCGGCCGGCGCCTGGGAGCCCGCGCAGGTCACCCGCTTCATGGTCGAGCGCATGGAGGCGGGGGATTTCTACATCATCTGCCCGGATAACGACGTGTCGCGCGAGCTCGACAATGCCCGGATGCTCTGGGCGGCGATGGATATCGTCGAGAACCGGCCGCCCCTCTCCCGCTGGCACCCCGATTACGCCGAAGCCTTCCGCGCCTTCCTCGCCGAACGCGGGTTGTGAGCGGCGGGCACTACGCCCGCTGCCTCGCCCTTTCCTCCGATCCTCTCTGCCAAGGCCCGATGCCACGATGACCGATACCCCGCCCGACCGTCTCTCCGTCAATCCTCGCAGCCCCTATTTCGACGAAGCGGTACTCGCCCGCGGTGTCGGCATCCGCTTCAAGGGTGTCGAGAAAACCAATGTCGAGGAATATTGCGTCAGCGAGGGCTGGGTGCGGCTCGCCGTCGGCAAGTCGCTCGACCGGCAGGGAAACCCGCTCACAATGAAGGTGCAGGGCGCGGTCGAGCCCTATTTCAAGGATGACGCCGCGGAGGGGTGAGCCGGCGCGGCGTGGTTTCACGCCCTTGTCTCTGAACGGCGCGCCGGCTTCGCTTACAACTTGGTAAGCATTCCCCAAGCCGAGGCCGACCTATGGACCAGATGATGCCTCCGCCCGGCACCCGCCGCGGCGGCAAGACCGTTCAGGACTATATCGACGAAATCCCCGTCTGGCCCGATGGCACGATGGTGACCTCCCTGCCGATGACGGGGATGCAGAAGCGTATCTGGGGCCTCGCGGTCGCCGGCAAGTTCTTCGAAGGCCTCGTCGTCTTCATGACAGGCGTGGCCCTGCCGCTGATCGATGCGAGCTTCGGCCTGCACGCCACCGGCAATTCCATCGTCTCCGCCGCCACCCTCTTCGGCATCCTCATCGGCGCCACGATGCTCGGCGGGCTTGCCGACATCTTCGGCCGCAAGCCGATGTTCATCGTCGAGATGGCGCTCTTCGTCCTCTTTCTCGTCGCCCTCGTGGTCTCGCCGAGCTTCGTCTGGCTCGCCGTCTGCCTCTTCGGCGTGGGGATGGCGCTCGGCTGCGATTACCCGACCGCGCATGTCGTCATCGCCGAAGCGGTGCCGAGCCGGGGGCGCGGCATGCTTATCCTCGGCGCCTTCGCCTTCCAGGCGGTGGGGGCGATCTGCGGCGCGCTGCTCGGCGTCGTCATCCTCTCCTTCCATCCCGGTATCGACGCCTGGCGCTATATGTTCGCCATGGCGATCCCGCCCGCGATCCTCGTCGTCATCGGGCGCTTCTTCGTCTGCGACAGCGCGCATTGGCTGGTCTCGCGCGGCCGCATCAAGGAGGCGGAAGCCGCGACGCTCATGCTCCTGCAGCGCGATCCGCCCTATCCGAAGGTCGTCGATCTCATCAACCCGCATCATGATGCGGCGCTCGGCGGCCATCGGGCGCCCAAGGGCGGGATGATGTCGCTCTTCGACACCCCGGCGAACCGCCGCGCGACCTTCCTCGCCTCGCTGCCCTGGTTCCTCCAGGATCTCTCGACCTATGGCATCGGCATCTTCACGCCCGTCATCCTGGCGGCAACGCTCGGCGCCGCCGGGCATGCGCAGAGCGTCGCCGGCCTCATCCACAAGGTGGAGCTTTCCGCCAAGGGCACGGCGCTGCTCGATGTGCTGCTCATCATCGGCATCCTCGCCGCCATCATGATGGTGGAGCGGGCGGGGCGCATCTGGCTGCAGATCATCGGCTTCGTCGGCTGCGCGATCGGCCTCGGCCTTGCCGCGCTGTCCGAGAACCTCGCCGGTGGGTCGCAGCTCACCCTGCTCTTCGCGGGCTTCATGCTCTTCAACTTCATGACCAATATGGGCCCGAACGCGCAGACCTACCTGCTGGCGGGCGAGGTTTTCCCGACGCATATCCGCGGCTATGGCGCGGGCTTCGCGGCCTCCTTCGCCAAGGTCGGCGCGGTGCTGACGGCCTTTCTCTTCCCCATCCTGCTCAAGAGCATCGGCACCCAGGCGCTGCTTATCCTGCTGATCGGCTCCTCGCTGCTCGGCGCCGTCGTCACCTGGGTGTTCCGGATCGAGACGCGCGGCCGGCTCGATCATCTGCATGGCGATCACGCTCCTGCCGCCAGCGCTCCTCAACCGGTGCCCCCGGCGGGCTGAGACCGCGCCTCAGCCGCCGCCCAGGATCTCCTCATAGACTGCGATCGTCGCCGCCTGCATGGCGGCGATCGTGTAGCGGGAGAGGACATGGGCGCGGGCGCGGGCGCCCATCTCCGCCCGCGCTTCCTCCGGCGCATCGAGCACGGCGGCGATCATGGCGGCCAGCGCCGCTGCGTCACCCGGCGGCACCAGGAGCCCGGTTTCCTGGTCGCTCACCGTCTCCGCCGCGCCGCCATGGTTCGCGGCGATCACCACCCGTTCCATCGCCTGTGCCTCGATCACGGCGCGGCCGAAGGCCTCGGGCTCGGTCGAGGCGCTGACGACGACATCGGCGAGCATCAGCGCCGCCGGCATATCGGCGACATGGCCGACGAGCTTGATCTGGCGGGTGACGCCGAGGGCCGCCGCCTCGTCCAGCAATTCGCGCACATAGCCGTGCCGGCCCTGATCCGCGCCGATGCAGACGCCGAAGACATCCGGGCGGCCGAGCTCGGCGATCGCGCGGATCAGCACGCTCTGCCCCTTCCAGCGCGAAATGCGGGCGGGCAGCAGCACGATGCGCGCCCCTTCCGGCAGGCCCCAGGCCTGGGCCAGCCGGCCGACGCGCAGCCCGAGCCCGGCGCGCGGATCGAAGACCGCCGGGTCGATCCCGCGCGGGATGAGGCGGAGCTTCGCTTCCGGCACGCCGTGCTGGGCGCGGATGAGATCGGCGATGAAGCCGCTCGCGGCAATCACCCGCGCCCCCCGCACCATCACGCTGTTGTAGAGCCGCTTGGCGCGCCTGCCATCGCGATAGGCGCCGTGATAGGTCGCGAGATAGGGGATGCCGGTGGCGCGGCTCGCCCCCAGCACCGACCAGGCGGGCGCGCGCGAGCGGACATGCACGAGATCGACTCCCTCCTGCCGCATCGCCGCCGCGAGCCGGCCGGCATTGCGCAGGATGGCGAGGGGATTCTTGGTGGCGAGCGGCAGGGTGAGGTGGCGCCCGCCGGCGCGGAGGATATCGGGCACCAGTCGGCCGCCGGCGCTCGCCACCAGCGGCGTCCAGCCGCGCGCGGCGATCGCCGCCGTCATCTCGACCGTTCCCCGCTCGACGCCACCGCTATCGAGGCTGGGGAGGACCTGCAGAATGGTCGGCAAGACGGATCAGGGCTGGAGCGGCGCGCAAGCGGCGGCAAGCCAGGCCGCTGCCGGGCAGGGCGGCAGGAGCGGGCCGATCCGCCGCAGCACTTCGGTGTGGTAGCCATCGAGCCAGAGGCGCTCGGCCGGGGTCAGCAGCGCAGGCTCGATCAGCCTGCGGTCGAAGGGGGCGAAGGTGATGGTCTCGAACTCCAGAAAGGGCTTCACGCCATCGGGGGCGGGGGCGGCCGGCTGCACGATGAGCAGGTTTTCCAACCTGATACCGTAGGCGCCGGGCAGGTAGTAGCCCGGTTCGTTGGAGAGGATCATGCCGGGCTTGAAGGGGATGGGCTTGGCCGCCCGGGAAAGCCCCATCGGGCCTTCATGCACCGAGAGATAGGCGCCGACGCCATGGCCCGTGCCATGGTCGAAATCGAGCCCGACCTGCCAGAGCGCGGCGCGGGCGAAGCTGTCCAGATGGGGGCCGGCAATGCCTTCGGGGAAGCGCAGGCAGGCGATCGCGATATGCCCGCGGAGCACGCGGGTGAACCGGTCCCGCAGCACCGGCGGCGGCGCCTCCGGCCCGGTCCAGATGGTGCGGGTCACGTCCGTCGTGCCATCCTCGTATTGCGCACCGGAATCGATGAGATAGACCTCATTCGGGCGGATCGGCCGGTTGCTCGCCGCCGAGACGCGGTAATGCATGATGGCGCCGTTCTCGCCCGCCGCCGAAATCGCGCCGAAGCTCTCGCCGCGGAATTCCGCCGCCTCGGCACGGAAGGCGCGAAGCGTCTCGGCGGCCGAAATCTCGCTCTCCCGGCCGCTCGCGGCATGCTCGGTGAGCCAATGCAGGAAGCGGCAGAGGGCGGCGCCATCGCGCAGATGCGCCCGCCGCGCGCCCTCCTGCTCCACCGCGTTCTTGCAGGCCTTGGGAAGCGCGCAGGGATCGGCCCCCGCCACCACCTCGGCTCCGGCGGCGGCGAGGGTCTGCGCGAACCAGATGGGCGAGGCGGCGGGATCGACCCGCACCCGCTTGCCGCGGAGCGCGGCGAGGGCGGCGGCGAGGTCCGCTCGCGGCAAGACGGTGACGGCATTGCCGAGATGCGCCCGGGTCGCGGCGTCGATCTTCTCCGGCGCCATGAAGAGCTGGGCCGAGCCATCCGCCGCGAGCAGGGCGAAGCCGAGCGCGAAGGGGGTGAAAGGCACGTCGGCGCCGCGGATATTGAGCAGCCAGTTGATCGAGGCGGGATCGGTAAGGACGGCGGCATCCTCGCCCGCTGCTTGCAGGATGGCGGCGATCTCGGCCCGCTTCTCGGCAGCGTCGCGCCCGGCGAAGCGCGCGGCATAGGGTTGGGCGGCGGCGAGGGGCGGCGCCGGCCGGTCCTGCCAGATGCGGTCGATCAGATTGCCCGCGAGCGCCACGAAGCTCATGCCCGGCAGCGCCTCGGTCAGCCGACGCAGAGCGTCCTCGGCGATCAGCAGCGGATCGTAGCCGATGCGCGCGCCGGGGGGCGCCACCTGCTTCAGCCAGGCCGCTGGCGGCTCGTCGGTGATATGGCGGAAGGTCCAGAGCGCGGGATCGGCCTCCTGCCGCACCTGCAGCACGTAGCGCCCATCGACGAAGAGGGCAGCCTGCTCGCCGAGCGCGATGGCGAGGCCGGCGCTGCCCGTGAAACCTGTGAGCCAGGCGAGGCGCTCCGCCCCGGCGGGGACGTATTCGCCGAGGTGTTCATCGGCCCGCGGAATGAGGAAGCCCTGCACGCCCGCGGCCTCCATTGCTTGGCGAAGAGCGGCAAGACGGCCGGAAAATGGCGGCATCGCGATACTTTCGTGAAAGATATGTGTCATGGACATAGATTTTTCGTGTTCATGCTAGCGCTGCATGTCAGCCCGATCTTCTTGCCACAGCATCTTTGCAACGGGTGTTGCTATATCGCCACCCAACACAGGGCCGCTGCCAAAACGGCTTTGCCAGTAAGGACATTTTGCAATGAACGCCGCCATTCATACCTCCTCCGCCAGCCGCGCGCCGCATGGCATCGCCGGCCGCGTCGCTCGCCTCAGCGCCCCCGCCCTGCGTCTCGGCCAGTGGATGCGCGAGATCGGGCGGCGTACCGCGGTGATCAACGAACTCGATCGGCTGAGCGATCGCGAACTCGCCGATATCGGCCTCAACCGGAGCGAGATCCGCTCGATCTTCTCGATGTCGCGCAGCGTCCAGGCGCGCTGAACGCCGAACCTCGGGCCCGGATGCGAGGGCGGCTCCGCATAGGGGCCGCCCTTTTTCTTGGCTGCCGTCTTCCTGGCTGCCGTCTGGGCGAGGGCATGGCTCTCGCTCTCGGACCATGGCCGCCGGCGGCACCCCGATCGGCCGCTGCGGATCAGCGGCTGCCATCGGCAGCGGGCGGTGGCAGCAAGGGGGCGGCATGCCGGGCGATGGCACCCGCCGTCGTCAGCCACACCCGGTCGCGCGGATGGGCGATATGGGCGAGGGCGCGGCGCAGATGCCGCAGCCGGTGGGGCTGGCCGACGATATAGGGGTGCAGCGCGATCCCCATGACCAACGGCTGCTCGACCGACTGTTCCAGCATCTCGTTGAACTGATCGACGATCATATCGGCGAACTCCGCCGCACCCATGCGCCGCACGGCGATCGCCGGAATGTCGTTCACCTCCTGTGGATAAGGGATCGCGAGCAGCGGTTGGCCGCTTCGCGTGCGCAGCCATGTCGGTTGATCGTCATGGCACCAATTAAGCGTATAGCTGTAGCCGGCTTCCGCCAGCAGATCGGGCGTCACCCGGCTTTCGGCGATCCAGGGGCTGAGCCAGCCGGCCGGCGCATGGCCTTCGTGGCGGCGGATTGCCTCCGTCGTCTCGGCGATGAGCCTCGCTTCCTCGGCCTCGCTCAGCACGCTCTGCCGCTCGGCATTGCTGCGGCCGTGGCCGGCGATCTCGTCCCCCCGGGCGCGGAACGCGGCGACGACTTCGGGGCAATAGTCGTAGAGGCTGGTGTTGAGCAGCACGGTGCTCGGCAGATGCAGCCCAGTGAGGAGTTGCAGCATTCGCCAGACGCCGACGCGGTTGCCGTAATCCCGCCAGGCATAGTTCAGCACATCCGGCTGCGGGCCGCCGGGGGCGAGTTCGGCGCCCAACCCCTCGCCGAAGGCGAAGTGTTCGAGGTTGAGGCCGAGATAGACGGCGAGGCGCCGTTCCCCCGGCCAATGGTAATCCGCCCGCGCGGTGATCGCGGTGTAATCGTAGCGGCCATGGCCCGGCAGCGGGCTCATGCCCCGGGCTTGCGCAGCAGCAGCGCGCTCCATTGGCCTTCCGGGAAGCGCCGCTCCAGCACCAGGCCTTGCCGCCGATGGGCTGCGAGCACCATGCGTTCCTGGCTCGCGAGCAGCCCGGCAAGGATGGCATGTCCTCCCGGGCGCAGATGGAGCGAAAGCGGGCGCGCCATGGCGCAGAGCGGACGGGCGAGGATATTGGCGAAGACGAGATCGTACGGCGCTCCGGCGCGGGAAGCGCGGGTCTTCCAGCCATCGGCAAGGCTCGGCCGCACCAGCCGGGCGACCGCGTTGAGCGCTGCGTTCTGTGCTGTGACCCGAACCGACCAGGGATCGATATCGGTCGCGAGGACCGGCCGCTTGAGGAGCTTGGCCGCCGCCATGGCGAGAATGCCCGAGCCGGTGCCGAGATCGAGGATGTGGCGGGGCCTCGTGTGGGCGATCGCTTCGAGGGCGCGGAGACAGCCGCGGGTCGAGCCGTGTTCGCCACTGCCGAAAGCGAGCCCGGCATCGACGGTCAGCGTCAGCCGGCCGGCGCGCGACGGTGCTGTCTCATGCGTGCCGCGCACCGCAAAGCGGCGGCCGATCAACTGCTCGGGGAATTCCTCGAGATTGCGGGCAAGCCAGCCTTCCGCCTCGGTCGGGCGGTGCTCGGCCGCCACCTCATAGCCGGAGAGCGCGCCGGCCAGCATCAGCGCGGTTGCGAGTTCGGCATCCCCTTCGCCCATCGGCTTGACGGCTTCGAGCCGCCACGGCCCCTCATCCTCGTCGCGGAAGAAGCCGACGGTCGGGCAGACCGAGAGCAGCGCCTGCTCGTAGAAGGGGAGCGCTTCCTCCGGCACCAGGAGCGAGACGGTTTCGAGCGGCGTCGCGCGGCGGGCCATCAGGCGGGTTCCACGAAGGTATCAAGCACGCGCTTCTCTCCACTCTGCTCGAAAGCGATGTCGAGCCGGTCCTCATCGACCGCGAGCACTGTGCCGTAGCCGAATTTCTGATGAAAGACGCGGGCGCCGACGGGAATGCGCTCCCGCCGCGGCTGGCGCGCCGGCTGCTCCCAGGTGCCGGGCTGCGGCCGCGGCCGCGCCGCGGTGAGGCCGAAGGCACCGGCAAAGACCGGGGCGGCAGTGAGCCTTTGCTGGCGCTCCTCGCGCGCGGCACCGCTCTGGGTGATATGCTCGGGCGGCAGTTCCTCGATGAAGCGGCTCGGCACGCTCGGCTGCCAATTGGCATAGATCCGGCGGTTGGCGGCATGGCTGATGATCGCCCGCAGCCGCGCGCGGGTGATGCCGACATAGGCGAGCCGCCGCTCCTCCTCCAGGCCCTTGAGCCCGTTCTCGTCCATCGAGCGCTGGCTTGGGAACAGCCCTTCCTCCCAGCCGGGCAGGAAGACCGTGTCGAACTCCAGGCCCTTGGCGCCATGCAGCGTCATCAGGCTCACCCGGTCGGTCTCGCTGCTCTCCTCGTTCTCCATGACGAGCGCCACGTGATCGAGGAAGCCGGCCAGGCTCTCGAAATCGGCGAGCGCTCGCAGCAGTTCCTTGAGGTTGTCGAGCCGGCCGGGAGCCTCGGGCGATTTATCGGCCTGCCACATGGCGGTGTAGCCGCTCTCGTCCAGCATGGTGGCGGCGGCGACGACATGCCCATCCCGCGCCAGCACCTCGCGCCAGGAGGCGAAGCCGTGCAGCAGCTCGGAGAGGCTTTCCCGCACGCGGCCCTTGAGCGTGCCGTTTTCGAGCAGTCGCGCCGTCGCCGCCATCAGCGGCACCGCATGCGTCCGGGCATGGCTATGAAGCGTGCGGAGTGCCGCCTCGCCCACGCCCCGGCGGGGAAGGTTGACGATCCGCTCGAAGGCGAGATCATCCGCCGGCTGGGCGATGAGCCGCAGATAGGCGATGGCGTCGCGGATTTCCGCGCGCTCGTAGAAGCGCTGGCCGCCGAGGATGCGATAGGGGATGCCGAGGGTGATGAGCCGCTCCTCGAAGGCGCGGGTCTGAAAGCCCGCGCGCACCAGAACGGCGATCTCCGCCAGGCTGTGGCCGTCACGCCGCAAGGCCTCGATCCGGCCGCCCACCATGCGCGCCTCCTCGTCCGAATCCCAGAGCGCGACGACCTCGACCGGCTCGCCATTGGCGTCCTGGCGGCCGGGCCGCAAGGTCTTGCCGAGCCGCCCCTCGTTCCGCGCGATGAGAGTGGCGGCGGCGGCGAGGATCTGCTTGGTCGAACGGTAGTTCGCTTCCAGCCGCACGATGCGCGCGCCGGGGAAATCCTTCTCGAAGCGGAGGATGTTCTCGACCTCGGCGCCGCGCCAGGAATAGATCGACTGGTCGTCGTCGCCGACGCAGCAGATGTTCTTATGCGCCTGGGCGAGCAGCCGCAGCCAGAGATACTGGACGAGGTTGGTATCCTGATACTCGTCCACCAGGATGTAGCGGAACATCCGATGGTAGCGCTCCAGCACCTCCGGCTGGGTGCGGAAGATCTCCGTCACGTGCAGCAGCAGATCGCCGAAATCGGCGGCGTTGAAGCGGCGGAGCTGCGCCTGGTAGGCGGCATAGAGCGTCTCGGCGCGGCCCGCGGCGAAATCGCTCGCTTCCGCCGGGGTGATACGCTCGGGCGTCAGCCCGCGATCCTTCCAGCGCTGGATGATCGCCATCAGCCCCTGCGGCTGCCAGCGCTTGATATCCACGCCCTCGGCTTGCATGAGCTGCTTGAGCAGCCGCAGCTGATCATCCGCATCGAGGATGGAGAAATTGGGCTCGAGCCCGGCGAGCGCCGCGTGGCGGCGGAGGATGCGGGCGCAGAGGGCGTGGAAGGTGCCGAGCCAGAGGCCTTCCGCCGGCCGGCCGAGGATGGCGCCGATGCGCCCTTGCATCTCCCGCGCCGCCTTGTTGGTGAAGGTGACGGCGAGCACCTGGCCCGGCCCTGCCCGGCCGGACATCAGGATATGCGCGAAGCGGGTGGTGAGCACGCGGGTCTTGCCGGTGCCGGCTCCGGCCAGCACCAAGAGCGGGCCATCCACCGTTTCCACCGCCGCGCGCTGCTCGGCGTTCAGCCGGGCGAGATAGTCACTCACGCCGGCAGGCTCTCCGTCGTCGTTCCGGCAGGCGCCGCCTTGGGCCGCACGCCCAGGAGATGGGCGATGGCATAGGTGAGATCGGGGCGGTTCAGCGTGTAGAAATGGAATTCGTCAACGCCGTTCGCCTGCAGCAGGCGCACCTGCTCGGCGGCGATGACGAGGGAGACCATGCGCCGGGTTTCGGGGTCTTCGTCCAGCCCCTCGAAGAGATGCGCCATCCAGCCGGGAATGATAGTGCCAGCGAGCTGGCTGAACTTCACGGCCTGGGCATAATTCGTCACCGGCAGAATGCCGGGCACGATCGGCGCGGTGATGCCGGCGGCGAGCGCCCGATCGAGGAAGCGAAGATAGGTCGCGCTATCGAAGAAGGTCTGGGTGATGGCGCGCGTCGCCCCGGCATCGAGCTTGCGCTTGAGATTGTCGAGATCGGCTTCCGGCGAGGCGGCTTTGGGATGCACTTCCGGATAGGCGGCGACGCTGATTTCGAAATCCGCCACCCGGCGCAGCCCCTCGACGAGTTCGAAGGCGCTCCGATAGCCATCCGCCCCGACATCCTCGACGCCCGGGGGCAGATCGCCGCGCAGCGCCACGATGTGGCGCACGCCGCCTTCCCAATAGCGCGCGGCGATCTCGTCGATCTCGCCCCGGCTCGCCCCCATGCAGGTGAGGTGGGCTGCGGGGACGAGGGCGGTCTCCCGGACCAGGCGGATCACAGTTGCGTGCGTGCGTTCCCGGGTGCTGCCGCCGGCGCCGTAGGTGACGGAGACGAAGCGGGGGCTGAGCGTTTCCAGCCGCCGGATGCACGACCAGAGCTGGGTTTCCAGCGCCTCGGTCTTGGGTGGGAAGAACTCGAAGGAGAGGGCGGGCGCCGGGCTTGCGCCGTCCGGCTGCGGCAGGGCCGCGAAGCGCGGCCCGCTCAGCCAGCGTTCGAGGGCCGGCTGGCCAAGCAGGGGGCTGTGCGGGGTGAGGGGCAGGTTCATCGGTCGGGAACTCGTGGCGGTGCGGGCGTGACAGGGAGAGGCGGCGTCTATGGCGGGCCGGGCGGGCGTGGCAGGGGTAGAGCCGCGCCCTTTCCGTGGCATCCTAGCGCAGCCGGCGCAAGTGCGGGAGGGTGAAGCCCCAGCGGGATGATCTGGCGATGGCCGGCAGTGCGGGCCTGCCGCATGGCCGCCCTGCGGCCGGGGGCGCCGTTGCGCAGTGCCGCATCGGGCTTGCATCCCGCGCATTTTGAGTTAGGTCTCGTAGCGCGGGCTCTCTGGGCGGCGCAAACGGAGTATGGCAGTGCAAGGGAATCGCCGCGTGACATCGAGGATCTGGGCCGTCGGGTTGCTGGCAGCGTGCGCCATGATCGGCCTCGCCGGCTGCGCCACCAGGCCGCCGGCTTCCGACCCCGAGGCGCTTGCCGCCTACAAGCAGAACGACGATCCGCTGGAGCCGCTCAACCGCAAGCTCTACGCCTTCAACAACGCGCTCGACACCTATGCGATGAAGCCGGTGGCAGAGGGCTACAAGGCCGTGGTGCCGCGCATGGTGCGCAACCACATCGGCGATGCGCTCTCGAATCTCCACACCCCGGTCGTTTTCCTCAACGACATTCTGGAAGCCAAATCCCGCCGCGCCGGCGATAGCCTGATGCGCTTCCTGATCAACTCGACCCTCGGCGTTGGCGGCATCTTCGATTTCGCGACAGGCTTCGGCTACCCCGATCACGAGGCCGATTTCGGCATCACCCTGGCGCTCTGGGGCGTGGGCTCGGGGCCATTCCTCTACCTGCCGGTGCTCGGCCCCTCCGATCCGCGCGATGCCGCGGGCTTCGGCGTCGGCATCGTCTCCGATCCCTTCTTCTGGGTGGGCCAGGGCGCTGTGGTCTCCGATCTCGGCTATGCCCGCACCGGCCTCACCATCGTCAATACCCGCGCGGAATTGATCAAGCCGATCGACGAAGTGAAGCGCATGGCGCTTGACCCGTACGCGACCTTCCGCAGCTTGTATCGGCAGCACCGTGAAGCGGCGATCCAGGCGGCGCGGGACGATAACCGCGCGACGGTGCCGGATTGGTTCCCGCGCCCCACGCCCGCACCCGCCGCGCAGACCCAGCTGGCGAGCCCCGCCCTTGGCGCCCCGCAGACCATCACGAAACCGGCTCAGCCGTAAGCCAGACTGAGACCAGAGAGACCTGAAGTACGTGGAGACGACGATGTTCATTCGACGACGCCTGTTCGCCGCCTTGGCTCCGGTCCTGGCTCTTGCCATCGCGCTCGGCGGTGCCGCACCCGCCAAGGCTGCGGATGTCGCGGCCGCGCGGGATCTCATCAAGTCCACCGCAACCAACCTTCTTCAGGTCGTCAATTCCTCCCAGGCCAATGCTCAGAAGCAGGCCCAGCTCCGCCAGCTGGTCGATGCCAATGTCGATGTGGACGGGGTGGCGCGCTTCGTCCTCGGCCGTTTCTGGCGGGTAGCGACGCCGGCGCAGCGGGCTGATTATATGGCGACCTTCCGCCAGTTGCTGGTCTATGCCGTGGCGGCGCAGGCGAGCGGCTTCCAGGGGGCGAGCTTCAAGATGGGGCAGGCGCAGGCGCAGGCAGCCGGCGTCGTCGTCGATACCCTGGTGAGCGTTCCGGGCAAACCGACGGCGACGGTGCAATGGGTCGTCGGCGATGTCGCGGGGCAGCCCAAGATCGTCGATATCCTGGCCGAGGGAACGAGCCTGCGCATCACCGAGCGTAACGATTATGCCGGGGTCATCTCCCAGCATGGCGGCAAGATCCAGCCGTTGATCGACGCGATGCACCAGCAACTCGCCCGTTTCAAGGCGAATGCCTCCGGCTGAGGGCGGAGCCAAGGCGGCAAGGCCGAAGCAGCCTTGCCGGGCGGGATTTTCAGCCGCCCCAATTGTTGCGAAAATGTATGATGGATTTAGCTTGATCCAAGCAAAGAAGCCGCCAGAATAGGGGCAAGCCGTTTTCACGGTCTATGCAAGGATTTTCCGACAATGGCTTATGGTCCTGACTTTCGAACCTACCGCGGTGCTTCCGTCGCGGCGCCAGCGGCGGTCGTCGATGCCGGGCTGCGCGCCTATATGCTGCGAGTCTTCAACTGGATGGCCTCCGGCCTGCTGCTGACGGGCATCGTCGCCTTCGGCATCGCCAGCACGGATGCGATCAACATCCTCTACCCGACGGTGCAGAGCGCCCAGGGCTTCCTGGTGCATAAGCCCTCCGCCCTCGCTTATGTCCTCATGCTCGCGCCGCTTGCCTTCGTCATGGTGCTGAGCTTCGGGGTCAACCGCCTCTCCCGCACCGCCGCCCAGGCGCTCTTCTGGGTCTTCGCGGCGGTGATGGGCGCGAGCCTGACGAATATCTTCCTGGTCTTTACGCAGACCTCGATCGTCACCGTCTTCTTCATCTGCGCCGCGACCTTCGCCGCCACCAGCGCCTGGGGCTATCTCACCAAGCGCGACCTGACCGGCCTCGGCAGCTTCATGATGATGGGCCTCTTCGGCATTATCATCGCCGCGGTGGTGAACTTCTTCGTGCAGTCGAGCGCGCTGCAACTCGGCATCAGCATCATCGGCGTGCTGGTCTTCACCGGCCTCACCGCCTACGATACGCAGCGGATCAAGAGCGACTATATCCAGTACGGCTATGCCTATGATCAGGAGATGGCGGCCAAGCGCAGCGTCTATGACGCGCTGAACCTCTACCTCAACTTCATCAACCTCTTCCTGATGATGCTGCAGATCCTGGGCAACCGGAACAGCAACTGAGAGAGTGGCCGCCTCTGCGGATGCGGCAAGGGCGGGGAGCGCAAGCTCCCCGCCCTTTTTCATGCCCTATCTCTGCCGCCGGCAGCCTCGTCCGGCGTGTCAGAGCGTCTTGAGGAAGTCGTTCAGCTTGGCCGCCGCGGTCGCCTTGTCCGTCCGATCCAGCGCCGCGAGTTCGGCTGCCAGGCGGTCCATCGCCGCCTCGTAGATCTGCCGCTCGCTGAAGCTCTGGTCCGGCTGGCCGGAATTGCGGTGCAGATCGCGCACCACCTCGGCAATCGCCAGCGGATCGCCGGAATTGATCTTCGCCTCGTATTCCTGCGCGCGGCGGGACCACATGGTCCGCTTGATGCGCGCCCGCCCGCGCAGCACGTTCAGCGCATCGTCGAACAGCTTGCGGGTGGCGAGCTTGCGCAGCCCCGCGGTGCGGGCCTTGGCGACCGGCACCCGCAGCGTCATACGGTTTTCCTCGAAGGTGATGTGGATCAGCTCGAGCTTATGGCCGGCGATCTCTTCCACCGCGATCCGCTCGACCTTGCCGACGCCATGCGTCGGGTAAACCACGTAATCGCCCTCGGCGAAGGCTTCGGCCTTGCCGCTCGGCGCCGGCTTGGCCGCTTTGGCGGGGGCGGCGGCATCATCCTCCAGCATCATGGATCCGGATGCGTCGGGAGAAGAGACAGTCATGGGCAAAGCCTTCCGCGAATAATGTCACAGGAAAACCCGGCCGCTCGCGCAAGCTCCGTGCCTATCACGCCCCGCGGGGCGCAACGCTCAGGCTATGCAAGCGCCGGGTGAGTTCGGTCGATCGGGAAGCAGGCGGCAGCAGCCAGCATCGGGATCGGCGGATATTGTCATGGAGGATCCACCTATCACAGATGTGGCCGAAAGTCATGCTTGATCAGCCAAGGGCGACCCTGCCTTGCCGACGCTGCGGAAGGTGGGCGAACTCCGCCGAGCCTGACTGCCTCGTTCGGACAAGGGGCCAAGCGCCCGCGCTCTAGCCGCGGCTCTCGCGCCGCCAGGCGATCAGCAGCACCAGCATGAGCAGCGGCAGCGCCGCCCAGCCGGGCATCAGCGGGGTGAGGGAGATCCCCGTCGTCACATGCGCGTCGTTGCGACGAAGGCCGATCCAGCCCGGCCCGCCGGCGACTGCGCCGGGCCCGACCAGCCGCAGGGCCGGTGTGCCGCCGGCCAGCAGAAAATGCGCGCTGCCATGGGTCGCCGCGATGACCGGCGCCGCCTTGCTCGCCGTCGCCCGCAGATCCCGCCATTCCGGCGGATCGGCGGTATCGGAGGCGGCATAGGCGGTATGGGTGCCGTCCGTCACAGTCCAGAGCCCGGGCTCCGTCAGCGGCAGGCTGAGTGTCGCCTCGCCGGGGGCCGCCTGCTGCAAGTCATAGGCATGGGAGGCGCCAGATGGGTCCGTCACGGTCACCCGCGGCGGCGGCCCGGCCGCCAGCTGGCGATGGTCGATCATCAGCCGATCCGCCACGATCGTCGCGGTCAGCCGGTTCTCGTCGAGCGCGGGCTCCTTCATCAGCCAATGGGCCAGCCGCCGCAGCAGCTCCGCCTGCGGGCCGCCGCCATCATGGCCGCGCGCCCAGAGCCAGATCTGGTCCGAGAGCAGAAGGCCGACCCGCCCCTTGCCCACCCGGTTGAGGATAAGGAGCGGGCGCCCTTCGGCCCCTTTCATCAGTACCTGGCCCGTGCTCTGCCCGACATCGATGAGCCGATACCAACGCCCCCAGCCGGGGGTGGCGCTGCTCCCCGCGCCGGGCAGCGCCGCGGTCACCGGGTCGCGCAGGCCGAGCGCGGTCAGCGCCGGGCGGAAGGGGGCGATGGTGATGCCATTGCCGGAGGTGAGCTGCGCCTCGGCCTGCGGCTGGTCGGGGAAGCCGATGCCGGTATTGGCCGCCGCCCCGCCCACCGGCTGGGCCGGCAGGATGGCGGCGAGCGGGGAGCGGGCGAGAGAGCCAGGGCCCGCGAATTCCGGCCCGGCCTCCAGCAGCAGCGCGCCGCCCGCCCGCACGTAGCGGGCGATATTGGCGAGATAGGTATTCGGCAGGATGCCCTGGTTCTGGAACCGGTCCAGAATGATCAGGTCGAAATCCTTGATCTTCTGCTCGAACAGCTCCTGCTCGGGGAAGGCGATCAACGCCAGCTGGTTAAGCGGCGTCAGATCGTCCTTCTCGGGCGGCCGCAGGATGGTGAAATGCACGAGATCGACCGCCGGGTCGGATTTCAGCAGCCGCCGCCAGGCCCGCTCCCCTGGGTCCGGCTGGCCCGAGATGAGCAGCACCCGCAGCCGATCCCGCACGCCGTTGATGGTCACGATCTGCTGGTTGTTGATGCGGGATGCCTCGCCCGGCAGGGTCGAGGCGCTGAGCACGATGACGGACGGGCCCTCCCGCGTGATCGGCACGGTGATGCTCTGCGGCGCTCCCACCGGCACCTCCGCCTCGGCGATCGTCCGGCCATCCCGCCGGATGGTCACCGAAGCCTCGCCGCCCGGCGGCGCCGGGCCGAGATCCTCGACGACGTAGCGGATTTCGGCCGTGTGGCCGACGACGCCATAGCGCGGGGCAGCGAGCAGGCGGAGCCGCCGGTCGGTCTCCTCTCCGCGTGCCGGGATGAGCAGGTGGAAGGGCGCGGTGAAGCCGGGCTTGGCCGGCACATCGGCGATCTCGCCATCGCTCAGCGCGATGACGCCGGCAAGCTGCTCGGGCGGGATATCGGCGAGCGCGCGCTCCGTCGCCGCGAAGAGGCGGGTGCCGTCCGCCCCCTGCTCGGGCAGGGTGATGGTGCGAAGCTGCAGGCCGGGGATGGCGGCGGCCTCCCGCGCCAGGCGGGCCCGGGCGGCATCCTCGATCCCGGCGCGGCCCCGGATGCTGGTGGAGCCGCTATGATCGACGACGAGAAGCGCGATATCCGGCCGGCCCTGCCAGTGCTGACGCACCAGCGTCGGCCCTGCGAGCCAGCCGAGCAGCAGGCCGAGCAGCAGCAGCCGCCACCACCGCCCCGGCACCCGGCGCAGGAAGCCGATGGCGACGAGCAGCAGGCCGGCGAGGCCGAGGGTGGCGAGCAGCCAGGGCGGAAGGGCCGGCGCCCATTGCAGGCCGGTCACGATGCTGGCGGTGCCCATCACTGGCCCATTCGCTGCAGGATCGCCGGCACATGCACCTGGTCCGCCTTATAGGTGCCGGTCAGCGCATACATCACGAGGTTCATGCCGAAGCGGTAGGCGTAGAGCCGCTGCTCGTCCCCGCCCGGCAGGGTGCCGTAGGGGAAGGTGCCGTCAGATGCCATGTCCCAGGCGGCCACCCAGTCGTTCGCGCCGATGATGATCGGGCTCACATCGTCGTTGCCGGCCTCCGGGTTGCGCGCGACCCAGACCGGCGCGCCGACATAGCGGCCCGGGAAGCTGCGCAGCAGGTAGAAGCTATGCGAGAGGACGTGCCGCGTATCGAGCGGGGCGAGCGGCGGCACCTCCAGCCCCTGCACCGCCTGGCGCAGCGCTGCCTCGGCCCCCGGCTGTAACCCCGCCCCGGTGCCGGCGTCGCCGCTGTCATTCCCCTCGGTGTCGATCAGCAGGATGCCGCCATTGGCCATGAAGCTGTTGAGCGCGGCGATCGCGGCGGCGCCGAGCGGCGCGTCGCCCGGGATCACCGGCCAGTAGAGCAGCGGGTAGAAGCTGAGATCGTCCTTGCCGGGCACGACGCCGACCGGCGGGCCGAGGATCGCGGCCGAACGGCTGGTGACGAAATTGGCGAGGCTCGCGAGGCCATCGCGGGAGAGCTGATCGACCGCGCCATTGCCGGTGACGACATAGGCGAGCGTGGTTTGCAGCGCCGCCCGCGGCACGGCGCGCTGCGCGGCATGCGCCCGGCCGGCCGGCACCGCGGCGGCGGCGCCAAGCCCGAGGCAGAGCGCGAGGAGGGCGAGCGGCGGGCGCTTTGGCGCGCCGAGCGGGCCGCGCCCGGCCGGGCGGCGGAGCGCGCCACGCAGCAGCAGGCTCGCCGCGAGATCGAGCAGAAGCAGGATGAGCGCGGCGGCCACGAGATCGGGGCCGAGCGCCCGCTCCCGCATTCCGGCGCCAATGGCCTCCACCCGCGCGCCGCTGACCGGCGGCGCCGCCTCGAGCGGCGGCAGCAGGCTGCCGAGGTTCAGCGCGCGACGATCCTCCGCCCGCCCATAGAAGCCCGGCGGATGCCGCGGCCCGATGACGGCATGGGCGAAATCCGCCGCCGCCAGCGGGCTTGCGGCGCCGGCTGGGGGGTTGAGGCTGCCATAGCCGTCGAGCAGGGAGAGCGGCGGCAGCCGTGCCGTGCCGTCGCTCAGCGCAAGCCCGCTGGAGAGGCGGATGAGCCGATCGAGCATCGCTGGAAAGAGGCCGGAGAGCGGCAGGCTCGACCAATCCGCATCCGCCGTGACGTGGAACAGCACGATACGCCCGCGCCCGAGCGGCGCGGAGGAGACGAGGGGCGTGCCATCCCGCAGGCTGGCCCAGATGGCCGCACCTCCGAGGGAGGCAGGATCGGCGAGCAACTGCCGCTTGACGGTGACATCCGCCGGCACCGCGAGGCCGGCGAAGGGGCTTTCGGGCGGGAAGGGGGCCAGCGGCTCGGGCTGGTTCCAGGAGAGCGCGCCACCGAGCGACCGGTCCTGCGCCAGGAGCCGCACGGGCAGCAGCGGGTCCGGCGTTTCGGCCATGCGCGGCCCGGCGAAGCGGATGAGCAGGCCGCCGCGCTCCACGAAGCGGCGCACGGCGTCCTGCTCCGCCCCTGCCGGCAGCGGCTGGTCGCTCAGGATCAGAGCGGAGAGCGGCTGGGCCAGCACCGCGGCCAGGCTGCCGTGGCGGAGATCGACATCGGGGCCGAGGGCGCGGTTGAGGTAATAGAGCGGCCCCACCAGCGGCGCATCGGCGGCAGGGCCCGCGGCGGAGACAAGGCCGACCACGCGCCGCCGCCATTCGCCATCCATCAGGAAGGTGCGGCCGGCGCCCGGATCGCCGGCGAGGCGCAGGGTGGTGACGGTATTGGCGAGCGCGACCGGCAGGGCGAGCCGCGCCGCCGCCTTGGCCGCGCCGGCAGCGATGGTCGCGCCGACGCTGCCGAGCACCCGCCCATCCGCCCCTTCGGCGAGCAGCGTGAGGCGGCGCGGGCGGCCGAGCGGCAGGGTTTCGATATGAAGATCAAGCCGGCCATCGACGAGCGCCGGCGGCCGCAGGAGGAGCGGCGGCGCGGCCGCCCGCAGATCGGTAACCGTGCCGCCCGCGGCGCGGGCGCTGGCGGCCAGAGCGGCGCGGAAGGGCGCCTCGCCCGGCCCGGCGCGCAGCCCGTCATCGATGAAGAGCAGCGCGGTCCCCGGCGCGTGCCAGCCGGCGAGCGCGCGGCGATCGGCCGCGCGATCCGGCGGCCAGGGCAGGGGGGCGAGGGCGGCGAGCCGCGCCGCCGCCGCCGCCGCCGGCATCGGTCCCTGGATCGCGGGCGGGTGGCCATCGGCGCTCGGCGCGGTGGGTAGCAGGGCGACCGCCCGGCCCTGCCGCCCGGCGGTGACGATCGCATCATGGGCGGCGGCGGCGCGGGCCGCCCAGTCCGGCGCCGTGCTCCAGCTATCGTCGAGCACGAGCAGCAGCGGGCCGCGCCCGGCGGTGCCGCGCGCCGGATGCAGGATCGGATTGGCGAAGCCGAGGATGAGGCAGGCGAGCGCCAGCAGCCGCAGCAGCAGCAGCCACGGCGGCGTGCGCTCGGGCGATTCGCTGCGGGCCTCCAGCCCCATCAGCAGATGCAGCGCCGGGAAGCTCTGCCGGCGCGGGGCGGGCGGACTCGCCCGCACCAGCCACCAGAGCAGCGGCAGGGCGAGCAGGCCGAGAAGCAGCCAGGGCGCGGCCAGGATCATTGCGGGGCGAGCGCCTCGTAGAGGGCGAGAAGGGCGGCGGCGGGGCTATGATCGGTGCGATGCAGGGCGGCGGACCAGCCGGCGGCGCGGGCGATGGCGCCGAGGCCGGCGATCTGATCCGCGAGCCGCGCCTGATAGGCGCTGCGGATCTCCTCCACTTTCGGCGCCAGGAACTCCGCCCCGCGGAGCAGCCGGCCGAGCCCTTCGAAGCGCACGCGGCCGCGGAAGGGCAGATCGACCTCCGCCGGGTCCAGCACCTGCAGGATATGGCCGGAGACCGGCAGCCCCGCGAAGCCCTGCACGGCGGCGCGCAGCGCCGGCAGCGGCTCCAGGAAGTCGCCGATCAGGATGAGATGGGCATGGCGCGGCAGGCGGGTGAGGGGCGGCAGGCTCGCCTCCCCGCTGCTCGCTGCGAGCAGATGCGCGATCGCCGGCAGGGCGGCGCGGCCCATCGCGGGATGCGGCGGCGCGCCGAGCAGACGGACATGCTCGCCCCCGCGCAGCATGAGGGCGGCGAGCGCCAGAGCGAGCAGCACCGCGCGGTCCCGCTTCGGTGCCTGGCCGCGCGAATGCCAGCGCATCGCCTCGCCATCGGCGACCCAGAGATAGGCGGTCTGCGCCGCTTCCCACTCCGTCTCGCGCACGAAGAACCGGTCGGACCGTGCGCTCTGCCGCCAGTCGATGCGTTGGGCGGCATCGCCCTGCACGAAGGGGCGGTATTGCCAGAAGCTGTCGCCGCGGCCGGTGCGGCGGCGGCCATGCACCCCTTGGGCGACGGAAGCCGCCACCCGTTCGGCGGCGAGCAGCAGGGGCGGCAGCCGCTCGCCAAGCGCCTCGGCCGCCAGCGCCGCCGTGCCTGGGCCGCCCTCAGCCGCCAATGCGAGCGACCATCGCGGCGATGATCGCGGGCAGGGTGACGCCCTCTGCCCGCGCGCCGAAGGAGAGCGCCATGCGGTGGCGCAGGACAGGCGGGGCAAGGGCCGCGACATCGTCGAGGCTCGGGGCGAGACGGCCGTCGAGCAGGGCGCGCGCGCGCGTCGCCAGCATCAGCGCCTGGGCGGCGCGCGGCCCGGGCCCCCAGGCGACGTGATCGCGCACGAGGGCCAGGGAGGAGCCGTCCGGCCGCCCCTCCCGCACCAGGGTGAGGATGGCATCGACCACCTGATTGCCGATCGGCATCCGCCGCACGAGGTCTTGCGCTTCCGCGAGATCGCCGGGGCTCAGTACCGCCTCGGCCTCCGCCGCCTGCGCCCCGGTGGTGGCGAGCAGCATCGCCCGCTCCTCCGCCCGGGCGGGATAGGTGAGGTCGATCTGCAGCAGGAAGCGATCAAGCTGCGCCTCCGGCAGCGGATAGGTGCCTTCCTGCTCGATCGGGTTCTGTGTCGCCAGCACATGGAAGGGGCGTGGCAGTGGCCGATCGTGCCCGGCGACCGCGACATGGCCTTCCTGCATCGCCTGCAGCAGCGCCGATTGCGTTCGCGGGCTCGCGCGGTTGATCTCATCAGCCATCAGCAGCTGGCAGAAGACCGGCCCGGGGATGAAGCGGAAGGCGCGGCGGCCGCCCTCGCCCACCTCGTCCAGCACCTCGCTGCCGAGGATATCGGCCGGCATCAGATCGGGGGTGAATTGCACCCGCCGGGTTTCGAGGCCGAGGGTGCGGCCGAGGGTATCGACGAGGCGCGTCTTGCCGAGGCCGGGAACGCCGACCAGCAGCACGTGCCCGCCGGAAAACAGCCCGGCCAGCGCCTGCTCCACCACCTCGTCCTGGCCGAAGATGATCCGCCGGATTTCGCCGCGCAGCGCCGCCAGACGTGTGGCGAGCCTTTCGGCGCGCGCCAAAATCTCGTCGGGCGCATTGCCGTGGTGGCCGGGTCGTCCCATTTCAAAAGGCATGGCATTCCTAAGCGAAGAGCCCATTATGCGGCGGGGAACCTGTCGGGCGGATCACCCTACCTATACTTGATGGAGAGATGAAAGTCGGCTCAGGAAAGTGTGGGCAGCAGGGGTGGCCTGCAATGGCGCGGCACCCGGGCAGGTTTGGATAGAGGGTCGAGGCTGTGGCTGGTGAGGATCGGAACCAAGTGGCGCCGGCGGCGGCGGTGATGCCGATGGCGGGCGGAAGCGGGGCGGAGGTGATGGGCGCGGGACGCCGGCCGCGGCCGATGGCGGCGGGCGGGCGGCGCCCGGCGGAATGCGGCGACCTGCCCTTCATCATCAAGCGGGATGGCACCTGGCTCTACAAAGGCACCGTGATCGGCCGCAAGGAGCTCGTCTGCCTCTTCGCGAGCGTTCTGCGGCGGGAGGGCGATGGCAGCTTCTGGCTCGAAACCCCGGCCGAGCGCGGGCGTATCGTGGTGGAGGATGCGCCCTTCGTGGTCGTCGAGATGAACTGGACGGGCGCCGAGAGCGCGCAGGTGATCACCTTCCGCACCAATACCGACGAGATCGTGACGCTCGACCTCGATCATCCGCTGCGCTTCATGGATGGCGCGGCGAAGGAGCCCAAGCCCTATGTCCGGCTGCGCGCGGGCGAGGGCGAGTTCCCCATCGAGGCGCGGATCAGCCGGCCGGTCTTCTACGAGTTGGCAGCCCTCGCCGAGCCGCAGATGGTGCGTGGCCGGATGATGCTCGGCCTCTGGAGCAGCGGCGTCTTCTTCCCGCTCGGAGAGATGCCCAAAGACGAATCGTGACGCGCGCGGTGGAGCAGCACGAGCGGCCGCCAGCGGCGCGTGGGGCGGAGGCGTGGGCCGCGCTCCTGCGCCGCGCTTTGGCGGGCCCCGGCGCGCAAGGGCGCGGACGAGACGGCGGGGCGGCAGAGACCACGGGCGGGCGCCAGGCGGCGGTGCTGGTGCCGATCATCCTGGAGGCGGAGCCCCGCATCCTGCTGACCCGCCGGGCGGACCATCTCCGCCATCACGGCGGCCAGGTGAGCTTCCCCGGCGGACGGATCGAGCCCGAGGACCCGAGTCCGGAAGCGGCGGCGCTGCGCGAGGCCTGGGAAGAGGTCGGGCTCGACCCCGACCGCGTGGAGGTGATCGGCCGACTGCCGCGCCGGGCGACCGGCACGGGCTTTATCGTCACCCCCGTGGTCGGGCTACTGCCGCCCGGGCTCGGCCTGCGCGCCGATGCGATGGAGGTGGCGGCGATCCTTAGCCTGCCGCTTGCCGTTCTGCTCGATCTGCGCCACCCGAGCCCGCGGCGCATCCGCCTCGCCAGCGGCGAGACGCGGGAGGATTGGGTCTGGCCGCATGAGGAGCACCAGATCTGGGGGGCGACGGCGGCGATCCTGCTCACGCTCGCCGAACGGCTGCGCGCCGACGGCGCCTGACGCCGGCGGGCAGGATCACCCTGCCCGATCGCGGATGCGGGTCTCTTTCGGGGGTTGCGCGACCTCCGACAACGGGCGATCCGGTGCTGCTTGGCTGCCGTGACTGCGCAAGCGCGGCGCGGCCGCGGCGCCAGCAGCCTGCCCGAGGGGAGACGGCATACGCAGTTCTCCTTATGCGCGGGGCGGAGTGACGGATTCAAACCGCGCACCCTTCTCTGATCAGATGCCCGCTGCGAACCGGCGAAGACCGATACCCGGTCGGGCCGCCCCATTGCAGAGGAGGTCATCGATGTCCGTTACTGCGCAGCCGGGAGGTGCCGCGGGCACGCCCCGGCGGAAATTCAACAGGCTCGTCGCCAACCCGGTCTTCGAAGACTATTCGCTGCGCTATGCACCGAAGAGTTTTCGTACCTGGTCGCAATATGCGGTGTTTTCCGCGGCCCTCGGCGGTATCGCCTATCTCGCCGACCAGGCGATCGGCGGCTCGCTCGCCGTGCAGTTCGGCTTTGCCAATGCCTTCTGGGGCATCATCGCGGCCGCCGTCATCATCTTCCTCACCGGCATCCCGATCGCCTATTACTGCGCGCGCTACAATGTGGACGTTGACTTGCTGACCCGCGGCGCCGGCTTCGGCTATCTCGGCTCCACCATCACCTCGGTCATCTACGCTTCCTTCACCTTCATCTTCTTCGCGCTCGAAGGCTCCATCATGGCGCAGGCCTTCAAGCTCTACTTCGGCATTCCGCTGCCGATCGGCTATGCCCTCGGCTCGCTCATCATTATCCCGCTGGTCGCCTTCGGGATGACGCTGCTTTCGAAGCTGCAGGTCTGGACACAGCCGATCTGGCTGCTGCTGCTCTTCTCGCCGCCGGTCGCGGTGCTGATCGCCGATCCGCACGCGCTCTCCAACTGGGCGAGCTTTGCCGGATCATCGCCGAGCGGCGCGGGCTTCAACCCGCTGCTCTTCGGTTCGGCCGCGGGTATCGCGCTGTCGCTCATCGCCCAGATCGGCGAACAGGCGGATTATCTTCGCTTCATGCCGGACAAGACGAAGAAAAGCTCCTTCGGCTGGTGGCTCGCCGTGCTCGGCGCCGGCCCTGGCTGGGTTATCCTCGGCGCGCTGAAGCAGCTCATGGGTTCCTTCTTCGCTTCCGTCGCCGTCGCCCACGGCACGCCGCTCGCCGCCGCCAACGAGCCCATCCAGATGTATCATGCGGGCTTCACCTATATCTTCGGCGCGGGCTTCGCGGCGCTGACGGTCGCAACCTTCTTCGTCATCCTCTCGCAAATCAAGATCAACGTTACCAACGCCTATTCCGGCTCGCTCTCCTGGTCCAACTTCTTCTCGCGCCTCTTGCATGTGCATCCCGGCCGTGTCGTCTACATCTTCTTCAACGTCGGCATCTCGCTGACGATGATGGAGCTGAACATGTTCTCGATCCTCGGGCACATCCTCGGCTTCTATTCCAACGTCGCGGTCGCCTGGATCGGCGCGGTGACGGCCGATCTCGTCATCAACAAGCCGATCCTCAAGCTGAGCCCGTCCTATGTCGAGTTCAAGCGGGCGCATCTCTACAACTTCAACCCGGTCGGATTCGGATCGATGGTCATCGCCTCGATCATTGCCGTGCTCGCCTTCTTCCATGTCTTCGGCGCCTATGCCGCTGCCTACTCCGCCTTCATCGCGCTCGGGCTCTCCTTCGTTCTCTCGCCCATCATCGCCATTCTCACCAAGGGTAAGTATTACGTCGCGCGTGATCCGAACTATCATGCCGGCGTCAAGCACGACACGCTGAGCTGCGTC
This sequence comes from Acidisoma sp. C75, assembly GCF_054665095.1. Classification (NCBI taxonomy): domain Bacteria; kingdom Pseudomonadati; phylum Pseudomonadota; class Alphaproteobacteria; order Acetobacterales; family Acidocellaceae; genus Acidisoma; species Acidisoma sp. C75. The sequence goes on from NZ_BAAFHD010000003.1 coordinate 133,821, forward strand.
TCCTGCGGTTTCGAATACGAGTCGATGGACATGACCGGCTGCCCCTTCCACCAGGGCAATATCTGCTCGCTCTGCTGCTCCCTCGATGCCGCCTGCCATGACCAGTGCAAGAAGCCGCATGCCGATCCGGTGCTCTCCTTCGGCACGCCAGCCGATCTGCATCGCTGACCGGAACTCGGCTTCGCCCGCCCGGATGATCCGTCATCCGGGTATCTTTCCCCGAAAGGACGCAAGATGCTGCATGGAGATATCTCCGCGAGCGCCGATACCGTCGGCGTCGCGGTCGTCAACTACAAGATGCCCCGCCTGCATACCAAGGCAGAGGTTCTCGAGAATGCCCGGCGTATCGCTTCCATGATCCCCGGCATGAAGCTCGGCCTGCCGGGGCTCGACCTCGTCGTCTTTCCCGAATATTCGACGCAAGGGATCATGTACGACCCGGGCGAGATGATGGAAACGGCGGCGAGCGTGCCGGGCGAGGAGACCGATATTTTCGCCGCCGCCTGCCGGGAAGCGAAGGTCTGGGGCGTCTTTTCCATCACCGGCGAGCGGCATGAGGAGCACCCGCGCAAGGTGCCCTATAACACGCTCGTCCTCATCAACGATCAGGGCGAGATCGTGCAGAAGTATCGCAAGATCATGCCCTGGGTGCCGATCGAGGGCTGGTATCCGGGCGGGCAGACGCATGTCTCCGTCGGGCCCAAGGGCATGAAGATCAGCCTCATCATCTGCGATGACGGCAACTACCCCGAGATCTGGCGGGATTGTGCGATGAAGGGGGCCGAGCTCATCATCCGCTGCCAGGGCTATATGTATCCGGCCAAGGAACAGCAGGTGCTGATGGCCAAAAGCATGGCCTGGGCGAACAACGTTTATGTCGCGGTTGCCAATGCGACGGGCTTCGATGGCGTCTATTCCTATTTCGGACATTCCGCCATCATCGGCTTCGATGGCCGCACGCTCGGCGAATGTGGCGAGGAGGAATACGGCATCCAATATGCCGCGCTCTCCAAGTTTCTCATCCGCGATGCGCGGCGGAACATGCAGTCCCAGAACCATCTCTTCAAGCTTCTGCATCGCGGCTATACGGGCATGGTCAATTCTAGAGAGAATGAGCCGGGCCTCGCCGTCTGCCCCTTCGATTTCTACCGCGAATGGGTGACGGACCCCGAGGCCGCGCGGGCGCGCGCCGAAGCGTTGACGCGCCCGACGCTCGGCACGGCCGAATGCCCGATCGAGGGATTGCCCAATGATGGCCTGGCCGAAGCCGCAGACTAGGCGGCAGGCTCTACGCGGATGGTGGCCGCCCTCGATCTTGGCGCCCACCCTCTCTTTGTTGCGTCAGTGACTGATCATCCAGGGGCGGCTTGAGGGGAAGCTTTTGGCGGCGGCCGGCGCATCGGCAACGCGGCCTTTGCTCCTGCCGCAGCAGCCGCAGCCGGGCGGATGGCGCCCGGTTGCGGCTGTGGTTGCCGGCGCGTGCGCGCTCTGCTCGTTCACCCCATGGGCCCGCCGCCGGTGCCCCTCCATCGTCGCGAGATGCGGGACGGTGAGAAGCGCGCGCGGCGCGCTCCTACCGCAAGCGGGGCAATCCATCGCCGCATCGAAGAGCGCCATCGGCCGCTCGGCCGTGAAGGCTCCACAATCGGCGCAGAGATAATCGTAGAGCGGCATGGCGTCAGAGATCCGGCGAGAGCGGCAGGTCCACGCCGCCCATGTCGAAGGGCGAGGGGCCGGCGGCCGAGGGCATGATATCGAATTCGAAAATCTCCGTCGGCAGGTAGAGCGTGGCGCAGGCATTGGGCACATCGACGATGCCGGAGACATGGCCCTGTACCGGCGCCGTGCCGAGGATGGAATAGGCCTGCGCGCCGGAATAGCCGAACTTCTTGAGGTAGTTGATGGCGTTGAGGCAGGCCTGCTGATAGGCGACGAACATATCGAGGTAGTGCTGGCCGCCGGCATCGTCCACCGAAATACCTTCGAAGATGAGGTAGTTCTGGTAGTTCGGCTTGATCGGGCTCGGCTTGAAGATCGGGTTCTTGATGCCGTATTTGGCCATCCCGCCCTTGATCAGGGAATGGATGCCGAGATGGATGAAGCCCGGCATTTCGATGGCGCCGCAGAAGGTGATCTCGCCATCGCCCTGGCTGAAATGCAGATCACCGACCGAGAGCCCGGCACCCTTGACATAGACCGGAAAATAGACTCGCGCCCCGCGCGAGAGATCCTTGATATCGCAATTGCCGCCGTGCTCGCGCGGCGGCACCGTGCGCGCGCCGGTGGCGGCCGCCGCATCCCGCGCCGCGCCCGTCATGCGGCCCATATGCGCCGTCGCCGCGAAAGGCGGATTGGCCAGCCCCGGCACCCGGCCCGGATTGGTCGCGATCAGCGCCGCCTCGCGCGCGTTCCAGGCTTCGAGCATCGGCCGGTCGGGCAGGCAGCCGATGAGGCCGGGATGGATGAGCCCGGCAAAGCTCACGCCCGGAATATGGCGCGAGCGGGTGAACATGCCGCTGATGTCCCAGATCGATTTCTGCGCCTGCGGGAAATAGTCCGTCAAAAACCCGCCGCCATTCTTCTTGGAGAAGAAGCCGTTGAAGCCCCATTCGTTGCCGGGCAGCACGCCAATATCGAGGAAATCGACGACCAGAAGATCGCCGGGCTCGGCGCCTTCGACCTCGACGGGGCCGGAGAGATAATGCACCGTCGTCAGGTCCACGTCACGAACGTCGTCGGCGCTATCATTATTCTTGATAAATCCGCCGGTCCAGTCATAGCATTGCAGGATGAAATCGTCGCCCGGCTTCACCTTGGCGACCATGGGAATATCCGGATGCCAGCGATTATGCAGCATGTCGTTCTCCAAGGGCGAAGCCTTGAGATCGATCTCGATCAGCGTCTCGGGCATGATGCCTCTCCATCAGGCAGCGTGGTTGCGGGAAACGGTCTGCGCGCCAAGGCTCGGAGGTTCGGGAATCTGCTGCGCGAGCGGAATACGGAGGAATGCGTATGCGCCTCCGCCGTCTCGACAGGTAATCTTCTGGCTCTGGCCCAGGGATGACATGGCGTTCCGACAGAGAATTTCCCCCGTCCATCGCTCCTACAACCAATTCGTCGCCGATGAGACGATGGAGGATTACGCGCTGCGCTTCACGGCGCGCGCGGCGCGGCGGTTTTCCGCTCCCCGCGTCGCCCATACCGCTTGCGGTGCTACCTCCTTTCTCGCGCTCGAAGCGCTCGGCGCCGCGATCACCCTGCAATTCGGCACGCTGAATGCGCTGGCCGCGATCCTCGCCGTCGGGCTGCTCATCGCCATCACCGCCGCCCCGATCGCCTATGTCGCGGCGCGCGCCGGCGTGGATATCGATCTGCTGACGCGCGGCGCCGGCTTCGGCTATATCGGCTCTACCGTCACCTCGCTCATCTATGCCTCGTTCACCTTCATCTTCTTTGCCCTCGAAGCCTCGATCTTCGCCGATATGCTGCGCGAGGTCTTCGGCATTTCGTTGCATTATGGATACGTGCTGACCACCCTCGGCATCATCCCGCTCGTCGCCTACGGCATCACCTTCATCAGCCGCCTGCAGGCCTGGACGCAGCCTGTCTGGCTGCTGCTCAACTTCCTGCCGCTCCTGTTCCTCGCCTGGCATCCCGCTCTCGCCCCGGCCTGGCTGCATTTCGCCGGCACGCATGGGCCGGGCTTTTCCTGGCTCGCCTTTGGCGCCGCCGCCTCCGTGCTCGTCTCGCTCATCGCGCAGATCGGCGAGCAGGCGGACTACCTCCGCTTCCTGCCCGAGCCCGAGCCCGGCCGGCATCTGCGCTGGTGGCTGGCGCTGATCGTCTCGGGCCCGGGCTGGATCCTGCCCGGCCTCGTCAAGCTTCTCGCGGGGTCGCTGCTCGCCGTGCTCGTCATCGCCGGGGGGGCGACCGGGGCGCAGGCGACGCAGCCGATCGCCCTCTATCGCGCGGCCTATAGCCTCGCCCTGCCGCCGCACGCCGCCTTGCTGGCGGCCGCCCTGCTCGTCGCTGTCGCGCAGACCAAGATCAACGTGACGAATGCCTATGCCGGCTCAATCGCCTGGTCGAACTTCTTCTCCCGCCTCACCCATCGTCATCCCGGCCGCGTCGTCTGGCTCGTCTTCAACGCGATGATCGGTCTCCTGCTCATGGAACTCGACATCTACCGTTCGATCCAGCCGATCCTCGCCTTCTATTCGGTGCTTGCCTGCGGCTGGATCGGCGCCATCTTCGCCGACCTGCTCTTCGTCAAAGGCCTCGGGCTCGGCCCGCGGGCGATTGAGTTCAAGCGCGCGCATCTTTACGACATCAATCCGGTCGGCACCGGCGCCATGCTGCTCGCAACGCTCGTGGGCGGGCTTTCCACCGCGGGGCTGATCGGCGCGGCGCCGAAAGCCTTCGCGCCCTTTCTGGCGCTGGCCGTGGCGCTGCTCGCCGTGCCGCTGCTGGCGGCGGCGACGGGCGGGCGCTTCTACCAGGCGCGCCGGCCGCGGCGGGCCTGGGCCGCAATGGGGGCGCGGGTCTGCGGCGTCTGCGGCAACGCCTTCGAGCCGCAGGACATGGCGCATTGCCCGGTCTATGCCGCGCCCATCTGCTCGCTCTGCTGCACGCTCGAATCCCGCTGCCATGATGCCTGCAAGCCGCATGCGCGCTACGGCGCGCAGCTCAGCGCGGCGCTCGAATGGGCGCTGCCGCCGGCGCTCCGCCGCCGGCTCGATCCGGCGCTGCTGCGCTTCCTGGGCGTCTTCGGCCTCACCTTCCTCGTCTTCGGGGTGATCTTCCTCGCCTTCTACTGGCAGGCCTCGCATCAGCATCCGGGCATGGGCCGCGTGCTCGCCGGCGCCTTCTGGCGCGTCTTCGTCTGCATCCTGCTGGTCGCCGGTGTCTCGGCCTGGCTCCAGGTTCTGGCGCGCGACGCGTCTCGCGCCGCCGAGCTTGAGAGCCGGCGGCAGACCCAGCTGCTGCTCTCCGAAATCGACGCGCACCGGCGGACGGATGCGAAGCTCGCCCGCGCCCGGGAGGTGGCGGAGGCGGCCAATATCGCCAAGACGCGCTTCATCGTCGGTGTCAGCCACGAGCTTCGCACGCCGCTCAACGCCGTGCTTGGCTATGCCCAGCTGCTGGAGACGGATGACAGCATTCCCCCGCCGCGGCGGGAGAGCATCAGCATCATCCGCCGCGGCGCCGAGCATCTGCACAGCCTCATCGAGGGGCTGATGGATATTTCCAAGATTGAGGCCGGGCGTATCGAGATCGAGCGGCGGGAGGTGAACTTCGCCGAATTCCTCGATCAGATCTCCGCCATGTTCCGCCTGCAGGCGGCGGCCAAGGGGCTCTCCTTCCAGTTCGAGGCACCGCCCAACCTGCCCGGCACGGTCTTCATGGATGAGTTGCGCCTCCGCCAGATCCTCATCAACCTGCTTTCCAACGCGCTGAAATTCACCAGCCGCGGAGAAATCCGCCTGGCCTTGCGCATTCCGGGCCAGGTCATGGAATTCGAGGTGAGCGATACCGGGCCCGGCATCCCGGCCGCCGATCTGGCCCGCATCTTCGAACCCTTCGAGCGCGCGGCGACGGCGAGCGTGCCCGGGATCGGCCTCGGCCTGACCATCACCAAGCTGCTGGTCGAAATCCTCGGCGGGCAGATCTCGGTCGAAAGCCAGCCGGGCCTGGGCAGCCGCTTCAAGGTGCAGCTGCTGCTCTCCCCTGGCCGGCGCGTGCCCCTCGAACTCCGCCGGCCGCAGCGCATCATCGGCTATCATGGCCCGCGGCGCACCATCATCGCGGCCGAGGACAATGCGGTGCACAGCGCTTTCCTGCAGCAGGCGCTGACCCCGCTCGGCTTCACGCTGCTCATCGCCCAGGACGGGCCGACCTGCCTGCGCCTGGCGGCCGATTGCCCGGCCGATCTCTTCCTGCTCGACCTCTCGATGCCGCAGGCGGAGGCGCCGGAGCTGGACGGGCTGGAACTCGGCCGGCGGCTGCGCGGCGGCTGGCACCAGAAGACGCCCATCGTCATGCTCACCGCGCATGCCCCGCAGCTCAGGCTGGGGCAGGGCGCGAGCTACGATGCGGTGCTGCCGAAGCCCGTGAACCTGCACAAGCTGCTCGAAACGATCGGCCGCCACCTCCAGCTCGATTGGATCATGGAGCCGCTGCCCGGCGCGCGCGCGGAAGGCCAGGGGCGGGATCGTGCGGCGGCCGCGCTCCGCCCGCATCTCGCGGCGCTGCGCGATCTGGCCCGCATCGGCTTCGTGCGCGGCCTTGAGGAATCACTCGCGCGTCTCGCCGTGACGATCCCCGAAGCGCGGGGGCTGGTCGAGGAACTCGCCGGGCTCCTCGCCGGGCTGCGCCTCCCCGAGTTCATCGCGACGCTGGAGGAACTCGACCGTGACCTTGCCGCCTGATACCGGAGCCCGCCCGACCATCCTGGTGGTGGATGATGAGCCGGCGACGCTCCGCTTCCTCGTCGATGCGCTGGAGCCGGCGGGCTTCAACGCGCTCGTCGCGCTGCAAGGGGAGATGACGCTGACCCTGCTGGAGCAGGTGACGCCGGATGTCATCCTGATGGATGCGCGGATGCCGGGGATCGACGGGTTCGAGACCTGCCGGCGCCTCAAATCCCGCCCCGGCATGGCGCTGGTGCCCGTCATCTTCATGACCGGCCTGACCGATACCGAAAGCGTGGTGGCGGGGCTACAGGCCGGCGGCGTCGATTACGTGACGAAGCCCGTGGTGGCGGGCGAACTCATCGCCCGTATCCGCGTCCATCTCGCCAATGCGCGGATCGCGCTCAGCACCCAGGCGGCGATGGATGCCTCCGGCCGCTACCTGCTCGCGGTCACGCGGGAAGGTCTGCTGCGCTGGGCGACCCAGAATGCGATGCGCCTGCTTGGCGATCTCGCGCCCGGCATGCCGCTTCCCGAGGAGGTGCGCGCCTGGCTCGCTCTGCGCGCGCGTGATCCGCACGCGGCCCCGCCCCTCGTCTCGGTCAGCGGGATCGGGAGGCCGGAGGCGGGGCGGCGGCTTGATTTCGCGCTCCTCGGCCAGATGGGGGAAAACGAGTTCCTGCTGCGGGTGGTGGAGCAGGATAGCGGGCAGGAGCTGGACCGGCTGCAGGCCCGGCTCAAGATCACGCGGCGGGAGAGCGAGGTGCTGCTCTGGCTCGCCCGGGGCAAGGCCAATCGGGAGATCGGGCAGATCCTCGATGTCAGCTACCGCACGGTGAACAAGCATCTGGAGCAGATCTACCCGAAGCTCGGCGTCGAGACGCGCACCGCCGCCGTCGCCATGGCGGTGCGGGCGCTCGAACTGCAATAGGCGAGGGGTCAGACGGCGGGGGCTGCCGGGGCGCGGCGCTGGAGCGCGCCGAGGCGGGGCGCCGCCCAGCCGGCGCCGGCATAGAGGAGTGCCGCGATACCGCCGACGAAGCAGCCGATCGGCCAGTCGGTCTCATAGGCGAGGGCGATCGCGGCCCAGACGGTGAACAGCGAGAGACCGGCGGAGAGCGCCAGCGCGCTGCCCGGGCGGCTGGCGAGGCGGCGGGCGGCGGCCGGCGGCCCGACCATGAGGCTGAAGACCAGGAGCGCGCCAACCACCGGCAGGGTGGCGGCGGTGGCGAGGCCGAGAAGGGCGAGGAAGAGGAGATCCGTGCGCCCCGGCCGGCCGCCTTGGGCCGCGAGCAGATCGGCCGAAAGCGCACCGAGCAGCAGCGGCCGGAAGGCGAGGGCGATGGCGGTGAGGATGACGAGGGCGAGCAGCGCCACCGGCAGGATCTCCGCCCGGCTCACCGCCACCAGCTGGCCGAAGAGCAGGGCATAGACGCCCTGGGCGTAATGGCCCGAGAGGCTGAGGAAGAGCGTGCCGAGGCCGAGCAGCGCTATCAGGGTGAGGGCGGTCGCCACATCCCGCCGCTGCCGGCGCCCAAGCTCAGCGATGCCGAGCACGCCGAGAAGGGCAAAGGCCACGAGCCCCCAGAATTGCGGCAGGCCGAGCAGATCGGCCGCCGCCGCGCCGGGAAAGGCGCTGAGCGGCAGGGCATGGGCAGCGAAGCTCGCCCCGCGCAGCACGACGAAGAAGCCGACGATCCCGGCGAGCAGGCCGACCAGGGTGCCGAGCAGCCAGCCATTGAGCATGAAGGAGGCGAACATCAGCCGCCTCAGCCTGCGGCCGCCGGGCCGCGCGCCGCGGGGCCGCCCGCCGCTCGGGCGCTCGCCGCTCGGCTGCGCAGCCGCAACCCTCGCCCGGCGCCGAGCAGCAGGTGCAGCACGAAGATGAGGCTCACCACGAAGAAACTGACCGGCCAGGCATGCCCCGGCGTCCAGTCATAGCTCACATAGGCGAGCAGGATGCCGCCCCAGGTGGTGGCGAGGCCCAGCAGCATGGCGAGCAGCACCGCCCGGCCGGGGCTGCGGGCGAGGCGCACCGCCGCCGCCGCCGGGCCGATGAGCAGCGCGGTCGAGAGAATGGCGCCGACGGTCATTGCCGAGAGGGTGACGGCGAGGGCGAGCACCACGAGGTGCAGCAGGCTGACGGCGCGGGGCGCAAGACCCTGGGCGGCGGCGAGATCGGCGCCGAGCGCCGTCAGCAGCAGCGGCCGGAAGGCGAGGATGCAGGCCGCCAGTGCGGCAGCGCCCAGCAGCAGCGCGGGTGCTACGAGCCCGGGCGGGATCGCGAAGATCGAGCCGAACATCACGGCGACGGCCGCCCCGCCCGAACTCCGTGCCGCAATCGCGAAATGCAGAAGGAGGGCAGTAAGGCCGAGCCCCGCCCCCATGACGATGCCGGTCGCGAGATCCCGCTGCCGCCCATGGCGGAGGCCGGCCGCCTCCAGCGCGCCGGCGGCGATCAGCGCGATGCCGAGGAAGCCCCAGAGCGGGCTGATGCCGAGCAGGAAGGCCGCTGCCCCGCCCGCGCTGGAAAGATCGGCCAGCGCATGGCCGGCGAAGCTCTGCCCGCGAATGACGGTAAAGACGCCGATGATCGCCGAGACGAGGGCAGCGCCACCGCCGACGGCAAGCGCCGTCTGCACCGGGCCGCTCGCCAGGAAGCCCGCGGGCAGCAGAGCGGGCAGGGTCAGGAGCGACATGCTCAGCGCAGGCCGAGCAGCGGGGCGGCGCCGGTGCGCGCCTCCCGATCCGCATCGGGGCCCGTATCGGCGCGCGCGGTGCCAGCCCCTGGCGGCAGCGGCGGCTGCGCGATTTCCGCGGCGGGGACGATCAGCACCCGGCCATGCACGCGCAGCACCTCGACCGGATGGCCGTAAAGCCCGCTCAGCACCGCGCTGCGGATCACCGCCTCCGTCGGCCCGGCGGCGGCGCGGCCTTGGGCGAGATAGACCACCTGATCCATCGCGCCGAGCAGGGGGTTCATGTCATGCGCCGAGACGAGGATGCTGACCCCGGCTTCGGCCGCGAGGCGGCGGAGCAGCGCCACCACCTCGGCGACCGCGCGGACATCGAGATTGGCCAAGGGCTCATCGAGCAGCAGCAGCCGCGGGCGGCGGATCATTGCATGGGCGATGAGGATGCGCTGCTGCTGGCCGCCCGAGAGCGCGCCGATGCGCTGGTCGGCGAAGGCTTCCGCGCCGACGGCGGCGAGCATCGCGGAGACCCGCGCCCGCCGCGCGCGGGAGGGGAGCGGCAGGCCGAAAGCCGCGCCGTCGAGCCCGAGGGCGACGACATCGCGCGCCCGCAGCGGCAGGTCGCTCTCGAAACCGATGGCTTGCGGCACGTAGCCGATGAAGCCGCGCGGTGCCCGGCTTTGCCCCGCGAAGCGGATGGCGCCGGGTGCGGCCGGCACCAGGCCGAGAATGGCGCGGAGCAGCGTCGTCTTGCCGGAGCCATTGGCGCCGATCAGCCCGCAGAGGCTGCCCGGGGCGAGGGTGAAGCGCACCGCGCGCAGCACCTCCCGCCCGGCGCGGGAGACCGTCAACCCCGCCACATCCAGCGTCTCTCTGCGGTCGGTCATCGGCATCGGCGGTCGTGGCTCGGCTCGTGGTTCGGATCGGCGCCGGGCACAGGCTGGCCGGCGGTGGTGATGCTGGTGCCAGGCGGTGTTCACGGGGCCGGCTGGGGTGGCGGCAGCAGGCTTTCGGTTGAAACCCGCGCGGCCAGGGCCCGGCGCAGCGCGGCGGCTTCGGCGAGCATCCAACTCTGATAATGATAGCCGGGCTCCGGCATGGTTTCATAGAGGCCGACGACGGGAATGCCGTGCTTGCGGGCAAGTGCCAGGAAGCTCGCGGTCAACGGGTCCGTCACCTGCTGGTTGTAGAGCAGCACCCGCACCATCCGCCCGGCCAGCAGCCGGTTCTGCCGGCTCACATCCTGCGGCGCCGGATCGGTATCGTTCATGATGGCGGCTTCGAGTGCGAAAGGGGTGAGGATGCGGGCCCCGGCGGCGACCAGCATGGCATCGCCCACCGGCTCCGTCACCGCCACGGGCGCGCCCGGGAAATCGCGCGCGAGGGCGCCGAGCGCCGCATCCCACGGCTGGAGGCTCGCATCGAAGGCCCGCGCACGTTCCGCGAAGACCGCTGCCTGTGCCGGATCGAGATGGCCGAGTGCCTGCGCGATGGCGGCGGCGACGGCCGGCATCGTCGCCGGATCGTACCAGAGATGCGGGTTGGGCGTCGCGTCGCTCAAATGCCGCAGATGCTGGACGTTGATGACGATGCGGCCGCGGCGGGGCGCGGCTGCGATCATCTTGTCGGCCCAGGCGTCGTAGCCGAGCCCGTTCTCGACGATGAGGGCGGCGCCGGCGATCTCGCCCGCGATGCGGGGGCTGATCTCGAAACTATGCGGATCGGTATTCGGATCGCTGATGATCGAGCGCGCCACGACCGCCGATCCGCCGATCTGGGCGATGACATCGGCGTATTCGTTCTCGATGCCGATCGCGGCGATCGGCGCCTGGGCGGCGGCGGGCGACGCCTGGCCGAGCAGAAGCGCCGCGGCGGCGAGGACGAGGCCGGGAAGCAGGCGGCGGGCAGCAAGCAGGCGGCGGGAAAGCGGAAGGTGGTCTCGCAGCGGGCGCATTCTGGTCTCCGAGGTTGGCCAGAACGTTATAACATAACATTTGATCGCGTCCAGCAGCGGTGGGTCTTGAGAGGATGACGGGCTTGTGCGCGCGGCCAGGCGGCCGGCTATCCGCGGCGCCCTTGTGCGGCGCCCCCGGCGCGCCACGTCTGAAGGCCGAGCGAGGTGACCCAGCGCGATGCAAGCCACCAACTCTCTTCCGCCGAGCGGAGCGCCGACCGTGCTCGTGGTTGAAGACGAGGTGTTGATCCGCCTCGTCATCGCCGACCATCTTCGCGAAAGCGGCTATCAGGTGATCGAAGCAGGCGATGCCGCGGAGGCGCTCGGCGTGCTGCGCTCACCGGCGGGGGTGGATGCCGTCTTCAGCGATGTGCAGATGCCGGGGGATCTGGATGGCTTCGCCCTGGCGCAATGGATCAAGCGCCATCGTCCGGGGGTGAAGGTTCTGCTGACCTCGGGCAATGCCCGCAGTGTCGCGGCGGCGCATCAGCTTTCCGCCGAAGGCCCGTTCGAGGCCAAGCCCTACCACCCGCGGGTGATCCTCAGCCGGCTGCATGACTTGCTCGGCGAAGGCGCCCCGGAAGCAGGGTGAGGGCGATCGGCCTTCTGAGAGCCGGAGATAGGCGAGGGGCTCGAAAGAGCAGGCAGGCCAGGGCCTGGGCGGAGCCGCACCCAGGCCCTGCCGGGCAGTTAGCGGCGGTAGGTGCCGGCGACGATGGCGGGCAGGTCGGCGCGGCTGAAGCCAAGCTCGCCGAGTTCGCGATCGCTGTAGGTGTCAAGCTCCCGCGCCATCACCAGGCGTTCGCGGCGTTCGGCCCGGCGCTCGGCCAGGTTCTGGGCGAGGAGGCGGAGGCCGCGGAAGGCGGTGGCGAAACCGAGGAAATCGGTCGCGGTCGGCAGGTCGTTCTGGCGGAACTGGGTGCCGTTGAAGTTTGCGAAACCAGCCATGGGAGAAGCTCCTAATCTGTTGTTGCAGCGCACCATATGCGTTTCAGCGATCAATGTCCAGAATAACGTGCATCATTCGCTACAACGAATGCGTAAAGCCGGCATGCACGAATGTTATGGTGATAGACAATTGCAACCAAAAAATGGACGCGGGAAGGCCGTCGCTCGCTTGCGCTCCCGCCTGTCGCGGCCAGCTTGATACGGGGGTGGGGCGTTCTTCCCGCGCGGATGATGTCATCCGCGAGGATCTGCTTTAGCCTCGGCTTCGCCCGGATCAGGACCGGATCAGAAAAGGACGCGCACCCATGTCAGCAAGCGGCGGCGGAGCCGGCGGCCCGCGCTTCGATCCGGATCGGATCGACAGCTACATCGCCCTCGCCCGCATCCATGGCGAGACCGCGGATACCGCGCAGCGCCTCGCCGACCTTGAGGATCTCGCCCGCGTGCTCTGGCGGCTGTTGACGCCGGAACAGCGCGAGACCTTCCGCGCCGAGCCCGAGATCCTCGCCCTGGCCGATAACTTCGGGGATTTCGCGGATGATCGGAATGCGGATTTCTGAGGCAGGACGGTGATGGTGATGGTCGAGAAAGCGGCGGCCCGCGCGATCGATGCGCTGCTCCTGCGGGTGTTGGACGAGCAGCGGCTGGTGGGTGGCGTGGTCCATATCCTGCGCCATGGCCGACGCGTCTATGATGCCGCCTTCGGCCTTGCTGACCGCGAGACGGGGGAGCCGATGCGGCCCGGCACCGTCTTTCGGCTGGCGAGCATGACGAAGCCGATCGTCTCGGTCGCGACCCTCGCGCTCGCCGAGGCCGGGCTCCTGGCCCTGGATGATCCGGTGACGCGCTTTCTCCCCGGCTTCATCCCGCGCACCAGCGAAGGCACGCCGGCGGTGATCACGCTCCGCCATCTCCTCACCCATACCGCCGGGCTTTCCTATGGTTTCCAGCAGCCAGAGCCGAGCGCCTATGTCGCCGCCGGGATTTCGGACGGGCTGGACCGGCCGGGCATCGATCTCGCGGAAAATCTCCGCCGCCTCGCCGCCGAGCCGCTGCGCTTCGCGCCCGGCAGCGGCTGGCACTACTCCCTGGCGACCGATGTCCTGGGCGCGGTTTTGGAAGCCGCCACCGGGCAGAGCCTGCCGAGCATCATCGAGGAGCGGGTGACGGGCCCGCTCGGCATGGGCGAGACCTCTTTCCTCGCCAGCGCCGAGACGCCGCTCGCCACGCCCTATGCCGATCCGCCGGAACCAGGCGCGCCGCCCCAGCGCATGACCGATCCTTTCGTGCTGCACGAAGCGGAGGGCGGCACGGTGCATTTCTCGCCCGGCCGCGCCTATGATGCCGCCGCCTACCCCTCGGGCGGCGCGGGCATGATCGGCACGGCGGCCGATTATCTGCGCTTTCTCGAAGCGATCCGCGGTGGCGGCGCGCCGATCCTCTCCCCGGCCTCGGCCGCCGTCTTCACGCGTGATGCGATCCCGGCTCTCGCCCTTGACGATCCAGGCTGGGGCTTCGGCCTCGGCGTCGCCTGCCTGCGCGATCCGGCAGCCGCCCAGACGCGGCAAGGCCCGGGCAGCTGGCGCTGGGGTGGCGCCTATGGCACGAGCTTCTGGGTCGATCCGCAAGCGGGGCTGAGCGCGGTCGCCCTCACCAATACCCGTCAGCAGGGCAGCAATGGCGATTTCGCGAGCGAGATCGTCGCCGCCGCCTATGCCCTGTCCTCCACCGCCCACTGAGCGCGGTTCCATGACAGGAATGTGACGGCCCGTTGTTGCTTCCCCTCCCCGGCCGGGCGCCCACCTCTCCCTGATCGGTGAGCCGTCGGGCAAGGGCAGACTGATCGCGCCATGCTCGCCGCTCCTCGTCAGTCTTGTGGCGAGCATGGTTCCCCGCCGGGTAATTCCATCCGGCCAGGGTCTGCTCCAGGGAGTTCGGATCTATGAGGAAAGCAATAGCGGCAGAGATGGGCTGGATGCGTCTCGCGCTCCTCGGCCTCGCCCTCGCCGGCGCGACGATCAGCCTGGCCGGCTGCAACACCGTGGCCGGCGCCGGCCAGGACGTGAAGAACACCGGGCAGGCAACCACCAATGCCGCCCAGGCCGTGCAGCAGAAGATGTGAGCCGTCGGCCGGGCACGTCGGCGCCGCTGTCGCTGCCTGCGGCCTGCGGCTCAGCCCGGCAGCAGGCGGGTGAGGGCGAGCGCCACCACCTCGGTCGCGGCCTTGAGATCAGCGAGGGCGAGGTTCTCATCCGCGCGGTGGCCGTTGGCCTCCAGCATGGTGCGGGGCCCGGCGCCGTAGAGCACGGTCGGGATGCCGCGCTCGGTATAGAGCCGGGCATCGCAATAGATCGGCGTCCCCTCGGCGCCGATCTCTTCGCCGAGCACCAGCCCCGCCGCTTCGCGCAGGGCGGCGACAAGCCTCTCCTGCCCCGGCACAACCGCCATCGGCCGCACCACCAGGATCTGCGCGACATCGACGGTGATGCCCGGCAGGCCGGCGGCGGCCGCGGCGATAACGTCGCGCAGCTCCTGCTCCACCGCATCGGGCTTCTCCTCGGGGATCATCCGCCGGTCGATCCGGAAGCTCACCTTGTCCGGCACCACATTGGTGTTGATGCCGCCGCTGATGAGCCCGACGTTGAGATTGGCGTGGCCGATGCCGGCAACCGCCGAAACCCGCGCGGCAAGGCCGCTGCGGAAGGCATAGAGCGCGGTGAGCACCTGGGTCGCCGCGGCCAGCGCATCGGCCCCGGTTTCCGGCCGCGCGGCATGGGCGGAGCGGCCGCGCACCGTCACCTCCAGATGCAGGCAGCCATTATGGGCGATCGTTACGCCATAGGCGAAGCCGGCGCTGATCGCGTAATCCGGGCGTGATAGGCCCTGCTCCAGAATCCAGCCCGGGCCGATCAGCCCGCCGGTTTCCTCATCGTAGGTAAGGTGCAGCTCCACCGTGCCGCCGAGCGCCGCGCCCGCGGCACGAAGCGCGAGCAGCGCGAAGGCATAGGTCGCGAAATCCGATTTGGACACGGCGACGCCGCGGCCGAACATGCGGCCATCGACAATGGCGGCGCCATAGGGCTCCTGCGTCCAACCCTCGCCAGGGGCGACGACATCGCCATGCGCGTTGAGCGCCACTACCGGGCCTTGGCCGAAACGATCACGGATGATGAGATTGGTGGCCGAGATCATGCCCGCCGCGCGCACCAGCGCCGCCGGCACCGGATGGCGTTCGACGGTGAAGCCGAGGCCTTCCAGCAGATCGGCCGTGCGGGCGGCATGGGGCGCGCAATCGCCCGGCGGATTGTCGGACGGATGGCGGACGAGGGCGGCGAGAAACGCCACCTGCTCTGCGAACCGGGCCGAGACGGCTTCGCGGATGGCGCGGTCCCGCATCTCCTGGTTCGTGGCCCCGTCTCGCGCGTCATCGCTCATGGCATCAACCCCTGGGTTCGTACCAGCCGCGCATAGACCCCATCCGCGGCCATCAGTTCGGCATGGGTGCCGCTTTCCACCGCCCGGCCCTCGGCCATGACGACGACCCGGTCGGCGCTGCGCACGGTGGAGAGCCGATGCGCCACCACGATGGTGGTGCGCCCTTCGCGCAGGCGGGTGAGGGCGGTCTGCACCGCCGCTTCGCTTTCCGCATCGAGCGCGCTGGTCGCCTCATCGAGCAGCAGGATGCGCGGATTGCGCAGGAAGGCGCGGGCGAGCGCCACCCGCTGCCGCTGCCCGCCCGAGAGACGGTTGCCGCCATGGCCGACCATGGTTTCCCCCTGCTCGGGCAGATCGGCGATGAAGAAGGCGGCGGCCGATTGCGCGGCGGCGAAAACCTCGGCGTCCGAGGCCTCCGCCCGGCCCATGCGGATATTCGCCTCCACCGTATCGTCGAAAAGCAGCGAATCCTGGCCGACATAGGCGATGGCGCTGCGGAGGCTGGCCAGGGTCGCGCGGCGGATATCCATGCCGTCCACCAGGATCGCCCCGCCCTCCACCTCGTAGAGGCGGGGAATGAGGGCGAGCGCGGTCGATTTTCCCGCGCCCGAGGCGCCGACGAGGGCGATGGTCTGGCCCGGCCGCGCCTCGAAGCTCAGGCCGCGCAGGCCCGGCCGGCCATCGGGATAGGTGAAGCTGACCTCTTCGAAGCGCAGCGCGCCCGGGCCCGCCGGCAGGGGCTGCGCCTGCGGTGCATCGGTGATCGCCGGCGGCTCGTCAATCACCGAAAAGACGCGGACGAGGCCGGCGAGCCCCTCCTGCACCGCGGCGTTGAGCGAGCCGAGCGCGCGGAGCGGCCGCGAGGCCAGCATCAGCGCGGCGACGAAGCCGGAGAAATTGCCGAGCGTCGCCGTGCCCGCCGCGGCCCGCCAGCCGGCGAAGCCGATGACGAGCGCAACGGTGACGCCCCCCAGCACTTCGAGCATCGGGTCGGTCCGCGCGCGGGAGCGCACCATTCGGAGCAGCGCGCGATAGAGCTGGCCGAAGACCTGCTCGGCGCGGCGCCGCTCGGCGGCTTCGAGCCCGTAGGCGCGCACCGTGCGGCTTTGCGCGAAGCTCTCGTTGAGCATCATCGCCGTCTCGCCCATGCGCTCCTGCATATTGCCCGAAGCGCGGCGCACGCGCTTGCCGATGCGCTGCACCGGCACCGCCGCCAGCGGGTAGAGGGCGAGCGCCAGGACGCTCAGCAGCCAGTCCATATAGATCATCGAGGCGAGCAGGCCGATGACCGTCATCGCATCCGAAACGCCGTTGACGGCGCGCGTCATCGCCTCGCGGATCGTCGTCGCGTCGGTCGTGAAGCGGGCGGCGAGCTGGGCCGGGGCCTCGCGCTCCATCCGCTGGAGATCGGCCGTCATGAGATGGCCGAACATACGCACCTGCAGATCCCGGATGACGAGCAGCACGAGGTTCTGCGTCGCCACCGACTGGCCGAACTGCACCGCCGCCTTGAAGCCGGTGACGATGAGGACGAGGATCGGGATCTGGTAGAGGATGCGCTGGTCCTTCCGCACGAACATGCTGAAGGCCTGGTCGATCACCGCGGGGTAGAGCGCGGTCGCCCCCGCCACCAGGGCGGTGAGGATCGCCACGATGACGATGCGCCCCTTGTAAAGGCGCAAATGCTCCCGCCACAGGCGCGAGACCAGGACGCGGGTCGATTCGTCGGTCGGGAATGTGCTCATCGGCGGCGCGTGTATCAAGAACGCGCGCGCCCGGCCACCCTGGCGAGGGCTGCCCGGCAGGCTTGCGCATCATCGCGGCAGCCGCGCGCCAGCCACCAGCGGCGTACTTCGGCCAGGGCGGCACCGAGGGCGGGGCCCGGCGGCAGGCCGAGCGCGATGCCGTCGCGGCCGTGCAGCGGGAAGACCGGCACCGGCATGGTGGCGATGCGCCTGCGCAGCAGGGCGGCGGCCTCCCCCGGCGGATGATGCAGAAAGACGCGCCCGATCAGCCGGTCCTTCGGCGTCTCGGCCAGTGCCTGGCGCAGTGCGGCATCGCTCGCATCGAGCGGCGGCGGCGGGGCGCCGAGCCCGGCAAGCTTGCCGCGTTCGGCGGTGGAGAGCTTCCAGCGCCGGGCCACCGCCTCCGCCGCTTGCGGCGCCGCGGAGGCTGGGCTGCCGCCGATGAGGGCGGCGAGCCGCAGCACCGGCTCGGCCGGCGCTTCGCCCGCGATCAGCCGGTCGAGCCCGGCAGGCCAATCGGCCGACGCCTCCGGCAGGAGGGCGGCGAGGATGCCGAGTTCCGCCATCAGGCCGAGGCCGGCACGGGGATCGTCCGTCCCCAGGATCCGCTTCATCTCGGACCAGACGCGCTCCGCCGACAGGCGGCCGAGCTTGTCGTGGGCGGCGGCGAGCGCCTCGGCCGTCGCCGCGTCAGGCGGCCTCCGCCCATAGCGGATCTGGAAGCGGAAGTAGCGGAGCACGCGGAGGTAATCCTCGGCGATGCGCGCGGCCGGGGCGCCCACGAAGCGCACCCGCCCGGCCGCCAGATCCTCCCGGCCCGCGAAGTAATCGAAGAGCGTGCCGTCGGCCGTGAGGGACATGGCGTTGATGGTGAAATCCCGCCGCGCCGCGTCGGCCGCGAAATCATCGGTGAAGGCCACCACCGCGTGCCGGCCATCGGTCTCCAGATCCTGGCGGAGGGTGGTGATTTCGAGGCTCGCCCCGCCCGCGATGGCGGTGACGGTGCCATGCGCGAGGCCGGTCGGGATCACCCGCAGGCCAGCCGCGCCGAGTGCCGCGATGACCGCATCGGGGCGGAGCGGTGTGGCGATATCGACATCATGCACCGGCCGCCCGGCGAGCAGATCGCGCACCGCGCCGCCGACGATGCGCGCCCCAGGCAGGGCCTGCAGCACGGGCGCGACGCCGGGAAGCGCCAGGAGTGGTGCGGGATCGATGCGCTGCATGGCCTCTCGTCGGAACCGGGGCGCGCCGGAGGGCGGCGGGCGGCTCCATTCCCTAGAGCAGATCCTGCTCCGATGGGAAAGGGCGGCGCGGCGGCGCGAAGGGCCGCGCCCGAAAAGCGGCATTTGGCCATTTTCGCCGCGGCGGAGTAAGCGGGGAGCGCGAGACGAGCCCGAGGGAGCCTGATCCGATGCCGATGCCGATCGCCGATATCCTGGCCGCGATGAAGGGGCGGCGTGCGCTCGTGATCGGCGATGTCATGCTCGACCGCTTCATCTATGGCCGCACCGATCGCGTGTCGCCGGAAGCGCCCTCGCTCATCCTCGCTGCCGAGCGGCAGGAGGAGATGCTGGGCGGGGCGGCCAATGTCGCGGTCAATCTGCTCGGCCTCGGCGGGCGCTGCCGGCTGCTCGGCCTCGTCGGCGCCGATCCGGTGGCGGGGGAGCTTGGCCGCGAACTCGCGCGGCATCCGGGGATCGAGGCGGATCTCGTGCCCGATCCGGAGCGGAGCACGACGGTCAAGATCCGGCTGGTCAATCCGCAATACAACACCCATCTCCTGCGGCTCGATTGGGAGACGGCGCGGCCGGCGGCGGGCCCAGTGCTCGCGACCCTCATCGACCGCGCGCTCGGCGCGATCGGGGAGGCCGATGTCGTGATCCTCTCCGACTATCTCAAGGGCGTGCTGCACCCCGATCTCATCGCGGCGGTCGCCGCGGCTGCGGCCCGGCAGGGGGTGCCGGTGATCGTCGATCCCAAGGGGCGGGATTTCGCCCGCTATCGCGGGGTGAGCGTGATCGCCCCCAATCTGCACGAACTCTCCCTTGCCCTCGGCCGGCCGGTGCCGCAGGAGGAGGGGGCGGTGGCGGAGGCCGCCGGCGCGCTTTCCGAGATGACCGGCGTGCGGGCGATCCTCGTCAAGCGCAGCCAGCATGGCGTGCAACTGGTCGAAGGCGGCCGCACGGTCGCGCGCTTCGCCTCTGTCGCCCGGCGGGTGGTGGATGTCTCCGGCGCCGGAGATACGCTCGTCGCCGCCTTCGCCATGGCGCGGGCGGCAGGCGCGGAGATGGAAGCCGCGACCCGCATCGCCAATGCCGCGGCCGGGGTCGCCGTCGCCAAGAAAGGCACCGCGCAGACGAGCGCGGCGGACCTCGCCGAGCTTTTGCTGGAGCGGCACGAGCACCGGATTTCCGGCAAGATCTTCGGCACGGTGGAGGCGCTGGCCGCCACGGTCGCCGCCTGGCAGGCGGAGGGGCTGGCCGTGGGCTTCACCAATGGCTGCTTCGATCTGCTGCACCCGGGCCATATCTGGACGCTGACCGAGAGCCGCAACCGGGTGGACCGGCTGGTGCTGGCGCTGAATGCCGATGCCTCGGTGAGGCGCCTCAAGGGGCCGGACCGGCCGGTGCAGAACGAGGCCGCGCGGATGACGGTGGCGGCCGCCCTCGAAGCCGTGGATGCGGTCATCCTCTTCGCGGAGGATACGCCGCTCTCCCTCATCACCCGGCTGCGGCCCAACGTGCTGTTCAAGGGGGGCGATTACAGCCTGGAAACGGTGGTCGGCTGGCAGGAGGTCGAGGCCTATGGCGGGCGGGTGGAGATCATCCCCTATATGCCGAACACGAGCACGACGGAGATGATCGGCCGCATGCGCCGCATGGAACAGGCTGAGAAGGGCGGCATCGGCACCGGCAGCATCATCCCCCCGGCGGTGGCCGCACCCCGCGCCGTGCCCCCCGGCGCGCAAAGCGTGCCGGCGGCCCCGGCCGCGGGCAGCCTGGGCGCGCCGCTCCGCACCCCGGCCGTGCAGGCGGCGGCATCAGCCGCGCTCGGCTGGCTGCGGCAGGAGGCCTGGCCTTTCTGGCTCGCGCGCGGGATCGACCGCGCGGCCGATGGTCGGCCGATCGGCTTTCACGAATACCTCTCCCTCGCCGACCAGGGCTGCGCGGCGGAGTTCCGCCGCCTGCGGGTCGTCACCCGGCAGACCTTTGTCTTCGCCGAAGCCTGCCGCGCGGGCTTCGCGCAGGCGGCCGAGGCGGTCGATCTCGGGCTGCATTATCTGCGCACCCATGCCTTCGACGTCGATGGCGGCTATCATTGGCGCTTCGATCTCGCCGGCCGGGTGATCGACCCGCGGCGCGATCTCTACGACCATGCCTTCGTGCTGCTCGCCCTTGCCGCCGCCATGCGGGTGCGGCCGAGCGAGACCATCCGGGCGGAGGCGCTGGCGCTTGATGGCTATCTCCAGGCAGTCTTCCGCCACCCGGCCGGCGGCTATGCCGAGAGCGTGCCGCCGAGCCTGCCGCGCCGGCAGAACCCGCATATGCACCTGCTGGAAGCCTGCCTGCTGGCGGCCGAGGCCTTCGGCGCCGATCCCTTCCTGCAGCGTGCCGCCGGCATCGTCGATCTCTTCCTCACCCGCTTCTTCCAGTGGGAGGAGGGCGCGCTGCCGGAATTCTTCGATAGCGGCCTGGTGCCGCATCGCGAAGGCGGGCGCTTCGCGGTGGAGCCCGGGCACCATGCCGAATGGAGCTGGCTGCTCGCCTGGTTCCGCGCCCGGGCGGAAGCGGCCGGGCTGCCGGTGCCGCCCCGGCTCGCCCCCGCGATCGCCGGGCTGCTCGGCTTCAACGATCGCTTCGGCCGCCATCCCGAGACCGGCGCCCTCATGGACGGGCTCCTCAGTGACGGCAGCGTGACAGCGCCGGGCCAGCGCCTCTGGCCGCAGACGGAGCGGCTGAAGGCGGAATTCCTCCGCCCGGATGCGAGCGAGCAGGGCATCCTCGCAGCCTTCGCGGTGCTGCAGGCCTATCTGGAGCCGGCGCCGCCGGGGCTCTGGATGGAACAGCGGCTCGATCACGGCGGTTTCGCCGATCTGCCGGCGCCGGCCAGCAGCCTCTATCACCTGACCTCCGCCGGCATGACGGCGCTGGATCTGATCGGGAGTGCCGCCGCATGATCGTCATCACCGGTGGGGCGGGCTTCATCGGCTCCAATCTCGTCGCCGCCCTCAACGAGGCCGGGCGGCATGACATCGTCGTCTGCGATTTGTTGCGCGATCAAGGAAAGTGGCTCAACCTCCGCAAGCGTATCGTGCAGGACATCGTGCCGCCGGACGAGCTGATGGCCTGGCTCGGCCGCCGCCACGATATCGAGGCGATCCTGCATATGGGCGCCAATTCCTCGACCCAGATGACGGACGGGGACGAGGCGATGCGGCGGAATTTCCGCTTCTCCCTCAACCTGCTCGACTGGTGCGCCGAGCATCGCAGCAAGCTCATCTACGCCTCCTCGGCCGCGACCTATGGTGACGGCGCGGAGGGCTTCGAGGATGACCTCTCGCTCGACTATCTCCGCCGCCTGCGCCCGCTCAATCTCTACGGCTGGAGCAAGCATCTCTTCGACCAGGTGGTGGCGACGCGGGTGCAGGAAGGGCGGGCGCTGCCGCCAGTCTGCGTCGGGCTGAAATTCTTCAACGTCTTCGGCCCCAACGAATATCACAAGGGGCCGATGATGAGCCTCGTCTCCAAATACTTTCCCCGCATCCGCGCGGGCGAAACGATCGACCTCTTCCGCAGCTACCGGCCCGACTACGCCGATGGCGAGCAGCTGCGCGATTTCGTCTACGTGCAGGATATCGCGGCGGCCATCCTCTGGCTGCTTGCGGGCTATCGCGGCGCCAGCCTGTTCAACCTCGGCAGCGGCCGGGCGCGCAGCTTCATCGACCTGGTCGGCGCGATCTTCGACAGCCTCGGCCGCGAGCGGAAGATCCGCTTCGTCGAAATGCCGGAAGCGATGCGCCCGCGCTACCAGTATTTCACCGAGAGCAATCCCGCCCGCCTGCAGGCGGCGGGCTACAACCGCCCGGGCACGCCTCTGGAAGAGGCGGTTGGGCATTTCGTCTCGACCTATCTCGATACCGAGGACCAGTATCGCTAGGTTCCGCGCGCCCGCCGCCTAGGTGCAGGCTTGCCGGGCTAGCGCCAGGCGTCGAGCAGCAGGGCGAGGCCGCCTTCATCCACGCGCTCGACCGCGGCCTCGACCGGGAACCAGGCGCGCTCCCGCTCCGCCTGTTCCCGCCACTTGGCCGCTTCGAGCGTCACGCGGAGGGGAAAGACATCGACCAGGCAGAGCCGCTGCTCCCCATCCGGCAGCAGCTTGGTATAGGGATAGCTGCCGATTGCCGCCCGCGCGATGACGCCTTTGACCCCCGCCTCCTGGAAGGCTTCGATCTCGGCCACCCGGTAGGGCTTCTTCCCCGCCATCGGCCAGCCTTTCGGGATCACCCAACGCCGCGTCTCCCGACTGGTGATGAGCAGGATTTCGACACCGCGCGGCCCCGGGCGATAGGGCAAGGCGCCGTATTGGATGTCACCCTCGCGCTGAGATCTAGACATCGGTCCGACATGGGTATGCGGCTCGGCGATGTCTTGTCTTTTTCCGACACGAGGCCTCGCCTCTTCGGCCATCCGCGGGCGATGGCCTTTGTGCGATGGCGCCCGCCACCCGCTAAGCCCCCGAGGCCGCCAGCATGGCGCGCGCCTGCCGGCAGGCGGCGGCAAGGCTCGCCTCGCTCGCGATCCCCTGGCCCGCGATCTCGAAGGCGGTGCCGTGATCGACGCTGGTGCGCGGGAAGGGCAGGCCGACGGTGATATTCACCCCCTCGTCGAGCCCGAGATACTTGACCGGGATCAGCCCCTGATCGTGATACTGGGCGACGACGATATCGAATTCCCCGGCGCGGGCGCGCATGAAGACGGTATCCCCAGCGAGCGGGCCGACCGCCTCGATCCCCTCGGCTTTTGCTTGCGCGACCGCCGGGGCGATCACCGCGCAATCCTCCTGCCCGAACAGCCCGCCTTCCCCGGCATGCGGATTGAGCCCGGCGACCGCGATGCGCGGACGGGCAAGGCCGAACTGCCGCCCCGCCTGGTGCGCGAGGCGGATGGCGCGCATCTCGTTCTCCGGCGTCACCAGCCGCACCGCCTCGGCCAGCGGCACATGGATGCTGACGAGGAGCACGCGCAGTTCCCGGTTGGCGAGCATCATGGCGTAATCCGGCACGCCCGCCCGTTCGGCGAGGATTTCGGTATGGCCGGGATAGTCGATCCCGGCGGCATGCAGCGCCGCCTTCGAGATGGGCGCGGTGACGATGCCGCCGATCGACCCGGCGAGCGCCGCCGAGATCGCCCCGTCGATCGCGTCGAAGGCGGCGCGCCCGGCACGCGCATCCACCTGGCCGAGCGGCAGATCCTCGGGCAGGGTGCTGACGGGCAGGAGGTTGATGACGCCTGGCGCGATCCGCGCTTCCGCTGGCGCCGCGATGCGGTTGATCTGCACCGGCGCTTCCAGCAGCCCCGCCGCGCGGGCGAGCGCCCCGGCATCGCCGAAGACCACGGCATGCGGCGCCTGCCGGCCGGCAAAGAGCTTGACGACGATTTCCGGCCCGATGCCGGCGGCATCGCCCATGGTGATCCCGAGTAGCGGCTGCGTCATGCACATGATTCCCCTGCGGCCCACCCTCCACCTGGAGCCTCGGGGCTGGTGTACAAAGGCCGCGGTATTCATGTGACCCGAGGATGAGGACCGTTCAAGCCATGCCCAGCACAGGACCGGATGAAGAGCGGATCGCCGCCGCGGTTGCCGAGGCGGGTTTCGCCCAGGTTCTGGCAAGCGCGATGGCGCCCATCCTCGTGGCCGAGGGCCTGGCGGACTGGGCGGCCTTCGCCGCGAGCTGGGACGATCTCGGCCTCGATCGCTACATGGCCGATGGCGGGCGCTATCGGCGCCGGCGCTTCGCCGCCTTCGCCGCCGGCCCGGCCGGGATCGAGCGCAAGCCGCACCAGCCGCATTATCAGAGCCGGGACTACAATGCCCTCAATGGCGGGGTGGAGCGGTGGTTCGAGCCGGTGCGCGAGGAGATCGCGGCGCATCCTGCGGCGCGCGCCATCCTCGCCTTCTGCAACCGCCTCTTCACCCGCCTCACCCCGGCGGCGGAGCGGCCGGCGCGCTGGCATGTGGAGATGCACCAGTTCCGCATCGAGGCGGCGAGCGGCGGCGAAGGCCGGCCGACGCCCGAGGGCCTGCACCGGGACGGCGTCGATTGGGTGCTGGTGCTGCTGGTGCGGCGCGAGAACGTGGCCGAGGGCGAGACCAGCATCACCGATCTCGCGCGCCGCCCGGTCTCCCGCTTCACCTTGGCCGAGCCGCTTGACGCCGCGATCGTCGATGATGGCCGCGTCTTTCACGGGGTGACGCCGGTGCATCCGATCGAGGCCGGCAAGCCTGCCTTCCGCGATGTGCTCGTCGTCACCTTCCGCCGCGAATAGCCGCGCTTTTCCCCGACCGACCGGAGGCCCCGATGGCCAAGCTCAGCGTCAATCTCAACAAGATCGCGCTTCTCAGGAATTCGCGCCATACCGGCGTGCCGGATGTGGAGCGCTTCGCCCGGCTGGCGCAGGCGGCCGGCGCCGACGGGCTGACCGTGCATCCGCGGCCGGACGAGCGGCATATCCGCGCGAGCGATGTCGCCATGCTCGACCGGCTGATGCGCCCCTGGCGGCCGGGCTTCGAGTTCAATATCGAGGGCTATCCGGATGCGCGCTTCATGGCGCTGGTGGCCGAGGTGCGGCCCGAGCAATGCACGCTGGTGCCCGATGCGCCGGGCGCCTTCACCTCCGATGAGGGCTGGAAGCTCGATGCCGCGCAGGCGGCGGTGGCTGCCCCCGCGATCGCCGCGCTGCGCGCGCAGGGCACGCGGGCGATCCTTTTCGTCGATCCCGATCCGGCGATCGTGCCACGCGCGGCCGAACTCGGCGCCGAGGGCATCGAGATCTATACCGGCGGCTATGCCGAGGCCTTTCGGGCCGGCCGCGCGGAAGGCCTGCTCGCCGCCTGCGCGGCGGCCTCGGCGGCAGCGCGGGCGCGGGGCCTTGCCGTCAATGTCGGCCATGATCTCAACCTCGCCAACCTGCCGGCGCTGGTCTCGGCCATGCCGGCCCTTGCCGAAGCCTCGATCGGCCATGAATTGACGGCGGATGCGCTGGAGATGGGCTGGGCCGAGGCCATCCGCCGCTACAAGGCGGCCCTCGCCGGAGACTGAGAGATCAATCTATAATTGAGATTGAAAAATCGGAAATAGCTTGTTTTTCTGATGAGTTTGAGACGCTAGGTTTCGGGCTGTTCTTCATGGTCCTGCACGCGCCGGCCGGTTCCGATCTTCTCGGGCCAAGGCCGGAGCCCGCAAGGTAGGAGGTTTCCCGATGTCCGAGACGAGTCTTGCCAGTAGTTTCCCCGCCGCGCCGCCCCGCTGGGCGGAGCGCCGGTCCGGTCTGCTGGAAGTGGTGCGGCAGTTCACGCCCAACTGGTTCACGGCCACCATGGGCACCGGCATCCTGGCGCTCTGCGTCAATCTGGCGGGCGGCACGATCCCGGCGCTGCATGAGGCGGCGATCGCGCTCTGGCTCTTCAACATCGCGCTCTTCCTCGCTATCAGCCTGCTCTACGCCGCGCGCTGGGTGCTGTTCTTCGGCGGCGCCAAGCGCATCTTCGGCCATTCTGTGATGTCGATGTTCTTCGGGGCGATCCCGATGGGCCTCGCCACCATCATCAACGGCTTCGTCGCCTTCGGGGTGCCGCTGATCGGCGCGGGCTGGGTGGTCCGCATCGCCTTGCCGCTCTGGTGGGTCGATGTGGCGCTCTCGCTCGCCTGCGGGCTTCTGGTGCCCTTCCTGATGTTCACCCGCCACGATCATGCGATGGAGCGCATGACGGCGGTGTGGCTGCTGCCGATCGTGGCGGCTGAGGTCGCGGCGGCGAGCGGCGCGCAGATCATCCCCCTGCTCGGGGATGCGCATCTCGGCTTCACCCTGCTGCTGCTCTGCTACGCGCTCTGGGCCTATTCCGTGCCGCTGGCGATGGGCGTGCTGGTGGTGCTCTTCCTCCGCCTCGTGCTGCACCGGCTGCCGCATCGCGACATGGCGGCCTCCGGCTGCCTCGCGCTCGGGCCGATCGGCACCGGCGCGCTGGCCCTCCTGCTGCTGGGCGCCGATGCGCCACGGGCGGCGGCGGCCATCGGGATGCCGATGCTGGGGCCGGTGGCGCAGGGGATCGGCCTGATCGGCGGGGTCGCGCTCTGGGGCTATGGCCTCTGGTGGCTGGCGCTCGCCGTGCTGACGACGCTGCGCTACCTGCGGCGCGAGGGCATGCCCTTCAACCTCGGCTGGTGGGGCTTCACCTTCCCCCTCGGCGTCTATAGCGCGGCGACGATCGCGCTTGCCCACCAGACGGGGCTGCTGCTCTTCAGCCTCGCCGGCACCGGCTTCGTCATCCTGCTCGCCCTGCTGTGGGCGATCGTCGCCGCCGGCACCCTCCGCGGCGTGCTGCGCGGCACGCTGTTTCACAGCCCTTGCCTGGCGCAGGGCGCGGTGCCGGCTGATGCAGCGGCGGATATCGTCTGAGCCGAGCGTGCCGGGGCAGGGCGCGCGGTCAGCGGGACCGCGCGTCCAGCCCGGTGATGAGCGGCATCACCTGTCGCAGCCCCTCCATATGCGGCACATGGCCGAGGCCGTGGAAGAGATGCAGGGAAGCATAGCCCGGCAGCGGCGCCGCGGGCGGGGCCAGCACGGTATCGGCCGCCCCCCAGAGAATTTGCGCCGGCATCGGCAGCGCGGCGAGCGCGGCCTCCGCCTCCACCCGCCGCGCCCAGATCTCCTCAGCCGTCGCCGCCATCGCCTGCCAGGCGGCATAAGTGTGCGGCCGGCGGCGCGCGGCGAGCACGCCTTCGACGATCTGCCGGCCGAGGATCGCCGGATTGGCGACGAGCGGGGCGAGCGCGGCGCGCATGCCCTCGGCATCCTCGGCGGCGAGCAGCCCCTGGATGAACCCGCGGTCGAACCCCGAGCCGAGGCCGGCCGGCGCGATCAGCGTCAGCGCGCGCACCTCTGCCGGTGCCCGCGCCGCGGCGGCGAGCACGATCGCGCCGCCCATGGAATGGCCGACGAGATGGACCGGCCGGCCTTCGCCGAGTTCGGCCGCCGCCGCAAGCACGATCGCGGCCAGCCGATCGAGCCCGGCGCCATCCTCGGCCGGGATCAGCCCATGGCCGGGCAGGTCGATCGCGAAGACCCTCGCCCCCGCTTCGGCAAGCGCCGGCTGGTTGAGCGACCAGGAACGGGCGTCGGCCGCGAAGCCGTGGACGAGCAGCATCGTCCGCTCCGCCCCGCCGGCCTTCGGCGCGGCCTTGAGGTAGGAGAGACGCTCCCCGGCTACCGCGATCTCAGGCATCGCCGCCATCGTCCACGGCGATGATGCCGAGCACGGCGCCCACCGGGGCGATCTCCTCCTCATCGACCACGATCGTCTTGAGCGTGCCGCTCGCCGGGCTTTCGAGATCCATGTCGAGCTTCGGCGTGGAGATGACGGCGATGACCTCGCCCTTCTCCACCGCGTCCCCTTCGGATTTCACCCAGGTGCGCAGCTGGCCTTCCTCGATTTCGACACCAAGCACCGGCATGACGAGTTCAACATCCATGACGCGCGTCTTCCTTTCTCAAAGCCCCATGCGGGCGAGTTCGAGGCTATCCCATCCCCGCGCGCCCGTCGCCGGTCGGCTCTTGCCGGGGATCAGCTCGTTGCAGACGACATCGACGATGTCATGCGCCTGGGGGAAATAGCTCGCTTCGAGGTCCGCCCCCGGCACGATCCAGTTGGGCGCGCCCAGCACCCGGACCGGGGCGCGGAGCGTGGCGAAGCCGAGGCGCTGGATATTGGCCGCGAGCGTCATCAGCATGCTGCCGCGCTCGCAGGCTTCCGAGACGAGCAGGATGCGCCCCGTCTTGGCGAGCGAGGCGAGGACGGGCGCATAGTCGAAGGGCACGAGGCTGCGGGCGTCGATGATCTCGGCCGCGATGCCCGCTTCCGCTGCCAGCACCTCCGCCGCCTCCATCGCCTTGTAGAGCGACGGCCCGATGGTGAGGATGGTGACATCGCCGCCCGCGCGCTTGATATCCGGCGTGCCGATCGGCAGCGTGTAATACTCCGCCGGCACGCCGTCGGGCCGGAACAGCTCCGTCGTGTCGTAAAGCCGCTGGCTTTCGAAGAAGACGACCGGATCGCTCCCCGCCAGCGCCGCCGCCATCAGCCCCTTGGCGTCATAAGGCGTCGCCGGATAGACGACCTTGAGGCCGGGAATATGCGCGACCAGCCCCGTCCAGTCCTGGCTGTGCTGCGCGCCGTATTTGGAGCCGATGGAGCAGCGGAGGACGAGCGGCATGCGCAAAGCGCCGCCCGACATCGCCTGCCATTTGGCCATCTGGTTGAAGATCTCGTCCCCCGCGCGGCCGATGAAATCCGTATACATCAGCTCGACGATGACGCGCCCGCCGGCAAGCGCGTAGCCGACGGCGCTGCCGACAGTCGCCGCTTCCGATATCGGCGCGTTGAACAGGCGATGATAGGGCAACACTTCGGAGAGTCCGCGATAAACGCCGAAGGCGCCGCCCCATTCGCGGTTTTCCTCGCCATAGGCGATGAGCAGGGGATCGTGCTGGAAATGGTGCAGGATCGGCTCGAAGAGCGCGTCGCGGATCGTGATCGCGGCCATCGGCGAAAGCTTCTTGCCCTCGGCTGAGCGCCCGGCGCGGCTGCGCTTGGCGAGTTGGATCACGCGGCTGCACGTTTCCACCGGGGCCGAAAGCTCTCCGCCGCCGGGCAGATTCCGCGTCTCGTTCGAGAACATGAGCCGGCCGACGATGAGCGGGTCCTCCGCGACGGCGATGGGCGGCGCGGTTGCCGGATCGACCGAGAGGGCGGTGATGGCGCGCACCATCTCCTGCACGTGGGCGGCCATCTCAGCCTCGGCATCCTCGGTAAGCAGGCCAGCCGCCTTGAGGGAGGCCGCGAAACCGGTGATCGGGTCGGCGCCGCGCCAGGCCTCGATCTCCTCCTTGGTGCGGTAGGCGCTGGCATCGGTCGTTGAATGGCCAACGAAGCGGTAGCATTCGGCGTCGATCAGCGCGGGCCCCTGGCGGGCAAGCAGGAGATCGCGCTTGCGCACCACGGCATCCCGCACGGCGAGCGGATTGGTGCCATCCACCGTCTCGGCATGCATGTTCTCGGCATTGAAGCCGGCGCCGAGGCGGGAGAGCCGATCCCAGGCGGCCGTTTCGCCATTGGTCTGGCCGCCCATGGCGTAGAAGTTGTTGTGAAAGAGGAAGAGCACGGGCAGGCCACCGCGATGCGCCGCATCCCAGAGCTTGGTGAGCTGGCCCATGCCGGCGAGGTTCATCGCTTCCAGCACCGGGCCGCAGCCGGTCGATCCATCGCCGATATTGGCGACCGCGATGCCCGCCCCGTGCAGCTTCTTGTAAAGCGCGGCTCCCGTGGCGATCGCGGCCGAGCCGCCGACGATGGCGTTGTTCGGGTAGATGCCGAAGGGCGGGAAGAAGGCATGCATGCTGCCTCCCATGCCGCCATTGAAGCCGTTGCCGCGCATGAGGATTTCCGACAACAGGCCGAAGAGCAGGAACTGCTCGGCGCGTTCGGTGATGCTGTTCGTCGGCATATGCCCATCGAGCGTGCGGAGCAGCCGGCCGCCGCCTTCCTGCTCCATGATGGCGGCAAGCGCGTCTGCCGACAGCCGGCTGATGGCGGACAAGCCTTTGGCGATGAACTCGCCATGGCTGCGATGCGAGCCGAAGACGTGATCCTCGGGCGAAAGGGCGGCCGCCGAGCCGACCGCCACCGCCTCCTGGCCGATCGAGAGATGCGCCGGCCCGCCATAGAGGTATTTGATGCCGGCATAGACCCCCTGGCCCTTGAAGGCCGCGAGCATGGTTTCGAATTCCCGGATCAGCATCATGTCCCGCAGCATGCGGAGCAGCGCCGCATCGCCAAGCGCCGCGCGTTCGGCGGCGAAGGGCGTGGCATAGGCGTGCAGCGGAATGGGGGCGACGGCGAGTTGGCCGGGCTGGCGTGTCACCGCCGGATCGATATGCAGCGCCTTGGGCATGCGGAAACTCCTCCCGATCGTGCGAACGTCGCGGCTTATCGGGGCGGGCGGCCGCCCGGTCAAGCAGAAAGCCGCTTTCATCTGGCCATCGTCTGATGAAAACAGATTTCTTTCTTTGATATGGAGGAATAACAAATGACATGTATAAATAAAACGTAAGACGGGCGGGGTGGTAACTTGCGGCTTTCGCCAGAGGGCGCGGGCAGGCGGCGGGCCTGCGATACGCGCGGGGAGTGGGCGAAGAACGGCACGCCGCCAGGCTGCGCCATTGACCTTCCCATCGTGGGAAGGTCTAGAACCCCTTCGGCGGCGAGTGCCGGCCGCCGCCCAGAGGAGCCGTATGCCATGACCCCGCGCCTGTCCCGTCGCCACATGCTCGGCAGCACCCTAGCGGCCGGGCTGGCCGCGAGCCGCCCGCTCGCCGCCAGGGCGGACGCGCCTGGTGCCGCGGGCGCGCCGCGCCGGCTCGTCGCCGAATCCCGCATCCTCACCGTCAATGGCCGGGCGGCGAAGGTGCTCGGCCTCGCCCAGGCGGACGGCACCCCCGGTCTGAGGCTGGCACCCGGCGAGCGATTCACCGTCAGCCTCGAGAACCACCTCACGGAACCCACGATCGTTCATTGGCACGGGCAGCTGCCGCCCTGGCGGCAGGATGGCTTCCCCTGGCCGGAGACCCCGCCGCTCGCTCCCGGTGCCGCCGCCTCCTACGATTTTGCGCCGATCCCAGGCAGTTTCTGGATGCATTCCCACCAGGGCATGCAGGAGCAGCGCCTGCTCGCCGCGCCGCTCATCGTCCGCAGCGCGGCCGAGGAGCCGGAGGATCGGCAGGAGATCGTGCTCATGCTGCATGATTTCAGCTTCCGCCCGCCGGCCGAGATCCTCGCCGACCTCGTGCGCAGGCCGCCGGCCGGGGGGATGGCAAGCGGCATGGCGCCGGGGATGCCCGGGATGCCCAGCATGCCCAGCATGTCCGCGCCCACGCCGAATCCCGCGCCCCCGCCGCAGGGCATGCGCATGGCGGCGGGGATGGATCTCAACGATGTCCACTACGATGCCTTCCTGGCCAATGACCGTACGCTCGCCGATCCAGCGGTGGTGCGGGTCGCGCCGAAGGGGCGGCTGCGCCTGCGGGCGATCAACGGCGCCTCCTCCAGCGCCTTCTGGCTCGATCTCGGTGGCCTGCCGGCGCAGGTGGTGGCGGTGGATGGGCATCCGGTCCGCCCGCTCGCCGTTTCAGGCCCGCTGCCGCTGGCGATCGCCCAGCGCCTCGATCTGCTGATCGACCTGCCGGGCGCCGGCGCCTTTCCTATCCTCGCCCAGCTGGAAGGCGCGCGCAGCCGCACCGGCATCCTGCTCGCGAGCCCTGGCGCCACGGTCTCGCGCCCGGCGCCGATGGCGGCGCGGCCGGCCCCGCCGGTGGATAACCGGCTCGAAGTGCTGCTGGCGGCGGCGGCCCCGCTGGCGCCGCGGCCGCCGGACCTGCGCGCGACCATCCTGCTCGATGGCAGCATGCAGCCCTATCGCTGGACGCTGAACGGGGCCACCTGGCCAGAGGTGCCGCCGTTGATGCTGCGCGCCGGCAGCCGCGTGCAGCTCGACCTCGTCAATCGCTCCGCCATGGCGCATCCGATGCACCTGCACGGCCACGCCTTCCAGGTGCTGGCGATCGACGGCCGGCCGGTTGCCGGGGCGGTGCGCGATACCGTGCTGGTGGGCCCGGCCGGGCGGGTGCGTATCGCCTTTGACGCCGACAATCCCGGCCGCTGGGCCTTCCACTGCCACAACCTCTATCACATGATGACCGGCATGATGATGGAGTTCCGCTACCACGGAATCCCGAGCTGAGCGCGGCCGCGCCAGCGACAGGCAAGACGCCGGGTGCTTTCGCCGCATGACAGACATAAACGCGGCGCAGGTGTGCAGCCCGCCGCCACCCGGCCATGTTTCGCGCGCCGCATCATCGGGCCGCAGGGGGAGAGAGCATGAAATACGTCAGGCTTGGGCGCACGGGGCTCGAAGTTTCCCGCATCTGTCTCGGCTGCATGAGCTACGGCGTGCCCGAGCGCGGCAACCATGCCTGGACCTTGCCGGAGGAGCAGAGCCGCCCCTTCATCTCCCAGGCGCTGGAAGCCGGCATCAACTTCTTCGACACCGCCAATGTCTATTCGGACGGCACGAGCGAGGAGATCCTCGGCCGCGCGCTCAAGGATTTCTCCCGGCGCGAGGAGGTGGTGATCGCGACCAAGGTGCATGGCCGCATGCGGCCGGGGCCGAACGGGGCGGGGCTTTCCCGCCGCGCGATCATGACCGAGATCGATGCCAGCCTCCGCCGCCTCGGCACCGATTACGTCGATCTCTACCAGATCCATCGCTGGGATTATGAAACGCCGATCGAGGAGACGCTGGAAGCGCTGAACGACGTGGTGCGCGCCGGCAAGGCGCTCTATATCGGCGCCTCATCGATGTATGCGTGGCAATTCGCTCAGGCGCTGGCGGTTTCGGACGCGCATGGCTGGGCCCGCTTCGTCAGCATGCAGAACTACGTGAACCTGCTTTATCGCGAGGAGGAGCGGGAGATGCTGCCGCTCTGCCGGCAGGAGGGCATCGGAGTCATTCCCTGGAGCCCGCTCGCCCGCGGGCGGCTGACACGGGATTGGGACGAGCAGACCGCCCGGTCCGAGACCGACGAATTCGGCAAGACGCTCTATGCCAAAACCGCCGAGGCCGATCGTGCCGTGGTGGAAGCGGTGCGGGATGTGGCGCAGGCGCGCGGCCTGCCGCGGGCGCAGATCGCGCTCGGCTGGGCGCTCGCCAAGCCCGGCATCACCGCGCCGATCATCGGTGCCACCAAGCCGCAGCATCTCGCGGATGCGGTGGCGGCGGTCGATCTCGACCTGACGGCAGAGGAAATCGCCCGGCTGGAGGCGCCCTACGTGCCGCACGCGGTCAGCGGTTTCTCCTGAAGCGCGGCGCCGCGGCCCCGTTCAGCCGTCGCGGCGGAAGCAGCCGAGGGCGTGGTCATCCACCAGCCCCACCGCCTGCATCCAGGCATGGACGATGACGGGGCCGACGAATTTGAAGCCCCGCGCCTTGAGCGCCTTGGAAACCTCGCGCGAGAGCGGGGTTTCGGCGGCGAGCGTGATGCCATCGCCGCGGATCGGCTGGCCGGCAGTGAAGCCCCAGGCGAATGCCGCGAAATCCTCGCCCCGCTCGCGCATGGCGAGATAGGCGCGGGCGCCGCCGATCGTCGCCTCGATCTTGGCGCGCGCCCGGATGATGCCGGGATCGGCCATCAGCCGCGCGATATCGGCCGGGCCGAAGGCCGCCACCACCTCCGGCACGAAGCCCGCGAAGGCGGCGCGGAAGCCCTCCCGACGGGCGAGGATGGTGCGCCAGGAGAGGCCGGCCTGGAAGCCTTCCAGCATCAGCATCTCCCACAGCATCCGGCTATCCCGCAGGGGGCGGCCCCATTCCGCATCGTGATAGGCGGCCATCAGCGGGTCGCCCTCCGCCCAGGCGCAGCGGCGGGGCGGGTTCGCGCCGCTCATCGGCTCAGCGTGCAGCGGCCGAGGGGCGCGCCTCGCCTTCCTCGAAAGCGAGGATATTGCGCTCGACGAGGCCGAAGCAGAGCAGCCAGAGCGTCGCGTCCAGCAGATCGAGCCATTCCCGCCTGAGCGCCCAGCCAAGGGCGCAGGCGATGAGCCCGGCATAAAGCAGCGTCTTGATCGCGGTGCGGATATGCCATTCGCGCCCTCCGAATTCCCCCGGCACGTAGAGATCATAGGCGAGGGTGCAGCAGACGGCGAGCCACAGCACGGCATTGGCGAGTTCGAGCCAGACGCCCGTCAGCCCGTAGCCGACCGCCGCCTGGATCGCGAGACCATAGCCCGCGAGCTGAGCGAGCACGAGCAAGCGCTTCTCCCACCGGCCATAGGCGGCGCCGAGCGTCATCGACTCGTATTCGAAGACCCCGAGCAGGATGAGCCAGCCGAAGGAATCGATCGTTTTGTTCAGGGAACTCATGGCGAAGAAGATCACCATGTTGAGCAGCAGGAGGCCGAAGATCGTGTATTTGCCGATGGCGAAGAGAAGCCGGCCGTGCCTGAGCCGCAGGCGCGTCGTCTTCCCGGGGCTCGCGCGAAATCTGGTTGACAAAGCGGGGCGAAACGGCGGGATGGCGCGATAGGGAGGGCCGATCCATGGAGCAGAAGGCGCCGGCCGACCTCTCGGGCGCGCTCGCGCGGATCGGGCGCCATCGCGGCGGTTTGTCGGAGGCGGAGGACCGGGCCTGTGCCGCGCTGCTGGCGGAGGCCGACCGCCCGGCGACGCTCAGCATCGCCGCCCTGGCCGACCGCGCGGCGGTGAGCCCGGCGACGGTGACGCGCATGTGCCGCCATCTCGGCTTCGCCAGTTTCCAGGCGCTCAAGCTCGCGCTGGTGGCGGAGGCGGCCCGCCGGCCGGCGGCGGCGCTGGAGGAGCAGGAGGCGCTGGCGGGCGGCGATGCGGCGAGCCGCGCGCTCGCCCGCACGGCTGCCGCCTATGCCGCGGTGCTGCGGGAAACCGCGGCGATGATCGACGCGCGGCAGATCGCCGCCATCGGCCGGCTGCTGCGCGGCGCCACGCGGATCAGCGCCTTCGGTATCGGCGGCAGCGCAACCGTCGCGGCGGACCTCTGCCACAAGCTCGGCAAGCTCGGCCTTGCCGCGGCCGCGCAAGGCGATGGCGATATGATGACGATCGCCGCCGCCGCCGCCCGGCCGGGCCATGTCCTGATCGGCATCAGCCATACCGGGCGGACGGAAACGGTGGTGACCGCGCTCGGCCGTGGCCGCGCCCGGGGCGCGACGGTGATCGCCCTCACGCGGGATGCGGCATCGCCGATCGCGGCGGTCGCCGATCTTCTGATCATCACGCCGAGCCGGCAGACCGACCTGCCGACCGACGAGCTTTCCGGCCGCATCGCCCAACTTCTCGTCTTCGATGCCGTCTATACCCTGCTCGCGCTTGAGGATATCGCCGCCGGGCGCTCGGGGCTTTCGGATGTCACAGCCGCTTTCGACAGCCAGCGCCTGCGCTGAGCCGCGCGTTCAGGCGTGCAGGCGGGAGAGGAACTGCCGGCAGCGTTCCGATTTCGGATGCAGAAAGACCTCTTCGGGCGTGCCTTCCTCCTCCACCCGGCCCTGGTGCAGAAAGAGCACATGGCTCGCCACCTGGCGGGCGAAGGCCATTTCATGCGTCACCACCAGCATGGTGCGACCCTCGGCCGCCAGATCGCGCATCACGCTGAGCACCTCGCCGACCAGTTCGGGGTCGAGCGCCGAAGTCGGCTCGTCGAAGAGCAGCACGGCGGGGTCCATGCAGAGCGCGCGGGCGATGCCGACGCGCTGCTGCTGGCCGCCGGAAAGCTGGATCGGATAGGCATCGCGCTTGGCGGTGAGGCCGACCTTGGCGAGCATGGCTTCCGCCTGCTCGGTCGCCTCCGTGCGGCCGAGGCCGAGCACGTGCATCGGCGCCTCGATGAGGTTCTGCAGAACCGTCATATGGCTCCAGAGGTTGAACTGCTGAAACACCATGCCGAGCTGGCGGCGGATGCGCTCCACCTGGCGGGGGTCCGCCGGCTCCTGCCCGCCGCCGCGGCGCGGCTTCATGGTGATCAGCTCGCCCCGCACTCGCACATCTCCCGAATCGGGCATTTCGAGCAGGTTGATGCAGCGCAGGAACGTACTTTTGCCGGAGCCGCTGCTGCCGAGAATCGCGATCACGTCATGCTCATGGGCGGTGAGGGAGACGCCCTTCAGCACCGCGTGCGGTCCGAAGCTCTTATGCATCTCGACGACGCTGAGCGCCTCGGCGGCGCCCACGGGCCGCGCAGTCCTCGTCTCTACCTGCACCGCTCGTCCTCGCTCGCTGGCCCTGTGGAAGATCGCGATTGATCCGCGCAACGCGCAGGCGCTGTCAAGCGGTTCGCGGCCGGCAGCGTATTCGCCGTGGCTTTGCACAAAATTTTTCTCTCCCGTCAGAAGCGCGGAAAAAACCCGTTTGTCCTAGCCGATCGGCAGAGCTAGGCTGTGCCCGGCTCGCGTTTTGGTGACGGGGCGGCTTGCACGGCGATTGCATGGGGATTGGGTGCAGAAGGCTGCGCAGAGGGCGGGGGCTGGGTGCGACCTGTTGACGATTTGCAGATGAATGGCGCGTGGATTGCATATTGCGGGCGACCTGCTTATCGACGGCGTTTGCCGTGCGGGCTCCAGGCGCCGGGTTCGGCAAGATCCTTAAGGGAGATGATGGAATGAAGAAGCTTTTCGCCGCCGGCTTTCTCGCGGCAACCCTGTTCGTCGGCATGGGTGCGGCGGCCCAGGCCAAGCCGCTGACCGAAATCAAGTTCGGCGTGGACGCAACCTATCCGCCCTTCGAGAGCCTCGCGCCCTCCGGGCAGATGCAGGGTTTCGACATCGACCTCGGCAAGGCGATCTGTGCCTATCTGAAGGTCAAATGCGTCTTCGTTTCGCAGACCTTCAGCGGCATCATCCCCGCCCTCGAAGCGCGCAAGTTCGATGCCATCCTCTCCTCCATGTCCAAGACGCCGGAGCGCGAAAAGGCAGTCGCCTTTTCCTCCCAGATGTATGACGAGCCAACCAGCCTGATCGCCAAGAAGGGCTCGGGCATCCAGGCGACGGTTGCCAGCCTCAAGGGCAAGACGGTCGGCGTCGAAGCCGGGACCATCCAGGAATCCTATGCCAACGCCTATTGGAAGCCGCATGGCGTGAAGGTCGTCTCCTATCCCGGCCAGGATCAGGTCTATGCCGATCTGCTCTCCGGACGGCTCGACGCTTCGCTGCAGGATTCCGTCGAGGCCGAATACGGCTTCCTGAAGACGCCGAAGGGCAAGGATTACGCCCTCGTCGCCGATATCACCGCGGCGCAAGATCCGAAGGACGTGCTCGGCTCCTATGTCGCGATCGGCGTGCGCAAGAATGAGCAGGCGCTGCTCGCCAAGATCAACGAGGCGATCGCCGCCATCCACAAGAACGGCACGTACGACAAGCTCCAGGCGCAGTATTTCCCCTTCAGCATCTATAACGCCGCCGCCAACAACCAGTAACGGCCGGTCGCCATGATCAGGCTGCCTTCCCCGGCGGGGAGGGCAGCCGCTCTCGCTTCCGCCTGCGGCGATCCGGGGAAATTGCATGTTCAAACTGGCGGGCTACGGCCCGGCGATCATCGCCGGCACGCTGACGACGATCGAACTCTCGCTGCTGACCCTGCTTGTCTCCTTCCTCCTCGGCCTGCTCGGCGCCTCGGCGAAACTGTCTCGCAGCCCGATCGCGCGGGGGGTCGCGACGGTCTATACCACGATCATCCGCGGCGTGCCCGATCTCGTGCTCATGCTGCTGCTCTTCTACAGCCTGCAGATCTGGCTGAATGACCTGACGGACGCGCTCGGCCTCGCGCAGTTCAACCTCGATCCCTTTACCAGCGGCGTCATCACTCTCGGCTTTATCTATGGCGCCTATTTTACCGAGACCTTCCGCGGCGCCTTTCTCGCCGTGCCGCATGGCCAGATGGAGGCGGCCCGCGCCTTTGGCATGCGGCGCTTCCACGCCTTTCGCCGCATCCTCTTTCCGCAGATGATGCGTTTTGCGCTGCCCGGCCTCAACAACAACTGGCAGGTGATCCTGAAGGCGACGGCGCTCGTCTCCATCATCGGGCTTTCCGATGTCATCAAGGCGACGCAGGATGCCGGTAAGGCGACCTTCCGCGCCTTCTTCTTCTCCGTGCTGGCGGCGGTGATCTATCTGCTGCTGACGACCGTTTCCAACGCGGTGCTCGTCATGCTCGAACGGCGCTACGCGATCGGCGTGCGGAGGGCGACCTCATGATCGAAATCCTCCAGCAATATTGGCGCGCCTACCTCTATACCGACGGCTACACCATGACGGGTGTGGCGATGACGCTCTGGCTGCTCGCCATCTCGCTCGTTATCGGCTTCTGCCTCGCCGTGCCGCTGGCGATCGCGCGGAATGCGCGCAGCCCCTTCATCCGCGGCCCGGTCTGGACCTATGTCTTCGTCTTTACCGGCACGCCGCTCTACGTGCAGCTGCTCATCATCTACACGGGCGTGTACAGCCTCAGCATCGTCCAGCACACGGCCTTCCTCAACGCCTTCTTCCGCCAGGGGATCAACTGCACCATCCTCGCCTTCGGGCTCAATACCGGTGCCTATACAACCCAGATCTTCGCCGGCGCGATGCGCGACATGCCGCATGGCGAGATCGAGGCGGCACGGGCGATCGGCATGAGCCGCTTCACCCTCTACCGCCGCATCATCATCCCCGGCGCGCTACGGCGGGCGCTGCCCATGTACAGCAACGAGGTCATCCTCATGCTGCATTCGACGACGCTCGCCTTCACCGCGACGGTGCCGGACATCCTGAAGGTCGCGAATGACGCGAACTCGGCCTCCTACGAGCCCTTCTGGTCCTTCGGCATCGCGGCCGCGCTCTACCTCTGCATTTCCTTCACGCTCATCTTCATCTTCCGCCGGGCGGAGCGCCGCTTCCTCGCCTTCCTCCGGCGGTAATCCGGGTCCAGCTGTGATCGACGCGCGGCAGGCGGGCGGGCCATGCCGCCGCGGGTGACGTCGCTACCCCGGGGCCACCCCGCGCGGCGCTCTCAGCTATCGTCCTTCGGTGCGGAGGGATGGGAGATCGGCGGCAGTTGCCACGCTCCTCGATGAGCGAAGGCACGAAGCCCCACCACGGCCGCCGCGAAGCCCGACGCGGCGCCGATGCCAAGTGCCCAGCGTGGCCCGCAATGGTTCGCCACCCAGCCGATGATGGGCGCGCCGATCGGCGTGCCGCCGAGGGCCACGGCCACCCGCAGGGCCATCACCCTTCCTCGCATGGCGGGCTCGGTCGAAAGCTGCATGAGGCTGTTCGTGGTATTGGTGAAGGTGAGGGTCGCGACGCCGATCAGGACGAGCGTGCCGGCGAAGAACCAGTAGCCCGGCGCCATCGCCGCCAGCATGCAGCCGAGCCCGAAGACACCCGCTCCCAGCAAGAGCAGGTTCGGATGCGGCTTGCTGCGGCCCGCGCCCAAGACCGCGCCCGCCATCGTGCCAATCGCCATGATCGAGGATAGCAAGCCGAAGCTGCGGGCATTGGCGTGAAAGATGCCGACCGCCATGGTCGCGACGAAAATCGGAAAGTTCAGGCCGAAGGTTCCGATCAGGAACAGCATGACGAGGACCGCCCGCAGATCCCGTCGCCGCCAGACGTAGCGAAATCCCTCCGTGAAACTGCCGCGGGCGCGGTTTGCCCGCGCATTCGGGCGAAGCTCCGCGAGGCGCAGGAAGCCAAGCGAGATCAGCACGGCGGCGAAGGATGCTCCATTGATCAGAAAGGCCCAGCCGGTTCCGATTCCTGCGATGATGACGCCTGAGACGGCAGGGCCGATCATCCGTGCGGCGTTGAACGAGGTCGAATTGAGGGCCACCGCATTGTGCAAGTCGTCATCGCCTACCAGTTCACCGACAAAGGTCTGGCGCACCGGCGCATCGAAGGCAGCGGCGCTGCCGAACAGGAAGGCGAAAACGCAGACATGCCAGAGCCGGACGGCGCCGGTTACCGTCAACGCTCCGAGTGCAAGAGCAAGGGCGCCCATCGTCGCCTGCGTGGCGATGAGCAGCTTCCGCTGATTGAAATGATCGGCGGCGAAGCCGGTCCAGGGCAAGAGAAGAAGCTGCGGCCCGAATTGCAGGGCCATGACCAGGCCAAGGGCCGAGGCGTCGTGATGGGTGAGCTGGGTGAAAACCAGCCAGTCCTGGGCCGTGCGCTGTACCCAGGTGCCGATATTGGAGATGACGGCGCCTGCCGCCCAGAGCCGATAATTGAACCCGCGCAGCGAGCGGAAGACGCCCGTGAAGGGGCTTCTCATGAATGTCCGGGCTGATGGCCGCCGTGGAAGCGGCCAAAATGCCGGGCAGCGAATAGCGCGATCAGAAACGCGCCCGCGCCGCATGCAAACACATCGGCCGTGTTGCGCCACACAAAGTCACCGATGCGGCCGAGCAGGACATAGCCGAGGCAGAGATTGAAAAAGCCCCAGAGCACATTGACGGTCGAGGAGGAAAGCCCTTGTCCTGGCGGCTGAGCGAAGGGGCTCTGAAACGGCCGGCCCATCATGCCGCTGACGAGATGGGGCACCGCGTTCGCCAGGAAGGCGCCGCCCAGGAAGTAAGAGATGAGAGAGAACCACGGCAAGTTACTGGCTCCTTTTGGAGAGAAGGTCGAGGATCGCCTGGGTCGTGCCGGTTTCGCCGAGCCGCGGGAACACGGTCCTGATGCTGTACTCATGGGCCTCGGGGCGCATGTCGGTCATGGCGTCGATGGCCAAGGTGACGTTAAAGCCTTGCTCATAGGCTTGTCGCGCCGTCGCCTCGACGCCGGTTCCAGTTGCCACACCCGCGATCACCACCTGGGTGACGCCGCGCGCCCTCAACTGAGCGTCGAGATCGGTGGTCGCGAACGCGCCCCAGCTCCGCTTGGTGACGACGATGTCACTGGGTTGCTCGTTCAACTCATCGATAAACGCGGTCCAGCCTTCCGGGAGAGGCTCGCTATGACGTCGGGGCTGTTCGGTCCGTCCCGGCGCGCCGCCGGCGACGTTGACGAGGACGACCGGCAGGGCTCGCGCGCGAAACGCATCGGCAAGCGCGCGCGTGTGTTTGATGACATCGCCGATGGCATGAATGCCGGGCCGGCCGACGA
This sequence comes from Acidisoma sp. C75, assembly GCF_054665095.1. Lineage (NCBI taxonomy): Bacteria > Pseudomonadati > Pseudomonadota > Alphaproteobacteria > Acetobacterales > Acidocellaceae > Acidisoma > Acidisoma sp. C75. The sequence goes on from NZ_BAAFHD010000003.1 coordinate 175,006, forward strand.
TGCCCTTCTGCAGGTCGATGATGATCAGTGCGACATTTTGATCGAGCGTGCTGAGCGACATGAAGCCTCCTCCCGCAGTGCGGATCGTTCGGCAGAGGTGAGACGGAGAGGCCGCGTCAATCGTCAACGAGTTGCTTGAGCAATTCCACAGCCTCCGCGAGCTTCTCCTGCTCCTGCGGGGAAAGCCTTGTCTGCAGGGCGCGGGTCAACCAGTCCTGCCGTGCGGCGCGGCCTTGCGCGATCCATGTCCGGCAGGTGTCGGTCAGCGACAGAATGGTCTGGCGTCCGTCTTTTGGATCAGGCGCCCCGCACACCAGGCCCATCTCCTCCAGGACGGAGATGACCGGCGCTATCGACTGGGGCCGCATCCCCTCGGCTCGGGCAAGTCCGGATGCTGTGGCGGGGCCATCCTTCTCCAGGCGAAGGAGCACGGAAATCTGCGAGGGCGTGAGATCCCCCGCTGGCGCCTGTTCGCGCAGCCGGCGCTTCAGCTTGCCGAGCAAAGCCCGGAGATCCTGGGCCAAAACCGACGCCTGGATGACTTTCTGCTTATCCGCTGCGCTCACCATAGGAGATCGCTAGCAGATATACAGGTGACCTGTAAAGATAACTGTCTATTTGGGCGCCCGCGCGAGGCACGGCGTGATGCCAACGGAGGGGAGCGCGTGCGCCCGGAAGCAGAGCGTGGGCGTCAGCCCTCCTTATCCTCGCCAGCGTCGGCTGGGCTGAGAGCCTGATCGAAAGCCTTTCGCCCCGGGCCCGCGAGCCAGGACCTGAAGCTCAGGATCTCCGGGTTGATGCGATGCAAAGCTGCGAGGTCCGCCTTGCCGGCGAGGCGACCGTCATCCACGAGTGCGGCGAGCTTGCCAAACAGAGGATTGCTCAACAAAACCTCATCCGGAAAACGCGCATAGGGGATGGGTCTGCCCGCCGCCTCGGAGAAGAGGGCTTCGATCTCTCGCCCGGTCACGCTGTCGCTGGCGATTTCCAGCGTCTGCCCGGCGAACCGCTCGCGATCGGAAAAGATTGCGGCAACAAACTTGCCGATGTCATCGACCGCCAGCAGCTGCATCGACTGATCCGGCCCGACGAAGAATGTGAAGCGCCCTTCATCCAGACCCAGCCCCGGCATCATCAAGAGTTCCATAAAGGTCACCGGACGAATGACGGTGGCTGTGATCGGCAATCTCGCGATATGCGCTTCGATGCGCGCCTTGCTGTCGAAGTGGCCGACGCCCGTGGGCACCTGGCCGACTCCCGCGCCGGAACTGTAGACGAGATGCGCGATCTCGCTGCGCACCGCCATATCGGCGACCGTGATGCCGTAGCGAACCTCGTCTTCGTCACTGATTTCACCGCTGGGCGAACTGGTCTGCACGCTGAAGACACCATGCGCGCCTTGCATGGCCGCGCGGACATCCTCGGGATTGCCGAGATCGCCGCGCAGCACCGCGACACCGGCGTCCCGAAGGGCCAAGGCTTTCGGCGAAAGGGGATCGCGAACCAAGGCCCGAACCGGCCAGCCCGCCTTGAGAAGTGCCGCCGCCACCGAGCCGCCTTGCTGGCCGGTGGCGCCGAGAACTAGGATCGGCCGCTTTTCATAGGACATGACAACCTCGTCTATGGCTAAGGGCCAGGTATATAGTCCCCGGCAAATCCGGCGAAAGACGGCACATTCTCCTTCTTCAGGCACAGGGATGTTACCCTTGGAAAAGACGATACATGGCCGACCCTATGAGGAAACGGAGGATGGCCCGCGCTTCAGGCCATGCGCTCCCCATGGGGCGCTTGCACGGCTTGGCGACAAATGGACGATCCTGGTCATATCGCATCTGGCCGTCTCGAGCGGGCAGCGGCTGCGCTTTTCGGCGCTCAGGAACGGGATAGAGGGAATTTCTCAGCGGATGTTGACGATCACTCTGCGCAATCTCGAACGGGATGGTCTCTTGCTGCGGTATTATTTTCCGGAAGTGCCGCCGCGCGTGGAATATGAGTTAAGTGCATTGGGCGCCAGCATGCTGCCTGCGCTCGAAGGATTTACCCTTTGGATCAAGGACAATTGGCCTCGCATCGAAGCGAGCCGATCCTCTTACGATCGCGCGAAAAAATAGAGAGCGGCGCATCAGGATCCGGCCGGCAGGACACTGCGCTGACGCCGCGATCGATACCCGAAAAGGCATATCGCCGGCGGATCGGCTGTCGCACTGCCTGCATCCGCGGCGGCGCGGTCAAACCGCTGCGCTCGTCTGGCGTTTTGCCAATGCAATATCCCGCAGCGGCGGCAGCCCGAACATGCGGCCGTACTCCCGGGTGAACTGCTGCACGCTTTCGTACCCAACCTCGAGGGCCGCGCTGCCCGCCGAAGCACCCTCCGAGAGCATCAACCGGCGCGCTTCGATCAGGCGCAGCTGCTTCTGGAATTGCCGCGGCGAAAGCGAGGTGACGGCGCGGAAGTGTTCGTGGAACGTCGACGGACTCATCCCGGCGGCCGCGGCCAGACGCACGATCGGCAAAGGCTTGGCAAACTCGGCGCGCAAGAGAGCGACCGCGCAGGCGACACGCCGTACATGGCTCTCCGGCCATCCCAGGCGACGGATTGCCGTGCCATGCCGGCCGGCCAGCAGCCAATAATGCATCTCGCGGACCAACTGGGCCTGCAGTATCGGCACCGTGGCAGGGCGATCGAGCAAGCGTATCAACCTCAGCGCGGCGTCGATGACCTCCACGGCGGTAGAATCGACCCGAACCGGCGCGTGGTCTGCAACGAGCACCACTTTCATCTCCACGGCAAGCTCCGCGATGACTGCCGGATCAAGCTCCAGAACGAGCGAGAGATAGGGTGTGGCGATGCTCGCACGGGTGATCTTGCTGACCGTTGGAACGTCTGCGGTGATCAGGAGCGAATCCCCTGCAGAGAAACGAAGGGTTTGCGCGCCCATCGTGACGTCCTTGCTCCCCTGCAGCACGAGGCAAATGAGCGGCCGGGAGATCGCATAGACGAGACCGCTCGGCGCTGACACGCGGACGGCCGAGAGCCCTTGGATCGAAGTCCGCGCGACCCCGTCGGCCTCGGCTACATGATTGAGGAGGATGTGGCGGAGGATCTGGCAGCCGGGCGGCTGGTTCAGGTGCTCGACGGCTGGTGCCGCCCCTTTCCCGGCTGCCATCTATTCTACCCGAGCCGGCAAGTCACGCCGGCCTTGCGGGCCTTGATCGACTGGCTGCGCTGGCCGGATGCCACCACCCCTGAGCGCGAGATCGCGCGGCGGCCGGCCTGAGCGTTATTCGTCGATCGCGCGCCCTGTCAGCGTGAAACGGCTCGCGGCCCTCCTGCTCTCACTGCGCCGGCATCCGCGCGCGAATGATCAGCGCGATCGGCAGACCGAGGCCGAAGATGTGGATCAGGAGGGCGCCGAGGAACGGCATGGGTGTCACAGACGCGGGCGTGGCAAAGGCGCTCAGGGGCAACACGACGAAGCCCATGAAGAAAAACACGATAAGCCCGAGGACCGGGCCGCCGATCCACGCCCAGCGGCCCACCGCCGGCAGACGCCAGACGATCAGCGCATAGGCGAGCGCTGGCACGATGGCGACGAAGAAGTGAAGCGCCGTGCCAAGCAGGAAGCCGAGGGCGCCCGCATAGGCGGCCAGTCCGATCAGGCTGCTGGCCGCGAGCTGCATTTCCGGCACGACGCCGATGCCGCGCGCTGCCTGCAGGATGAGAACGGGGACGAGAACGATCACCCCGGTGGCAATGCCTGCCGTCAACCCGGCCCGCAGCGCGGCGGACAATCCGGCCTGCAAATTCGCCGATGGCGCCGCTTGGCCGACTGCATGATGTGCGTGCATGATTCTCCTCCAGTGCAGTTCATGATGGATGATGTGCGGGGGGCGGGCGCATACCGCCAGGATATGCACGCCGGCGGCCCGCGCGATCCGCCGCCGAAACCGGCGGCTGGCCTTCAGCCCTTGAGCGCTTCGCGCACCGTGTGCGCGACCGGCGTGGTCGGTCGCCCGATCAGGCGGCTCAGCGTGTTGCTGTCATCGAAGAGCGCGCCATGGGCCGCTTTCGCATCGGCATCGGCCAGGAGGTCCGCCAGATCCTCGGGCAGGCCTATGGAGACGAGGGCGCTTCTGAACTCAGCCTCGCTCAGATTGGCATAGGCGATTGTCTTGCCAACCTGCCGCGAGATCTCGGCGGCGAGCTCGGACAAGGTCCAGGCGCTGTCGCCCGCAAGCTCATAGGTCGCCGGCGCCTCCGCCGTCGTCAGCGCCACCGCCGCCGCCGCCGCATAATCCGCACGCGCGGCGAGGGAGATCTTTCCATCGGCAGCCGCGCCGATCATCTTGCCCGCCTGCACGGCCGGCTGCAGCGCCGCTAGGTAGTTCTCGGTGTACCAGCCATTGCGCAGGAATACCGCCGGAATGCCGGAGGCGTGCAGCGCGGCCTCCGTCTGAAAATGCTCTTGCGCGAGCTTGGCGGCCGAGTGATCGGCGTGCAGCATGCTGGTATAAGCGATCAGACCCACGCCTGCCGCCTTGGCGGCGTCAATCACGGCCTGATGATGCCGGACGCGGCCCCAGGTGAGGCTCGATGAAATCATCAGCAGCCTATCGACGCCGGCCAAGGCCGGCGCAAGCGTTGCCGGCTGATCGTAATCCGCATGACGGACCTGCACGCCCAGGGCCGCAAGGTCGGCGGCAGCTTGCGGATTGCGCACCGCCGCCACGATGTGGCCCGGGCGGACCGAGTGCAGGAGTTGCTTGATCACGAGGCGGCCGAGCCGGCCGCTCGCCGCGGTGATGCCGTAGATCCGGGTGTTTACGGTCGAGGTGTCATGGGAGGTGTCGGTCTCGCTCATCTGAAACTCCACTGCACGATGTTGATGGCAGCGATCTAGCGATGCGGAGGCTGGCACGGGATTGCCCAATCAGGCAGGATCATTATGCGTTTTCGCATAGGGAGTGGGTGGTGATCGAATGGGATGACTTCCGCAATTTCCTGGCCGTTGCCCGCCTGGGCACATTATCCGCCGCCGCGCGCTCGCTCGATGTCAAGCAATCCACCATGGGCAGACGCCTCGCCGCTTTCGAGGACCGTACCGGCGTGCGCCTGTTGCAGAAAACCCCGAGGGGCTTTGTCCTGACGGCGGCTGGCGAAATCGCTCTCGCCGAGGCCGAGAAAATGGAAGCTGCCGCGCTCGCTGCGGAACGGGCGATTACCGCGCATGACGGGAGGCTGGCGGGGGAAATCCGCCTGACCGCGGTGGAGACCTTGGCCGCCGAACTGCTCGCGCCCATTCTTGTGCAATTCGCCGAAACCCATCCTGGGATCAGGGTGAAACTCATCACCGGAACCCAGACGCTCAGCCTCGCCTCCCGCGAGGCGGATCTTTCGGTGCGGCTGGCGCGCCCAGCCGGCGGCGACCTCGTCATCCGCAAACTCGGGGAGATGGGATTCGGCTTTTATGCAAGCGCCGCCTATATCGACGCGCATGGGCCTGCGATGGACGCGGGCTCTCGGCATCGGCTCATCCTCCTCGCGGACGAGACCGCCGCATTGCCGGAGTTCGAGGCCCTGGAAGCAAGCTTTCCCGAGGCGGATGTCGCGCTCCGCAGCGATAGCCGTTACGTGCATCTCGCTGTATGCAAAGCCGGCATGGGCATCGCCTGCCTCGCGCATTACCTGGCGGAGCAGGCGGGCCTCATCCGGGTCGCCGATTGCGCGGCGAGCCGGGAGATCTGGCTTGCCCAGCATCGCGATACGCGGAACATGCCGCGCCTCAAAGCCCTGGCCGACGCGCTCCGCATCGGGCTCAAGCAGCGCAGCCGGTCATTGTCCGGCGGCGGAGCGTGAACGCCGCGCTCCAAGGCCACGATCCGCGGCAGCAGGCTCAGGGCGTGAGCAGCTGCTCGGCGAGGGTCGCCCAGTAGGAGGCGCCGACCGGCAGCACCTCGTCGTTGAAATCATAGCGCGGGTGGTGCAGGCCGGCCGCCGTGCCGCCCTTGGCCGCATCGGCGGGGGCTGCGGTGCCGAGCATGATGTAGCTGCCCTGCTTGGCGTTCAGCATATAGGCGAAATCCTCCGCCCCCATGGTGGGGCGGGCCATGGGCTGCACCCGGGCCTCGCCCGCCACGCTTTGCGCGGCCTTGACCGTCAGCGCCGTCGCCTCTGGGTCGTTCACCGTCGCCGGGTAGTTGCGGCGGAACACCACCTTGGCCTCGGCGCCGAAGGCGGCGGCAACGCCGGTCGCCACCCGATGCACGCCGGCTTCCAAGACATCGCCGACGGCGGGGGAAAACCACCGCGCCGTGCCGCCCATGACCGCCCGCTCGGGGATGACATTATCGGCATGGCCCGAGGCGATCTGCCCGATGGTGACGACGCCCGCCTCCGTCGGCTCCATATTGCGCGAGACGATGGATTGCAGCCCGGTGACGATATGGGCGGCGACCAGGATGGGATCGACGCTTTCATTGGGCTTCGCGGCGTGGGCGCCTCGGCCGGTGATGGTGATGGTGATCTCGCCCGTCGCCGCCATGATCGGCCCATTGCGCCAGACGAAAGTGCCGGCGGCGAGGCCCGGCCAGTTGTGCAGGCCGAAAACCTTGTCCATGGGGAAGCGCTCGAACAGCCCTTCCTCCACCATCACCCGGCCGCCGCCCTCGCCCTCTTCGGCCGGCTGGAAGATGACATAGACGGTGCCGTCGAAATTGCGCGTCTCGGCGAGGTAGCGCGCCGCGCCGAGCAGCATGGCGGTATGCCCGTCATGCCCGCAGGCATGCATCACGCCCGGCGTCTGCGAGGCGTAGGGCGCGCCGGTTTCTTCCAGGATCGGCAGCGCATCCATATCGGCGCGCAGCCCGATCGCCCGGCCGTTGCCGGCGTTGCGGCCGCGAATGACGCCGACCACGCCGGTTTTAGCAATCCCCGTCACCACCTCGTCGAGGCCGAATTCCCGCAGCTTTTCGGCGACCTTGGCGCTGGTCCGCGGCAGTTCGAAACCGAGTTCGGGATGGGCGTGCAGATCCTGCCGCCAGGCCGTCATATCGGCATGGAAATCCGCGATGCGGTTGATGATGGGCATGGCTCTCTCCGCTGGGCGCTGTCCTGACCGGCCTATGGTGCGCGCCGGGGAAGCGGCGGACAACCCCCTAGCGGCGCTCAAGCCTCGGTGAGGTCGGCAGCCCAGGGCAGATCCGCGCCTCGCCGCCCGCAGGTGAGGGCGGCCGCCCGCACCGCCCAGGCGAGGGCGCTCCGCACCTCCGCCTCGGTGAGGCCGGCGATGCTGCCGCGATCGAGGCGGCCGGCCCGCTCCAGCCGCCAGAGCAGCGCCGCCATCAGGCTATCGCCGGCGCCGACGCTATCGGCCAGCGGCACCGGATGCGCCGCCTGGGTGATCTCCTCCGCGCCCGGCATGAAGGCGGAAACACCCTCCGCCCCGCGGCTGAGCACAACGAGGCGGGCGCCGCCGCCGAGCCAGGCCCGCGCTGCCGCCGCCGGCGCGGTCTCGGGCAGAAGGAAGGCGAGATCGGCCTGCGAGAGCTTGACGATATCCGCCTGCGCGATGAGCGCGAGCAGCCGCGCGCGATAGTCCGCCTCGTCAGCGGCGAGGCCGGGGCGGCAGTTCGGATCAATCGAGAGCAGCCGGCGCCCCTTCTCCGCCGCGAACAGAGCGGCGGATTCCTCTGCCGCCGGCCCCTCGGTCAGCGTGACGGAGCCGATATGCAGCAGCCGGACCTCGGGCCCGGGGGGCGGCGAGGCGGCGCGATGCCAGAGCCGCAGCGCGCTCTGCCGGTCGTAGAAGGCGTATTGCGGCTCCTCCTCCGTGAGCTGGACGAAGGCGAGGGTGGTGCCTTCCGCCATCCGCGCCGCATAGTGCAGTGAAACCCCGGCGGCGCCGAGGGTCTCGGCCAGGAAGCTGCCGAAGAAGTCGGTCGAGAGGCCGCCCATGAAGCCGGCCGCAACCCCGAGCCGGCCGAGACCCGCGGCGAGGTTGAGGCAGGAGCCGCCGGCGAACGGCCGATAAGGCGGCATCGGCTGGCCGCTCAGTGCCGGGCCATCGGGCAGGAAGTCGATCAGGGCATCACCGCAGATCAGCAGCATCGGGAGGTCGCTCTTTCGTGAGGAGGCGCGAGACTAGAGCCTCGCGCGCGGCGGGAAAAGCCGCGTCCGCGCCGGGCCGTGGCGCTGGCGCATAATGTTGTAAACTCAACATTATTTCTCGCGTCCGGCAGACGTGACGGGTGCACACCGATTTTTGACCTGGACATTTTGGAAACAAAACCGTGCATATCCCGCCCTGGCAATTCGCGATGGTGCGCCTACCTCATGGCCGAGGATGACGGAAAGAATGGCGAATGGCAGCGCAGGCGAACATCACCGATCCCACCCCTCACGGCCGCGTGAAGTCCGGGCACCAATCGGCGTCGCCGCCGCGCATCTATATGATCCATCCCCTGCTGGCCGGCCCTTTGGAGCAGTGGTCCGGCCTTCTCGACCACGCTGCCGGCCTCGGCTTCAGCCATGTGCTCTCGGCGCCGATCTTCGCCGGGCCCGCGCTTGATCTGCCATTGAGCTTCGAGGCGGTGCATGGCGCTCTCGGCTGGTCCGGCAGCGCCGAGGATGCCCTGCGCCATTTCGCGGCTGAGGCGCGCGCCCGCGGGTTGACGCCGCTGCTCGATCTGCTGCCCGGTGCGGTAGCCGATGGCGGGCCGATCGCGCGCGAACAGGGGGCGCTCTTTCTTCCCAACCCCGCGCACGGGGCGCTCGATCCGCGCCGCTACGGCCGCTCGTCGGAAGCGGCACTGGCCGATTGGCCGCACGCCGCCGCCGGGCTTGGGGATTTCTGGGCGGCGCGCCTCGGTGCTTGGGAAAGGCTCGGCATCGGCGGGTTTCGTATCGACCTCGCGGCCATCCCACGCCCCTGCCGGCGTGGCTTTATCGAAGGGCTGCGCGCGGCGACGGCGGCGGAGCTGCTGGGTTGGACCCCGGGGCTCGCGCGGGACGCTCTGGCCGAGCTGCAAGGTGCGGGGTTGGACGCGACCTTTTGCTCCCTGCCCTGGTGGGATTATCGCGCCGAGTGGTTGTGGGATGAACTGGCCGCGCTTCGCGCCGTCGCCCCCGTCATCGCGCCGGTGGAAGCGCCGTTCGGCCCGCGCCTTGCCGCCCAGCTCGGCGATGCCGCCCTGCTGCCGGCGGCGCAAGCCCGCGCGCTCCACGCAGCCGTCAGCCTCGCCGAGGGGCTGCTCCTGCCGATGGGCTTCGAAACCGGCGAGGCGCGCAGCTGGTCCCTCCGGCTCGGCCGAGCCGAGACGCAGGCGCCGACCCCGCCCCGGCTCGCCGAGACCATTCGCGCCGCCAACGCCATGGCAGCCAAGCCCGGTCGCGGCGCGGCGCGTCTGCTCTCGGCCCCGGCCGCCCCGGCGATCGCCCTGCTGCGTGAGGGAGAGGGGGCACCACGCGGCGCCGCCGCCGCGCTCTACTGCCTCAACCCGGCGCTCAAAAAGCGGCACTCCCTGGCGCTCGGCCCCTTGCTCGCGGCGAGCGGCGGGCGCTTTCAGGCGCCCTCCGCCGGGCCTGCGATCGTGCTCGACCCTGGGGCGCTGGCCCGGCTTGACCTCCTCGCCGAAGAGCCGGCCCGCCCCACACCCCCGGCGCTGGACGCGACCGCCCGCGAGGCGGCCGGCGAGGGACAGCGCATCGCGATCGAGGCGGTCTCCCCCGCGGTCGATGGCGGGCTCTTCCCCGTCAAGCGGCTGGCGGGGGAGATGGTGACGGTCGCGGCCGATCTTCTCTGCGATGGGCATGATAAGCTCGCGGCCGTCCTTCTCCACCGCCGCGCGGGCGAGGCGCAGTGGACGGAGGTGCCGATGGCGCTCCGCGTCAACGATCGCTGGGAGGCGGCCTTCCCGCTCGCCGGCATCGGGCTGCACGAATTCGCCGTGGAAGCCTGGCGGGATGTCTTTGCAACCTACCGGGATGAATTGACGAAGAAACATCAGGCCGGGCTCGATCTCGGGGTGGAGCTGATGGAGGGGCGGGGGCTGATCGAAGCGGCAGGCGCGCCCTTGCAGCCCGTGCTTGAGCGTTTCGATGCGATGGCGCCCGCGGCGCAAATCGCGCTTCTGCTCTCGCAGGAGGTGGCGGCGCTGATGGCGGCCGCCGACCCGCGGCCCTTCCGCCTGCGCTCGCCGGTCTTTCAGGTCGATGCCGACCGGCGGGAGAGCCAGTTCGCATCCTGGTACGAGATCTTCCCACGTTCGATGAGCGACGATCCGGCCCGCCACGGCACCTTCCGCGATGTGGAGCGGCACCTTCCCCGCATCCGCGCCATGGGGTTCGATGTGCTCTACTTCCCGCCGATCCACCCGATCGGCCGCGCCAACCGCAAGGGCCGCAACAATTCCCTCGATGCCGGGCCCGATGATCCGGGCAGCCCCTATGCCATCGGCAGCGCAGAGGGCGGGCATGACGCACTGCACCCGGAGCTTGGCAGCTTCGAGGATTTTCGCCACCTGATCGCGGCGGCGGCGGCGTCTGGCCTCGAAATCGCGCTCGATTTCGCCATCCAGTGCTCGCCCGATCATCCCTGGCTCGCCGAGCATCCCGGCTGGTTCGACTGGCGGCCCGACGGCTCGATCAAATATGCCGAGAATCCGCCGAAGAAATATCAGGATATCGTCAATGTCGATTTCTACGCGCGCGATGCGGTGCCCGATCTCTGGGTGGCCCTCGCCCGCGTCGTGCTTTTCTGGTGCGAGCAGGGGATCCGCATCTTCCGCGTCGATAACCCGCATACCAAGCCCTTCCCCTTCTGGGAGTGGATGATCGCGCAAGTGAGGGCTCGCTATCCCGGCACGCTGTTTCTGGCGGAAGCCTTCACCCGCCCGAAGATCATGAACAGGCTCGCCAAGATCGGCTTCAACCAGTCCTACACCTATTTCACCTGGCGGAACGAGCGGGCGGAACTCGAAGAGTATCTGGCGAGCCTTAACGAGGGGCCGGAGGCGGATTTCTTCCGCCCGAATTTCTTCGTCAACACGCCGGATATCAACCCGGTCTTTCTGCAGACCTCGGGGCGGGCGGGGCATCTCATCCGCGCCTGCCTTGCCGCCACGCTCTCCGGCCTCTGGGGCGTCTATAGTGGCTTCGAACTGTGCGAGGCGACGCCGCTGCCGGGGCGCGAGGAATATCTCGATTCGGAGAAATATCAGCTCAAACAGTGGGATTGGCAGAGGCCGGGCAATATCGTCGCCGAAATCACCCTGCTCAACCGGCTGCGGCGGCGCAACCCGGCGCTGCAATCCCATCTCGGCCTGCGCTTCCTGCCCTCGGACAATCCGCAGGTCATGATCTATGAGCGCGCGACGCCCGACCGTTCCAACGTTATTATCGTCGCTGTCAGCCTCGATCCCTTCAACCCGCAGGCGGCGAATACCGAGATTCCCTTCTATCGATGGGGTATCGCGGATGACGGCAGCATGACGCTCACCGATCTCGTCCCCGACCGCCCAGCGCGCTGGCAGGGCAAATGGCAGCGCATCACGCTCGACCCGAGCTTTCCCTTCGCGCTATGGCGCGTCGAGGCGGAGACCTTCTGACGATGGATAACCTCCTTTCCCAACCGGCCGCCAGCCTCGATGATCCGCAATGGTACAAGGATGCGGTCATCTACCAGCTGCACATCAAATCCTTCTTCGACGCCAACAATGATGGCGTCGGGGATTTCCCGGGCCTGCTGCAGAAGCTCGATTACATCGCCGAGCTCGGGGTCACAGCGATCTGGCTGCTGCCCTTCTACCCCTCGCCGCGACGGGATGACGGATACGACATCGCCGACTACCGCGACGTGCACCCCGATTACGGCACGCTCGACGATGTGCGGCGCTTCATCGAGGCCGCGCATCAGCGTGGCCTGCGGGTGATCACCGAACTCGTCATCAACCATACGAGCGACCAGCATCCCTGGTTCCAGCGCGCCCGCCGTGCGCCGCCCGGATCGGTCGAGCGCGATTTCTATGTCTGGTCCGAGACAGATGCGAAATACGCGGGCACGCGCATCATCTTCGTCGATACAGAGAAGAGCAACTGGACATGGGATGAGGAGGCGCAGGCCTATTACTGGCACCGCTTCTATGCCCATCAGCCTGATCTCAATTTCGACAATCCGGCGGTCATCGAGGAGGTTCTCGATGTCATGCGCTTCTGGCTCGATCTCGGGGTCGATGGGCTGCGGCTGGATGCCGTGCCCTATCTGGTGGAGCGCGAGGGCACGATCAACGAGAACCTGCCGGAGACCCATGCCGTCCTCAAGCGCATCAGGGCGGCGATGGATGCGCATGCACCCGGGCGCATGCTGCTCGCCGAGGCGAACCAGTGGCCCGAGGATGCCCAGGTCTATTTCGGGGATGGCGACGAGTGCCACATGTCCTTCCACTTTCCGCTGATGCCGCGGATGTACATGGCGATCGCCCGCGAGGATCGCTTTCCGATCACCGATATCATGCGCCAGACGCCGGAGATTCCGGACAGCTGCCAATGGGCTATCTTCCTCCGCAATCATGACGAGTTGACGCTCGAGATGGTGACGGATAGCGAGCGGGATTATCTCTGGGAGACCTACGCGCGGGATCGGCGCGCGCGGCTCAATCTCGGCATTCGCCGTCGCCTCGCGCCGCTGCTGGAGCGGGATCGTCGGCGGATCGAGCTGATGAACACGCTCCTGCTCTCCATGCCCGGAACCCCCGTCATCTATTATGGGGACGAGATCGGCATGGGCGACAATATCCATCTCGGTGATCGGGATGGCGTGCGCACGCCGATGCAATGGTCCTACGATCGCAACGGCGGGTTCTCGCGCTCGGACCCGGCGTCGCTGGTGCTGCCAGCGATCATGGATCCGCTCTACGGCTTCCAGGCGCTCAATGTCGAAGCGCAGGAGGCGGACCAGCACTCCCTGCTGCATTGGATGCGGCGAATGCTCGCCGTACGCAAAAGCCATGCGGCTTTCGGCCGTGGCAGCCTGCGCTTCCTCTATCCCGGCAACCGCAAGATCTTCGCCTATCTGCGCGAGATCCTGGGCGAGGGGGGCGAGTCTATCCTGTGCGTCTGCAACCTGGCGCGCACCGCCCAGGCGGTGGAGCTCGATCTTTCGGCCTTCGTCGGCCGCGTGCCGGTCGATATGGTCGGCGGGTCGATCTTTCCGCCGATCGGCCAGTTGCCTTATCTCCTCACCCTGCCGCCCTATGGCTGCTTCTGGTTCCTGCTCGCCGAGCAGGCGGAGCTTCCCGCCTGGCATACCCCGGCGCCGGAGCCGCTGCCCGAATTCACCACCCTCGTGCTGCGCAGCGGCATCGCCGATGTGACAACGCCTGCCGTCTGGCGCAACCTGGAGCGCGAGATCCTGCCGGCCTATGTCTCGATGCGGCGGTGGTTCGCGAGCAAGGGCGCGGCACTCGATGCGCTCGGCCTCTCCTTCGCGGTGCCGCTGCCGGGGGCTGCCGATCTGCTCTTGTGCGAAATCGAGACGCGGCAGGGCACGCTGGTGAGCCGGTATCTCCTGCCGCTCGCCATCGCCTGGGAGCAGACGAGCGATGGCGTCTCGCCTCTGGTGCAGCAACTGGCCCTCGCGCGGGTGCGCCAGTTCCGCCGCGTCGGCCTGCTCACGGATGCTTTCGCGGCCGATCCCTTCACGCGCGCCGTGCTCCTCAGCCTCGCGCGCGCGACCTCCCTGCCGCTCGCCGATGGCGGCCGGGTCGAGTTCCGGCCGAGCCCGCTCTTGCAGGAGGAGTTGGGCACGGAGCCGCTGGAGGCGGCCGAGATCCGGCGCCTCTCGGCCGAACAATCCAACAGTTCGCAAATCATCGACGATCGAGCAGTGCTCAAGCTCATCCGCCGGGTGAGCCCGGGCATTCACCCCGAGGTGGAGATGACACGGCATCTCACGCTCAAGGGCTTCGCCAATATCGCGCCCTTCCTCGGCGATGTGGTGCGCATCGGGGCGGATGGCACGCCGCATACACTGATGATTCTGCAGACCTTCGTCCGCAACCAGGGCGATGCCTGGAGCTGGACGTTGAGCTACCTCGCCCGCAGTGTCGAGGAGGCAGCCCGCTTGGGCAGCGATCAGGCGGGCGAGGATCACGAGCCTTTCGCCACCTATACGCGCTTCGCCGAAGCGCTCGGCCAGCGGCTGGGCGAGTTGCATACGGTGCTGGCCGAACCGACGATGGATGCGGATTTCGCCCCGCAACGCGCCGATGCGGCGATCCTCGGCGCCTGGGCGCAATCCGCGATCGATCAGGTGCGCCAGGCGGCGGAGCTGCTCGCCGCGCGCAGCGATTGGCCGGATGAGGAGACAGCGCAACTCGCCGCGCGTGCGCTGGCGGCGGCACAATCCCTGCCGGGCGCGATCGAGGCGCGGGCGCGGCGGGCGGAAGGCGCGCTCTGCACCCGCATTCATGGCGATCTGCATCTCGGCCAGGTGCTGGTGGTGCAGAACGACGCCTATATCATCGATTTCGAGGGCGAGCCGGCCCGGCCGCTCGACGAGCGGCGGATGAAATCGAGCGGCTGGCGCGATGTCGCCGGTGTCTTGCGGAGCTTCGACTATGCGGCGGCGGCAGCGGCGACCGCGCCGTCCATCGCCGCCCTCTCGCCCAATGCGGCGGAGCGCTACGGCGCGCTGCTCTCCTCCTTCCGCGATGTCGCCGAGGCGGCTTTCCTCAGCGCCTATCGCCAGGCGATCGTCGCCATGCCGGACGCTTCCGCCACCATCGGCGCAGAGGCGAGCCTTCTTGATCTCTTCCTGATCGAGAAGGCGGCTTACGAAATCCGCTACGAAATCCTCAACCGTCCCGCCTGGCTCGGCATTCCCTTGCGGAGCTTCGTGCCGCTGGCCGAGACCATCCTGGGGGAGGCACCGCGATGAACGATCGTCCCGCCGAGCAGTACCGGCCGCATCCGGCCGCCGTCGAGGCGCTCATCGAAGGGCGGCACGGCGATCCCTTCGGCCTGCTCGGCTTGCATGAGGATGGCATGGGCCCGGCGCTGCGGGTGTTCTATCCCGGTGCGCTCGCCGTGGAGGCGCTGGCGCGCGAGGGCGGCGCCTCGCTCGGCAGCCTGTCGCTGATCCATCCCGACGGGTTCTGGAGCGGGCCGGTCGCGGCCCAGATGCCCTATCGCCTGCGCATCACCGATCAGGATGGGGAGCGCATCATCGATGATCCTTATGCCTTCGGCGTGACGCTTGGCGAGGTCGATCTCTACCTGCTGGCGGAAGGCCGGCATCAGGATCTCGCCCGCGCGCTCGGCGCCCACCCTGTGCGGATGGACGGCGTCGCCGGCACGCGCTTCGCAGTCTGGGCGCCGAATGCGCGCCGCGTCTCCGTCGTCGGAGCCTTCAACAACTGGGACGGGCGGCGCCATCCGATGCGCTATCATCCTGGCGCTGGGGTATGGGATATCTTCCTCCCCGGCGTCGGCCCCGGCGCGCTCTACAAATACGAATTGCTGGGGCCCGATGGGCGCCTGCTGCCGCTCAAGGCCGACCCGGTGGCGGCTGGCGCCGAGGCCGCGCCCGGGACTGCTTCCATCGTGGTGGACGACCGTTTCGTCTGGACCGACGAGGCCTGGATGACAGGGCATCGCATGATCGCCGGCGCGCGGGACCAGCCGATCTCGATCTACGAGGTGCATGCCGGCTCCTGGCTGCCCGAGGATGCGGCGGGCAAGGATTGCTGGGCGGAACTTGCCGAGAAACTCATCCCCTATGCCGTGCAGATGGGCTTCACCCATGTCGAGTTCCTGCCGATCATGGTGCATCCCTTCGGCGGCAGCTGGGGCTATCAGCCGCTCGGTCAATTCGCGCCGACCGCCCGCTTCGGCCCGCCGGAAAGCTTCGCCTGCTTCGTCGATCGCTGCCATGCGGCGGGGCTCGGCGTCATCCTCGATTGGGTGCCGGCGCATTTCCCGGGCGATGCGCATGGCCTCGCCCGCTTCGACGGCACGGCGCTTTACGAGCATGAAGATCCGCGCGAGGGATTCCATCCGGACTGGAACACCTACATCTACAACCTCGGCCGCAACGAGGTGCGCGGCTTCCTCATCGCAAGCGCGCTCCGATGGCTGGAGCATTATCATGTGGACGGGCTGCGGGTGGATGCCGTCGCTTCCATGCTTTATCGCGACTACAGCCGCCGCGAGGGTGAGTGGATCCCGAACATCTATGGCGGGCGGGAGAATCTCGAAGCCATCTCCTTCCTGCGCGAGCTTTCCGAGGTGGTGCGCGGGCGCTGCCCCGGCGCGGTGCTGATCGCCGAGGAAAGCACCGCCTGGCCCGGCGTCAGCCGCCCGGCCGCGGAAGGCGGGCTCGGCTTTCACTACAAATGGAACATGGGCTGGATGCACGACACGCTGCGCTACATGTCGCAGCCGCCGATCCATCGCCGCTGGCATCACGATGAAATCGCCTTCGGCCTGGTCTATGCCTTTTCGGAGAATTTCATCCTGCCGCTGTCGCATGACGAGGTGGTGTATGGCAAAGGCTCGCTCATCGGCAAGATGCCGGGTGATGCCTGGCAGAAATTCGCCAATCTGCGCGCCTATCTCGGCTTCATGTGGACGCATCCGGGCAAGAAGCTGATCTTCATGGGGGGCGAGATCGCGCAGGGGCGGGAATGGAACCACGACGCGCCGCTTGACTGGTCATTGCTGGACGAGCCGCCCCATGCCGGGGTGCAGGCGCTGCTGCGCGATTTGAACACGCTCTATCGGCGGCTGCCGGCGCTGCATGCGAAGGATTGCGAGGGCGAAGGCTTTCGCTGGGTCGTGCTCGACGATCGGGATCAGAGCGTCTTCGCCTATCTTCGCCAGGGGCGGGAGGGCGACCCGCCGGTCCTTATCGTCTGCAACTTCACGCCCGTGCCGCGCGAAGGCTATCGCCTCGGCGTGCCGCGGGCCGGCGGCTGGCGGGAGGTGTTGAATTCCGATGCCGCGCAATATGGCGGCTCGAACCTCGGCAATGGCGGCTGGGTGGAAGCCACCGCGCAAGCGGGTGAGGCCTGGCCCGCGCTGCTCACCCTCACCCTGCCGCCGCTCGCTACCCTGATCTTGGAGGCAGCATGACCGGGGGCAAGCCGGTTCCGGCCGAGGCGGAAGACGCGGCCTATATGGCGCGCGCCGTCTCGCTCGCCCGGGCGGCGGGGGATGCGGATGGCGCCGTGCCGATCGCCTGCGTCATCGTGCGCGGCGGGCGGATCATCGCCGAGGCGGTCAACGAAGTCGCCAAACGGCAAGACCCGACGGCGCATGCCGAGATAGTGGCGATCCGCGCGGCGGCGGCGCAGGAAGGGACGGATCTGCGCGGCGCGACGCTTTATTCCACGCTGCAGCCTTGCGGCATGTGCGCCATGGGCTCGATCTGGGCGCATGTCTCCCGCATCGTCTATGGGGCGGAACGGCACCAGGTGCATGACATGTATTTCGAGGACCGGCATTTCGACACGATGGATTTCATCCGCGATGCCTTCCGCCAGGACCTCGCCTTTACCGGCGGTGTGCTGGCAACGGAATGTGCCGGGCTCTATCACCGGCCGGGAGAGGCGGTGGCGGAGGAGGAACAGGGCAACCGGTAGAAGGCGCCTGGCGCCCGGGCCCCGATGGGGCCTGAGCGCTGCTGCCGACTTCCCTTAATAGGGAACCTTGTCCGCCTTCTTCTCGTACATCTTCCAGATCTCGACGGCCTCTTCCCGCATCAGCTCCTTGATCGGGATCTCGCGCTCCTCCGTCGGCTTGCGGATTTCGGCGTAGATCTTGCTGTCGTCGAAATTGCCGTAGCGCAGCGCGTCTTCCACCTTGGCGCCGTAGAAGACCTTGCTGATGCCGGCCCAATAGATCGCGCCCATGCACATCGGGCAGGGTTCGGCACTGGTATAGAGCGTCGTACCCTCCAGCTTGAAGCTGCCTTCCGCCTTGCAGGCCTTGCGGATGGCTTCCATCTCGCCATGCCAGGTGGGGTCGTTCTCGGCCACCACGCGGTTGGCGCCTTCGCCGATGATCTTGCCATCCTTGACGATGACGCAGCCGAAAACGCCACCGGCGCTCTCTACCATCGAGGTAAGGCGCGAGAGTTCGATCGCACGCGCCATGAAAGTCCGGTCGTCATCGCTGGTCATGTATGTGATCTTTCAACGGAGGAGGGAAGTGGCAAGGTGAGGCGTCACCAGGCGGGGAGAAAGACGCCGATCTCCACCGCATAGAGGGCGCAGAGGCAGAGCAGGCCGAGCCCTTCGTCCCGCGCGCGGGTGGCGGCTTTCGGCGCCAGCCACCAGCCGAGCAGCCAGATGGCGAGCTTCATCAAGGGCCAGGAAACGAGGGCGACGCTGAGGGCATTGCCGATGAAGGTCGCGATCGGCGGCGGCAGCGGGTGCAGCAGCGGCATCAGGAACCGCAGTTCGAGCATCACGACCGGAAACAGCACCAGGAGGACGAGGCAACTCTGCTTCCAGGCGGGAACCGGCGGCTGCTCGCCCTCAGACGGGAACCAGCCGGCGAAAGGATTGGCGAGCCGCCGGCTTTGCCAGCGGGAGACGGCAGGATCGGCCCGTGCGAGCAGCACCCGCCGTTCGGCCGAAGCGAGCCAGGTTTCCAACTGCTCGGGCAAGGCGAAGCGCACGAGCGTCGTCCAATACGGCAGTTCGGCGGCGAGCGGTGCCTGGATGAGCGTGCCCATATAGCCGGGGAAGCGCGCCTGCGCCGCCTGCATCTGCTCCGCCCAAAGCTGGAAGGCCTGCTGGCGGCCCGGCTCCACCTCGGTCGCGACCACTTCCGTGACCGAGGTGAGGGAATGGAAATCCGGCGCCCATTCCTCGGCGAGGGCGCGCGCGGGATCTGCCCGCAGGGGCCCGAGCGCGGCGAGGAGGGTGGCACGCTCCGCCCCCGCCTGCCAGGCTTCGAGGGCGGCCGGGCTTTGGAAGCGGAGGAGAATGCGCCATTCCGGCGCCCCGGCATAGGCGGGGATGATCTCGATGCTGATGAAGCCCGGCGCCAAGGCGACCGTACGGGCGAAGCGCGCCTGCCAATCGGCGAAGGCCTGCTCCTGCGTCGGGCGCAGATGCACGGTCATCATCACCGAAGGCGCGGCGGGCCGGCCAGGGGCTTCGGGCATGGCTTGCTCTTCCTTGCGCCGCGAGGCGATGGCCGTGAGGGGCGGAGATAGCACCGGGAGGCGAAAGGGTCGGCAGGCTTCGGAACGGGCGGGCGGCGATGTCCCTGCTAAATTATCCTAGCAAGAACCACCCTGCGCCGCCAGCGCAGTCGTAACGATTGCCCTCCGCATGCACCGGCCCGCCGCCGCGGCGGCAGGCCGCGTGCTGCGAGCTAGCTGGCGGCCTCTCCCGCCGCGCGGGCGCCGACGGCGCGGCGGGCGCCCTGGGCGCAGAGATCGGCATAGGCGGCGGCCACGGCCGCGCCGAAGCGCGCGTCGCTCGCCAGATCATCGCCGAAGATCTCGCGCAGGCCGATCACGGCGCGGACACGCGCGCCGCCATCCGCCTCGGGCTCGGCACGCAGCCGGGCGGCGAGTGGATCGCGCACGTCGATCGGCGTGCCCTGCTCATCCGTGCCGCCGACGTAGCGGATCCACCCGGCGATGACGAGGGCGAGGCAGGGGTAGGAGAGGCCGCGGGCGATCCGCTCGCGGATGGTGCCGAGCAGGCGCTGCGGCAGCTTCTGCGAACCATCCATCGCGATCTGCCAGGTGCGGTGGCGGATCGCCGGGTTGCGGAAGCGGTCGGCCAGCGCCGCCGCATAGGCCCACAGATCCGTGCCCGGCGGCGGCGGCACCACGGGGATGATCTCCTCCCGCCACAGCCGCGCGACGAAGCCGGCATAGGCCGGATCGGCCATCGTATCGGCAATCGTCTCATGCCCGCCGAGATAGCCGAGATAGGCGAGGGCGGAATGCGCCCCGTTCAGCATGCGCAGCTTCATATGCTCGAAGGGTTCGACCTCGGAGACGAATTGCGCCCCACCCGCCTCCCAGCGCGGGCGCTGGCCGCCGACGAAACGATCTTCGATCACCCATTGGCGAAAAGGCTCGTGCACCACCGGGGCGGCATCCTCCTGACCGGTGAGGCGCGCGACCTCGGCGATATCGGCCTCCGTCGTCGCTGGCACGATGCGATCCACCATGGCGCAGGGAAAGGCGCCTTCCGCCTCGATCCAGGCGGCGAGCGCTGTGTCCAGCCGAGCGGCGAAAGCGGTGACGAGGCCGCGCACCAGGCGGCCGTTGGCGGGCAGATTGTCGCATGTCAGCACGGTGAAGGGCGGCAGCCCCGCCGCCCGGCGCCGCCGCAGCGCCTGCGCGATGAAGCCGATTGCGCCTTCCGGCGCCTCCGGATGCGCCAGATCATGCGCGACGACCGGGTGGGACCAGTTGAGCCGCCCGGTCGCCGGATCGTGGCAATAGCCCTTCTCGGTGATGGTCAGGGTCACGATCCGCGTGGCCGGGGCGCTGAGCGCGGCGAGCACGGCTTCCGGGTCTTCCGGCGCGACCAGGACGCCGGTGAGGCAGGTCACCAGGCGGGGCGCATTGCCCTCCGGCCGACGTTCGAGTGCGGTATAGAGAAAATCCTGCGGCGCCAGGTGGTTGCGCTGGTCTGGCCGCTGCAGGCTGACCCCGAGGATGCCCCAGCCATGCTCTCCCGCATCTTCGGTATAGAGCGCGAGATGCGCGCGGGCGAAGGCGCCGAGCCCGAGATGGACGATGCCGGTCTGCCACTGCTCTGCGGTCGTCTTGCGCT
This sequence comes from Acidisoma sp. C75, assembly GCF_054665095.1. Taxonomy (NCBI): domain Bacteria; kingdom Pseudomonadati; phylum Pseudomonadota; class Alphaproteobacteria; order Acetobacterales; family Acidocellaceae; genus Acidisoma; species Acidisoma sp. C75. The sequence continues at coordinate 195,811 of NZ_BAAFHD010000003.1, forward strand.
TCAGGCGCATGCCTCTCGTCCTCCCTCGTCTGGCCGGGCATCAAGCCATGGGCTAGTCTCGCCGCCAAGAGTGAGGGAAGGGACGACAGCGATGTTCGTGGCGATGAACCGCTTCCGGGTGATCAAGGACGAGGCTGGGGCCTTCGAGGAGCGCTGGATTGGGCGCGATAGCCAGCTCCATACCGTGCCCGGCTTCGTGAGCTTCAACCTGCTGCGCGGGCCGGAACGCGAGGACCATATCCTCTACGCCTCGCACACCATCTGGCAATCCCGCGCCGATTTCGAGGGCTGGACGCGCTCGGAAGCCTTCCGCATGGCCCATGCCGCGGCCGGCGGCGCCAAGCCGCTGACCATCGGGCCGCCCGAATTCGAAGGCTTCGAGCCGGTTGCCGGCGCCGCGCGCGGCTGATCAGCCGAGGATTTTCTGCATCAGCACGAGTTCGAGCCAGCGGTCGAACTTGCGGCCGACCTCCGGCATGCGGCCGGTGATGGTGAAGCCGAAGCTTTCATGCAGACGGATCGAGACCGCATTTTCGGCCGAAATCGCCCCGACCATGACATGCATGCCGGCCTTCCCGGCATGCGCCAGGAGGGCTGCGAGGAAGGCGCGGCCAAGCCCCTGGCCGCGGAACCGCGCATCGACATAGACCGAATGCTCCACCGTCAGCGCGTAGCCCTGATAGGCGCGGAAGGGGCCATAGGCGCCGAAGCCGGCGATGGTGCCGTCTGCCGCGGTGGCGACGAGCACCGGTTGGCCGAGCGTCCGGCGGTCGGCGAACCATTGCCGCCGGCTTTCCAGGCTGTTGGGGGCGGTCTGCCAGCTTGCGGTACTGTGCAGGATGGCGTCGTTCAGAATGGCGAGGATCGCCGGCAGATCATCCTCAGTCGCATCGCGCAGCGGCAGCAAGGCCATCATCCCTCCTTTAGGCGGCTTCCGCGCCGGGGCGCCGCCGGCCCGGCTTGCCAGAGATCAGCCAGTCCGACAACCAGCGCCCGGCCGGCCCCAAGACGCGGTCCCGCCGGTGGATGAGGGCCATGGAGAGCGTGACTCTGCTTTCCCATTCCTCGGGCTGGATGAGGGCGAGGCGCCCGGCCGCGATATCCTCTTCCACCATATGGCGCGGCATGCCGCCCCAGCCCAAGCCGCCGAGCAGCATGGTGTGCTTGGCGCCGAGATCGGCCAGCCGCCAGTTCCGCCGCGAGAGCACCCCGTGGTCGCGCTGGGCGGTGCGGCCGGAAGGGTCGGTCAGTACCAGCTGCACATGCTCCTGCAATTCATCGCGGCCGATCGGACGTCCGAGCTTGGCGAGCGGATGACAGGTGGCGGCGACGGCGACCATCTCCACCATGTCGATCGGCTGCAGCGTCAGCTCGCTGCTGCTTTCCGAGGCGAAGACCAGCGCGATGCCGAGCATGCAGGTGCCATCGGAGACGAGTTCCGGCGTCCGCCCCATGGAGGCGACGAAGATGCGCGTCGGCACCGTCGGGTAGCGCTCGCCGAATTCGTGCAGCGCGCCGACGATCCGCTCCATCGGGAACATGGCATCGACGACGAGGGCGAGTTCGGCCTCCAGCCCCTGGGCGATGCCGCGCGCCTGGTCTGAAAAGGCGCCGACTTCGCTGACGATGCGCAGCGCCCGCGGCAGCAGGGCGGCGCCCGCCTCGGTCAGGGCGGGGCGGTAGCCGGCGCGATCGAAGAGGATGAGGCCGAGCTGCTGCTCCAGCTTCTGCACCGCATAGGTCACGGCCGATTGCGCGCGGTTCATCCGCCGGGCGGCAGCCGAGAAGCTGCCCGTCTCCGCGACCGCGACGAAGACCTGAAACTGGTCGAGCGAAAGGCCGTGCAAGAGCATGTGGCTACTCTATCAAGAAATACGATTAAGACGCACGATATTTTATCAGTTTCTCAGAAGGAAATTTTGCGCTTTTCTCGCGCCCAATCAACTTTTTGGGTGCCGTTGCCATGAGCAAACTTCTCGTCATCGAAAGCAGTGCCAATCTTGCGGGGTCCGTCAGCCGCGATCTGACGCAAGCCTTCCTGGCCGGCTATCGGGCGGCGCATGCCGATGCCACCGTCCTCACCCGCGATCTTGTGGCCGAGGCAGTGCCGCATCTCGGCGTCGATCTCCTGGGCGGCCTCTTCGCCCAGCCGGAACAGCATACCCCGGCGCAGAAGCAGGCGATTGCGCTTTCCGATACGCTGATCGGGGAGATCGAGGCCGCGGACATCATCGTCATCGGCGCGCCGATGTATAACTTCGGCATTCCTTCGGCGCTCAAGGCCTGGATCGACCATATCGTCCGCGCCGGGCGCACCTTCCGCTATACCGAGAGCGGGCCGCAGGGCCTCGTCACCGGCAAGAAGGTCTATCTGCTGCTCGCCTCGGGCGGCGTCTATTCCGATGGTCCCTACAAGACCTACGACTTCCAGGAACCCTATCTGCGCGCCGTGCTCGGCTTCATCGGCCTGACCGACGTGACGGTGGTGCGCGCCGAAGGCATCGCCCTCGGCGCCGAATCGGCGGCCAAGGCTGCGGCCGATGCGAAGGCGAAGATCGCGGGCCTCGCCTTCTGATTGCCAAAGGGGCCGGCGCGGCCGGCCCCCTCCGCCTCTTTCCCCTAAGCTTCAAGGATAACCATGCTCCGCACGCTTCTGCTCGGGGCCGCGTTCGCGGCTACCCTGTCGCTCGCCGCCTTCGCGCCCGCTTCCGCCCAGGTCGCCACCACCAGCGCCGCCAAGGTCCTGCCCGGCACCTATAAGGTCGAGCCCTATCACACCCGCATTCTCTTCGCCGTCTCCCACATGGGCTTCACCACCTGGTACGGCGATTTCAGCAATGCCAGTGGCACGCTGAGCTTCGATCCCAAGAGCCCGGCGAAGAGCGCGCTCGACATCAGCTTCCCGGCGGACAGCGTGACGACGACGAACGCGAAGCTGGATGGCGAGCTGAAGAGCCCCACCTGGTTCGACGCCGCCCAGTTCCCGACCATCACCTTCAAATCGACCAAGATCCGCGTGACGGGGCGGGATACCGGCATCATCACCGGTGATCTCACCTTCCACGGGCAGACACACCCGGTCAGCCTCGTCGCCCATTTCAACGGCGGCGGCGTCAACCCGCTCGATAAGGCCTATACCATCGGCTTCAACGCCACGGGCACGCTCTCCCGCGCCGAATGGGGGGTCAAGACCTACGAGCCGCTGATCGGGGACAAGGTGGGCCTTATCCTCAGCGGCGCCTTCGAGCACCAGAACTAGACGGCCAGCGCAAGGAGGGCGAGCGCCATGCCCCTGGCCCGGCCGAGCGTCAGCGAACCGCGCTACACGGCGGTCGCCATCCTGCTGCACTGGCTGATCGCGGCCGGCATCCTCGCCCTCATCGCGATCGGCCTTTTGATGACGCAGTGGCCCGGCAAGATCGGGCCGCTCGCCACCTTCAGGTTCTATCAGCTGCACAAGTCGATCGGCATCACCGTGCTGCTGCTGGCGGTGCTGCGCCTCGCCTGGCGCTGCCTGCGGCCGCCGCCGGCACTGCCCGCCGGCATGAGCGGGGTGGAGCGTGGCGCCGCGCACGGCGCGCATTGGCTGCTCTACGCGCTCATGCTCGCCCTGCCGTTGACCGGCTGGGTCGTGGTCTCCACCTCGCCCTTCAACCTGCCGACCGTGCTCTATGGCCTCATCCGCTGGCCGGATCTGCCGTGGCTCGGCCATCTCGCGGACAAGGCGCGGCTCAGCGCGGTGTTCGGCCGGGTGCATGCCTATGGCGCCTGGGGTCTGATCGGCCTTCTCGGCCTGCATCTCGGCGCCGTCTTCCGCCACCAGGTGATCAAGCGGGACGGCATCCTCGACCGCATGCTGCCGCGGCCGTGGCGGCGGGCTTCCTCTCCCCGAAGCTACCAAGGATAGATCTCCATGCTGCGCGCCCTCGGCCTCGCTTCCGCAACACTGCTCCTCGCCGCCGTCTCCGCTCAGGCGGCGACCTGGACGATCCTGCCCGGGCAGAGCAGCCTCGGCTTTACCGGCAGCCAGAGCGGGGCTGCCTTCTCCGGCCATTTCGGCAAATTCTCCGGCACCATCGTCTTTGATCCGGCGCATCCCGAAGCCGGGCATGCCGCGATCACGATCGAGACCGCGAGTGCGGCGACCGGCGATCCGCAGAAGGATGGCGCGCTGCCGGGCGCGGACTGGTTCGACGCGAGCCGCTTTCCGAAAGCGCAATTCATCGCCAAAAGCTTTCGCCAGACCGGGCCCGGCGCTTATGAGGCCGATGGCATGCTCACCATTCGCGGTATCGCGAAGCCCCTTGCGCTGCCCTTCGCGCTCACGATCGCGGGTGACGAGGCGAAGGCGAAGGGCGCGGTCGATCTCACCCGCACGGATTACGGCGTCGGCCAGGGCGCCTGGAGCAGCGGCCAGTACGTCGCGCTCAAAGTTGCGGTAAGCTTCGCCATCACCGCCCGGAGGACAGGTCCATGAGCACGCCTTCCCATCGGCTTCCCACCTATTTCATTCCGCATGGCGGCGGCCCCTGCTTCTTCATGAATCCGCCGCCCGGCGGCCCCGGCACCTGGGACCGGATGGCGGATTTCCTCCGCTCCATCCCGGCCGATGTGGGGGTGCGACCGCGCGCGATCCTCAGCATCACCGGCCATTGGGAGACGCAGGATCTGCGGGTCACGGCGGGCGCCCAGCCGCCGCTGATCTTCGACTATTACGGCTTTCCCGAGGAGACCTATCGCCTGACCTACCCGGCGCCGGGCGAGCCTGCGCTTGCCGCCCGCATCGCCGCGCTGCTGAGGGCGGCCGGCCACCCCTGCGCCGAGGATGCCGAGCGCGGCTTCGACCATGGCATGTTCATCCCGCTCAAGATCGCCATTCCCGAGGCCGATATTCCGGTCGTGGAACTTTCGGTGCGGAACGATCTCGATCCGGCGGCGCATATCGCGATCGGCCGGGCGCTCGCGCCGCTCAGGGAAGAGGGCGTGCTGATCCTCTGCTCCGGCATGAGCTACCATAACCTGCGCGGCTTCTTCACCAACGATCCGCGCGCTGGCGAAGCGTCGCGGGCATTCGACGGCTGGCTTGCCGAGGCTGTGCGCCAGCCGCAGGCGGCACGGGAAGCGGCCCTCACGCGGTGGGAACAGGCGCCGGCCGCCCGCCTCTGCCACCCGCAGGAGGAGCACCTCATCCCGCTCATGGTGGCGGCAGGCGCAGCGGGCGGGGATGCGGGGCATCACGCCTATGCCGATACGGTGCTCGGCAAAGCGCTTTCGGGCTTCCGCTTCGGCTGACGCATGTGGCCGCGCGGCCCGCGATGCTGCTCCGCGGGCCCGCGCCCGCGCCCGCGCCCTTGCATATGCTGCCACTCCCCCGTCCCGCGCGGGCTTGTTCCGCGGGTGACGGGGCAGCTCGCAGGATTCGAGACCAAGGGTTGAATAGACAAGATCGCTTCAAACCCGGGAGGCCCAAAACGTTGCCAGAGCACGGCAAGCCGCGCTGCTCGTTTGACAAGCATCGGGGCGCGTGATTTCGTTTTTGCTGTCGTCAAGGAAACCTTCCATGAACCCAGCTTCTCTCGGTCGCCGCCATCTGCTTCAAGGTGCCGCCATGCTCGGCGCCGTTGCCTGCGCGCCGCGCCTGGCCAGTGCCGCGGCTGATACCGTTCTGCGGGCTCGCGCTTACGCAGATCTGGAGGTTCTCGATCCGCTCGCCTGGGTCTCCCAGCCCGATGTCGATATCATGGTCTGCTGCCTCAACAAGCTGATCCGCCACAAGCCCGGCACGCAATGGGAGTGGGAGTTGGATGCCGCCGCATCCATCAAACAGATCGACGATACGCATATCGCCTTCACCCTCAAGAAGGGGATCGTGTGGTCCGGCGGCTTCGGCGAGTTGACCGCGGAGGACGTTAAATTCTCCTTCGAGCGCATCGCTGATCCCAAGATGCAATCTCCCTACCAGTCCGACTGGTCGGCGCTCGATCATGTCGAGGTGACGGACAGCCATTCTGGCGTCATCGTGCTGAAGGAGTATTTCGCGCCGCTTTGGACCAGCACCCTGCCCGAAGCCTCCGGCCTCATCGTCTGCAAGAAGGCGGTGGACGCTTTGCCCGGCAAGAAGTACACGACGACGCTGCCGGCCGTCTCGGGCCCATACCAGCTCAGCCAATGGGTGCCGAAGCAGAAGACGGTTCTGACGCGCAACCCCGGATGGCAAGGCGCCGCCCCGGCCTTCGACAGCATCGAGATCTATCCGATCGACGACGCGAACACCGCGCTCATCGGTTTTCAGGCTGGCAGCCTCGACTATACCTGGATCGGGCTCGATGCGCTCGCCCGGCTGAAGAAGAAGCCAATGGCGCAGGCGACCGTGACGGAACGGCCGTCGCTTGCTTTCACCTGGCTCGGCATGAATGTGACCAATCCTAAACTGCAGGATATTCGCGTGCGGCGTGCCATCCAGCAGGGGGTGGACATGGATGCCGTCTTGCAGGCGGCCTATTTCGGCGAGGCGCAGCGCGCGACCGGGCTCATCGCGCCAAGCTTGCTTGGGCATCGTCCGAAGAACCTCTACGGCTACGATCCTGCGGCGGCCAAGAAGTCCCTGGCGGGCAGCGCGGCCGCCGGCGGCCTCGTCGTCACGCTCAGCGTGCTCAATACCTCCGAATTCGTGTCGGCCGCCCAGGTCATCCAGGCGAGCCTGCAGGAGATCGGCGTGACGGTGAACATCAAGCCCTATGATTCAGGCACGTTCTGGACGCTTGGCGCGCAGAGCGGCACGAGTTGGAAAGAGATCGAGCTTATTCTCAACCGCTATACGATGGAGCCGGACCCGTCCTGGGCGACCGCCTGGTTCACGACGAGCCAGATCGGCGTATGGAACTGGGAGCGGTGGAGCAACAAGGAGTTCGATGCGCTGCAGGAAAAGGCGCTGCACATGAAGGACGACACGCAGCGTGGCCAGACCTACCAGCATATGCAGGATCTGATGGAAGAATCGGGCGCCTATGTTTTCATCACCAACGGCGCTTCGCCCAGTATCGCGCGGAACACGGTGAAGCCCGCCCTGCTCCCCGATGGCCAGCCTCTACTGTTCGAGTTCGCCAAAGCCTAGTCTGAGGCTGTTCCTCTTCGCTTATGCTCGGCTCCTCATCTGCCCTCGCTTGTTTGTTGTGCGGGCATCTTTGCCTGGTCAGATGCGTCTGTCTGACCAGGCTCTGCGCGGTGGCGGGTCTCGAAGGCGGGCAGTAGCGAGACGCCCGATCTGGCGGTACATCGGGCGCAGCTGAGGCGGAGCGCTGCCCGCTCAAACGTCCAGAGGTCAAAACTCCAGCGGGAAGTGACACCGCACCGCGCGCCCGCCTATCCCGCGGGCCTCCGGCCTTTCCTGCTGGCAACGCGGCTGCGCATGAGGGCAGCGCGTATGGAACTCACACCCCGGTGGGCGGGCGGCAAGGCTTGGCACCTCGCCCTTCAGTTCGACATCGGCGCGCCGCTTGTCCGGATCGAGATCAGGCTGCGCGCTCAACAAGCCATGGGTATAGGGATGGGCGGGCGCGGCATAGATGTCTGCCGTCGGCCCTTCTTCCATGAATCGTCCCATATACATCACCGCCATCCGCTCACTGATATGGCGCACCACGGCGAGGTTGTGGGTGATGAGGAGATAGGAGAGGCCGGTTTCATCCTGAAGCCGGCGCAGCAGGTTGAGGATCTCGCCTTGCACGGAAACATCGAGCCCCGCTGTCGGCTCATCGGCGATGATGAGGCGGGGGGAGAGGGCGAGGGCGCGGGCGGCCCCCACGCGCCGGGCCTGGCCACCGCTCAGCTGATGCGGGTAGCGATCCGCAAAATCGACGGGAAGACCGACGAGGGCGAGCAGCCGGCGAGCCTCTGCATCCCGCTCGCGCCGCCCGAATCGGCCGCCCGGAAAGCCATGAATGTCGAAGGGCTCGGTGATCAGTTGGCGTGTCGTCATCCGCGGGCTGAGCGAGGCCACGGCATCCTGAAACATCATCGCCATCTGGCGGCGCCACACGCGCACATTGCCTTCGCCCGCCGGCATCGCTTGGCCGCTCAATCGGATCGTGCCGGACTGAACCGGCGTGAGCCCCATGATGGCGCGGCCGAGCGTGCTTTTACCTGATCCGCTCTCGCCGACCACGGCATAAGTGGTCGCCTCCGGCAAGGTGAAGGAAATATCGAGCGCGGCATCGATCCGGGGCGCGCCGAAGGACAGCAGACCTTGCCCGCCATAGCTGACCGCGAGGCCGGATACCTCTAGAAGCGTCATGCGGCCGCCTTGTGGCAGTGGACGATATGGCCCGGCTCCAGGCTGCGGCGAGGCGGTGGCGTTTGGCACAGAGGCTCGGCAAGGGGGCATCGCGGCGCGAAGACGCAGCCGGGTGGCGGGGAGGCCAGATTGGGAACCTCGCCGCCGATCGTCGGCAGGATGCGAATGGCTCCCGGAATCCGTGCCGGATCGCAATCCAGCAGGCCGCGCGTATAGGGGTGGCGTGGCCGCTGCATCAAGCTGCGCACCGGCCCGCTCTCCATTACCGCCCCGGCATAGAGAATCGTGACCTGATCGCAGAGTTCGGCGATGAGGCCAAGATTGTGCGAGACGAACAGGATCGATCCACGAAACTCCCGCTGCAATTGCCGGAGCAGATGGATGATCTGCGCCTCCATGGTCACGTCGAGCGCCGTCGTTGGCTCGTCGGCGACGAGGAGATCCGGGCTGCCGAGCAGCGCCATGGCGATTGCGATCCGCTGCCGCATGCCGCCCGAGAACTCGTGCGGGTATCGCAAGAGCCTGCTCTCGGCATCGGGAATGCCGACGTGGCGCAACATCTCTGCCGCCCGCCGCCATTTCGCAGCGCGCCCGCCGGGCTCGCGATACTGGATGTCCTGCATCTGCCGGCCGATCGAAAGCACGGGGTTGAGCGCGGTCATCGGATCCTGGAAGACCATGGCGATGCGTCTGCCCCGCAGATCCCGCAGCGCCCGCGCATCAAGCCTCAGCATATCCTGCCCGTCGAAGCGCACCGTCCCGGAAACCACGGCATCTTGCGGCAAGAAGCGCATCGCCGCTGCGATAAGGGTCGATTTGCCCGATCCACTTTCCCCGACGATCCCCATGACCGTGCCGCGTCCGACGGTGAGATCGACATGGCGCAGCGCCTGCACCCGGCCGCTCTCTCCCGGAAAGGATACGGAGAGATTCGAGATCGTGAGCAGCGGTGCGTCGCCCGCCGTCATCGCCGGTGCCTCGTTCGCGGATCCAGCGCATCGCGCAAACCCTCGCCCAGGAAGGTGAAGCCGAGCGTTGTAAGAACAAGAGGCAGGCTGCCGCCGATAACGATCCAGGGCGTATCGCGGATAAAGTTATAGCCCTCGCTCAACATACGCCCCCAGCTGGGGGCCGGCGGCGGCACCCCGAGCCCAAGGAAGGAGAGCCCGGCCTCGAGCGTGATGACGCCCGGGATATCCATGCTTGCCAGGATGAAGAGCGGGCCGATGACATTGGGCAGCACATGGCGGAGCAGGATGCGCCCGTTCCGCGCCCCGAGGGAGCGTTCGGCCAGGATGAACTCGGCACCCCGCAGGCTTTGGGTGGAGGTTCGGATGACGCGCGCATAGCGCGGGATCGTCACCACGACGACGATCAGGAGGACGGTATCGAGATCGGGGCCGAGCAAGGTGATGATGGCGAGTGCCAGCATGACGACCGGAAAGGAATAGGTGGTGTCGAACAGAACGACGAGAACGGCATCCAGCCAGCGCGGCCCATAGCCCGCGATGAGACCGAGGATGATACCACCGATCATCGAAAGCCCGGTCGCGAAGCCGCCGAGATAAAGGGCGAAGCGTGCGCCGACGATAACGCGGCTCAGAATATCCCGGCCGAGTTGGTCGGTGCCGAGCGGATGTGCCCAGGATGGCGCCTCGAAGCGATGCAGGATCGCCATATGCAGCGGATCGTAAGGCGCGACCGCGCGTCCGCCGATGGCGAGGATGACGAGCATAAGCACAAGCAGCAGGCCGAGGAGACGCGTGCCGTCTCGCAGCCCGGGCGGCAGTCGGCGCCGCCATGCCGTGGGATGATCAGAGGTTTGCGCGGACACGGGGATCAAGCCATGCAACGAGGAGATCGGCGACGAGCGTGAAAAGCGCGAAGAGCGCCACCGTGACGAGCACCGCGCCCATCACCACGGGATAGTTCCGCGCTTCGACAGCGCCGAGCACCAGCTTGCCGATGCCCGGCCGGTTGAACACGGCCTCTGCGAAGACCGCGCTGGAGAGTAAGCTGCCGAGGCCGAGACCGATGAGCGTGACGGTGGGCAACACCGCGATGCGCAGGGCGTAGCGGAAGACGATCATCCGCTCCGGCAATCCGAAAGCGCGCGCAGTGCGGATATGGTGCTCGGCCATCACTTCCAGCATGGAGGCGCGCACCAGTCGGGCGAGATAGCCGACCCAACCGAGCCCGACCGCGAATGCAGGCAGCACGAGGTGATACAGCTCATCCAGCGGATGGCCGGCCGATCCGGCGCCAATGGCCGGAAAGAGGTTGATGGTGAGAGAGAAGAGCAGCAGGGCGTAGATCGCGACGACGAAGGACGGCATCGAGATAGCGCCAACCGAAAGCAAACCGGATAGCCTATCAACCCAAGATCCCTGCCGGATTGCGGAATAGCAGCCGAGCGGAATGCCGAGCAAGGCTGCCCAGCCGAGGCCGCCGACCGCCAGGGCGAGCGTATAGGGCAAGGCGCCGGCGACGAGGCTCGTGACACTCCGCCCCGTCCAGACATCCGTGCCGAGATTGCCATGCAGCACGCGGAGGAAGAAGCGCGCGAGTTGCACGAGCATCGGCTGGTCCAACCCCATCCTGGCGCGCAGAGCCGCCTTCATCGCGGGCGTCGCCATCGGCCCGAGCGCGATGGAGGCGGGGTCGCCCGGGATCAGGAAGATGAGGGTAAACATGATCGTCATCGCCAAGAGGCAGATGATGACGGCAAGCCCCACGCGCTTGGCCGCGTAGCTCAGCATCGGCTACCCGTGAGGCGGGGGGGCAGGAAGATCGGCAAGCGGGGCTTCATACGCCGTCCCGCGGCACTTGGCGTGACCAGCTGCGGCAGAAGACGCGCGTTTCGCCCTCAAAAGCATCGAGCTGCGCTTCGAGCAGGAAGTTATCCTTGGTCGCACGCATCACCGTGCGTGACTCCGTTCTGGTCTGCCACTCGCCACGGCCGACGCGCATGGTGTAGCTGATATCGACCGTGGCGGAGAGCGGGTCTCGCGCCGAAATGCGGTAGATTTCCCGATTGATCTGTTGCGTCTCCAACCCATGCGGCTCGATCGCGGAAAGGCCCGTATCCCCTGTCACCTCCACCACCGTCTCGCCGGTCGCGGCATCCCGCAGCACACGCCGGCTGTCCTGGCCGCGGCTTATCCAGCGCCGCTCCTGCGGTGCCGCGGCCTCGGGGCTCGGGAAAGTGATGCTGTCATCCGTCGGCCGCGGCAGTCGCTTGGGCAGCACGACGCTGCTCCGCCCCGTGAAGAGGCTGAGCGTTGTCGCTTGCGGCGATGGCCAGACGATCGGCCAATAGCTGGTGGAGAGGGCGATGCGAAGGCGATGGCCGGGTGCGAAGCTATGCGCCGCGTGGTTGAGGTGCAGACGGACGGTGTAGCGCCGGCCTGGCTCCAGCGGCTCCGGCACCTCATGCCCGTTACGATGGGTCAGGTTGAGGAGGCCGTAGCTGACGCGCAGCGATCCGCCGGTCGGCGATACGTCGCACAGGCGCACGCAGATCAGCGCTTGCGGCTGGTCCACCGCGATTTCGAGGTCGAGCACGACGGCGCCAACGATCTCCAGCCGTTCGGCCAAGGGCTCCGTGTCAAACACGAGGGAACGACCGTCATCGACAAGCTGATCCGTCGGCTGATCAGGCAGAATGCCGAAGCTGAACCAACTGCCAGACGCTTCTCCAAGATCCTGAGGAGAGGACCAGTCAATCTTCGTCTCGGCTCCGGCTTGCAGCCGCAAACCCTCCGGGTTGAGCGCGAGGCGCTGCTCCAGGATAGCGGGGCTCGGCCAGCTGGGCTCCGCCACCCAGCGGCCGGGGCGCTCCTCATAATCGGCCCGCGGCGCTGTCCAGTCCTGCATCCAGATGCGATAGGCCGGCTCTTGCATCACACCGGTCTCGCGCCCAGCCAGATGCTGGTCGAACCAGCGCAGACATTCCTGCAAAAAGCCGATACGCGGGCCAGGCTTGGCGAAATGCGGGTATTTATGGGCCCAGGGCCCGTTGATGCCACGGCACGGCGCCTTCAGCCCAGCGAGCAGCCGCGGAACCGCATTCGAATAGCCGTCCGCCCAACCGCCGACCGCCAGAACCGGGCAGGTGATGGCGGACCAGTCCTCGCAGATCGAGCCATGCTTCCAGTAATCGTCGCGGCGCTGATGGCCGAGCCAGGTCTCGACCAGAAGCGGCTGATGATCGAGCCGGCGAAGCCACATCTCGCGCCAGTTCTCGCCGAGCAGCATGGGATCCGGCGGGCGGGACATGTACCCGAGCATGGTCGATGCCCAGGAGAGATTGTCATTGAGCAGGCATCCGCCCATGAAGTGGATATCATCAGCATAGCGGTCATCCGTCGAGCAGATGCTGACGACGGCTTTCAAGGCGGGCGGCCGACGGGCCGCCACTTGTAACCCGTTGAAGCCTCCCCAGGAGATTCCGATCATGCCGACCACGCCCGAGCACCAGGGCTGCGCGGCGATCCAGGCGATGACCTCAAGCGCATCATCCTGCTCAAGCTTGAGATACTCATCATCGAGCAGACCGTCCGATTCGCCGGAACCGCGCATATCCACCCGCAAGCAGGCATAGCCATGGCCCGCGAAATAGGGATGGGTCAAAGCATCACGATCAACCGTGCCATCCCGCTTGCGATAGGGAAGATATTCGAGGATGGCGGGGAACTTCTCCGCATCCGCAACATCCGGGCGCCAGATGCGTGCGGCAAGGCGGGTGCCGTCTGCCAGCACGATCCACTCATTTTCTATCTCGCGAACCGGATAGGGAAAATCGTCTTTTATCTTCATGGCTTTCCCGTCATGCTGCCTCGATACGCTTGCGCCCGCGTCCGCGCCGTCCTGCTGCCTCCGGCGCAAAGCCGTGCCGCGCGTGGAAACGCGCCAGCTCCTCAGGCCGTGCCGCGGTGCCGGAGAAAATCGTCACGTAATGCGGGATGCGCCGCATGCGAGTTGCAAGATCCTCACGCGTCCTCATTGAAATATAGCCGATCTGGGTGAGATAGAGCGTGCGCGCCCGCACATCGGCTTCGGCGGCGCCATAGCCGAACCGCTCGAACATAGCGAAGATGGCCGCAAGCCGTGCCTCGTCGGCGGCGCCGATCTCTGCCTCGACCGCCGCGGACTGAAGCGCCCAGCTACGCACGGCGATTTCGAAATCGGCATCGAACAATGTACCATCAAGCCAGCAATCGAAAAGATTGAGGGTCGCTTCCGCAATGCTGGCGGCATAAGCCGCAGCCCGCCCGATCAGATTGCCGGTGTTTTTCTCTCGCCAAAGATCAAGCAAGGCGCTGAGCAAATCCTCCCGATCGCGAAAGAACCAGTAGAAACTGGTTCGCGACAGCCCGAGCTTCTGGCCGATCGCTTGGATGCGCACCCCATCCACCCCTGATAGGACGAGGCTCTCGTAGGCCGCAGTGAGCCATACGTCACGTGAACCTCGCCAACCTGTATCGAGCGTCCGAACGCTTGCCATGGCAGATCAAACCAACAAAGCGACCCATCTGGCAAGAGAAAATGTGCGTATGCGTCGATCGGATTGACAGGGGTGTACAGGGCGGTAGTGTATCCTCATCCTTTTGGAAATCGGCCCATGGCGATGAGCGATCCGCTTCTGCAGCCGTATCGGTTGAAGCATCTCACGCTGCGAAACCGGATTATGACGACGGCGCATGAGCCGGCTTACGCGGAAGATGGCATGCCGAAGGCGCGCTATCGTGCCTATCATGTGGCGCGTGCCAAGGGCGGCATCGCTCTCACCATGACAGCCGGCTCTGCCTCGACATCCCGTGACAGTCCGCCGGTCTTCAACAACGTGCTTGCCTATAAGGACGAGGTCGTGCCCTGGATGCGCGACCTTGCCGATGCATGCCACGAGCACGGGGCGGTTGTGATGATCCAACTCAGCCATCTCGGGCGGCGGACGCGCTGGGATAAGGGGGACTGGCTGCCGGTCGTTTCGCCCTCCCATCATCGGGAGGCAGCGCATCGTGCCTTCCCCAAGAAAATCGAAGACTGGGACATCACCCGGATCATCAAGGATTATGGCGATGCCGCCGAGCGCATGCAGGCAGCCGGGCTTGATGGCATCGAGTTGGAGGCGTACGGCCATCTTCTCGATCAGTTCTGGTCTCCCCTCACCAACACACTCGATGCGCCCTATGGCGGTGCGTTGGGGGACAGGATGCGTTTCACCTTCGAGGTGCTGCGCGAGATCCGCCGGCGCGTGGGCGCGAACTTCATCCTCGGCGTGCGCTATACGGCGGACGAGGCTCAGCAAGGCGGGCTAGATCGACAGGACGGGCTCGCAATCTCGCATAGCCTCGTCAATAGCGGGCTCGTCGATTTCCTCAACATCGTGCGTGGCCACATCGACACCGATCCGGGGCTGACCGATGTGATACCGATTCAGGGCATGCCGTCCGCCCCGCATCTCGACCTCGCTGGCGAGATCCGTGCCGAGACTCGCGCACCCACCTTCCACGCCGCCCGGGTCTCGGACGTCGCGACGGCGCGGCACGCCCTGCAATCGGGAAAAGTCGATATGATCGGCATGACCCGCGCCCATATGACGGACCCCGATATCGTCGCCAAGATCGTGGCAGGCCGAGAAGCGGACATCCGCCCCTGTGTCGGTGCCAATTACTGTCTCGATCGGATCTATCAGGGTGGTGCCGCGTTCTGCATCCATAATGCAGCGACCGGGCGTGAGGAGACGATGCCGCACGTCAACCCGCGTGCCGAGAGGGCGCGCAAGATCGTCATCATCGGCGCCGGCCCTGCCGGCCTGGAGGCAGCCCGCGTAGCGGCGGAGCGCGGTCACCAGGTGCTCGTCTTCGAGGCAGCGAAGGATGCCGGCGGTCAGATCCGCCTGACGGCGCAAAGTCCGCGGCGGCGAGAAATGATCGGCATCATCGACTGGCGGCTGATGCGCTGCGAGGCACTCGGTGTCGCCTTCCGGTTTAACACCGTCGCAGGTGTGGACGAGGTTCTCGCCGAACGGCCGGATGTCGTCATCGTCGCGACCGGTGGCCTGCCCCATACCGAGATTCTGACGGAGGGGAACGATCTCGTCGTCTCGACCTGGGACATCATCGCGGCCGAAATCAAGCCAGGCAGCAACGTTCTGCTTTTCGATGACGCGGGCGATCACGCGGCCTTGCAGGCGGCCGAGGTGCTTGCAAGGAGCGGCGCGAAGCTTGAGATCATGACCCCCGATCGCAGCTTCGCGCCGGAGGTGATGGCGATGAATCTCGTGCCCTATATGCGCTCCTTGCAGCCTGCCGATGTCACCTTCACCGTCACTTTCCGGCTGCTTTCGGCTCATCGCGTCGGGAACCAGATCCTCGCGCGTATCGGCAGCGATTACGGCGCCGTCTTGCGGGAACGGGTGGTGGATCAGATCGTCATCAACCACGGCACGATCCCGCTCGATGAGCTGTATTTCGCGTTGAAGCCGCATTCTCGCAATCTCGGCCGTATCGATTACGATGCGCTGCTCGCGGGGCGGACGCAGCCGGGGAATATCGCTACCGACGATGGGTTCGACCTCTTCAGGATCGGCGATGCCGTGTCAGCGCGCAACACGCATGCCGCAATCTTTGATGCGCTGCGGCTCGTCAAAGATCTCTGAGCACTCTTCGCCTACGCTCGCGTGCCGTCCCCCTTGCCCACCACCATAACCGGAGCAGCCGATGCACGAATCCGCGCCGATCACGAAGTTACTGCGACAGCGTTTGCCGGGCTATTCGCTGCCCGCTGAACTCTACACGCGGCAAGACGTGTTCGAGGCGGATCTCGACATCATGTTTCACCGTCATTGGATCTTCATCGGACTTGACTGCGACGTGCCGGAGCCCGGCGATGTTTCGGTGTTGGATATCGGCAAATCCAGTATCGCCATCCTGCGCGATGACGCGGGGACGGTTCGGGCTTTTCACAACGTCTGCCGGCATCGCGGAGCACGGCTGTTGCCGCCTGGCCGCGGCGTTGTCGGCAAGCTTGTCTGCCCCTATCACCAATGGACCTACGAGCTGGACGGCAGGCTGATCGACGCGCCGCATATGGGACAGGCTTTCGATCGAAGCTGCCATAGTCTCGGTGAGGTGGCGTTGCGATCCGTGGGTGGCCTGCTCTATGCTTGTCTCGCCGAGCATCCGCCCGAGGACATCCAAGATCTCGTCGCGGTGATGGAGCCGCGGCTCGCTCCCTATGACATTCGTAACGCCAAGGTGGCGTTTCAGGCGGATATCGTCGAAGAGGGTAACTGGAAACTCACGATCGAAAACAACCGCGAATGCTATCATTGCTCCGCCAACCATCCTGAGCTTTGCGTTTCCTTCATCGATCTGGACTTTGGCTTCGACCCGCAGAGCCTGAGCGAGGAGGACCGGCGGATGGCGGAGCGCCACGCCCAACGCTATGCTGACAAGATGACGGAGTGGGAATCGCTCGGCTACCCGTCAAGGCCGGTCGAGCATCTGCGCGGCCATGTGACAAACTTTCGAACGCAGCGGCTCATCATCGCCAATGCAGGCGAGTCCCAGACCCCCGATGCGCGCGCCGCTTCCGCCCGGCTGCTCGGCCGCATGATCCGGAAGGACCTTGGAGACATCCATTTGTGGGGTCATAACTGCTAGCATCACTTTATGGGGGACCATGCGGTCATTGCCATGGTGGTGCCGCTCGCCGCGGATCGGACCCTCGTTCGGACAAAATGGCTCGTGCACAAGGACGCGATCGAGGGAGTCGATTACGAGCTTGATCGGCTGACCTCTGTCTGGACTGCGACCAATGCGCAGGATGCGCATCTCGTTGCCCTGGCTCATGCCGGCATTGCGAGCCGCGGCTACCGGCCCGGCCCATACTCCCACTTCACGGAACAGCAGCTCGACAACTTTCTGTCCTGGTACGTCGATCGGATGCAGGCGCACGGGCTTTAGCTGACGTCATGGGCGGCATCGTCGGCCTGTCGCCTGGAGACAGCATCAGCCGAAAGCCGGCCGCCGGGCCGAAAATCAGATCTTCCAGCCTCCGCCGAGTGCCTTATAGAGCGTTACCAGATTCTGCTGCTTGTCGAGTTGCAGGCTGATCAGCGTCAGCTTCGCGCTGAAGAGGGATTCTTCCGCTACCAGAACGGTCAGATAAGCATCGACGCCGGCTTTGAAGCGCATCGTCGAAAGATCAAAGTTCTGCTGATCGGCGGCGACCAGCGCCTGCTGGGCGGCAATCTGATCCTCGTAGGTGGCGCGGGCGGCAAGCGCGTCCGAGACATCGTGGAAGGCCTGTTGGATCGCCTTCTGGTAATCCGCAATGTCGATCTGCTTCTGCAGCTTGGCGATATCGAGATTGGCGAGATTTGAGCCGGCATCGAAGATGGGCAAAGTGATCTGGGGCTCGAACCCCCAGCTTGCCTGCCCGGCTTTGAAGAGATTGGAGAGGCTGCCGCTGGCAGTGCCGCCATTGGCCGTCAGCGTGATCGAGGGGAAAAAGGCGGCGCGGGCCGCACCGATATTCGCATTGGCCGAGAGCAAAGTGTCCTCGGCGGCCCGGATGTCTGGCCGGCGCGTGAGCAAGTCAGATGGCACCCCGGCCGAGAGTGACGGGAAGGGCGGCTTGTCGGAGAAGTTCACCGCCTCCATGCGCCGCACAAGGTCCACCGGAAGCGGGGCGCCCACCAGGAGGACAAGTTCGTCCATGTCTTGCGCCACTGCCCGCCGATACTGGGCGAGGCTCGCCTGGGCCGAATGCAACGTCACCTCGGCTTGGGCAACGTCGAGCTGCGTGCTGTCGCCATGGGCAAGCAGGAGCTGGGTCAGGCGCACGGAATCGGCTTCGGTTTTCACGGTATCCTGTGCGACGGCGAGGCTCTGCCGGTCAGCGAGCCAGGCGAGATATTCGGAGACGACCTCGCCGATCAGGGTGAGCTGCGTCGCCGTTCGTGTTTCGGCCTCACTGAACACGGTTTCCTGTTGAGCGCGCGCCTTGCTGCGGATCTGGCCGAAGAGGTCCAGCTCCCAGGAAACGGCACTCGCGCCCAGGCTGTATTCCCGCAAGTTCTGGGTTTGGCCCTGCGTGCCATAGACATCCCCGGGCGTAACCGAGCGGTCGAAGCTCGCCGTGCCGTTGATCGTGGGGAACAGGCTTGCGCGGTCCACCCCATATTGGGCTTCGGCACTGCGCACGTTGAGCGCGGCGACCCGCAGATCCCGGTTGTTGTCGAGCGCGAGACGGATGAGGCTCTGCGACACCGGATCGGTGAAGAACTGCGACCAGCCGAGATCGGCAGCGGTCTGCCCTTTCGTGTTGGCGGCAGAGAGGGCGGCGGGGCCGGCCGGCCATTGGCCGGCGACGCCGGGCGAGGGGCGGTGATAGTCCGGGATGAGGCTGCAGGCGGAGAGGGAGAGCAGCGCGAAGCTGCCGAGCAGAAGGCGGCGCATGGGTCAGGCCTCTTTCGGCGCTGTTGTAGCTTCAAGCGATGGCCGAGGCTTGACGCGGAACAGGCGCAGCACGACGACGAAGAAGACGGGGACGAAGAAGACAGCGAGTATCGTTGCCGTCAGCATGCCGCCGACCACGGCGGTGCCGATGGCAATGCGGCTGGCGCCACCGGCGCCACTGGCGATCGCCAGCGGAATGCTGCCGCAGATGAAGGCAATCGAGGTCATCAAGATCGGACGCAGGCGCTCCCGCGCCGCTTCGAGCGCCGCCTCCCGCAGAGACTTGCCTGCGTCATAAAAGGCTTTGGCGAATTCCACGATGAGGATGGCGTTCTTCACCGCGAGGCCTACCGTCGTCAACATGCCCACCTGGAAATAGACATCGTTGTCCATGCCGCGTAGGAAGGCGGCGAGGATCGTGCCCACGAGGCCAAGCGGCACCACCAGCATCACCGCAAAGGGCACTGGCCAGCTCTCGTAGAGGGCGGCGAGGCAGAGCAGAACGACCACGAGCGAGATGAGATAGAGCACGTAGGTCTGCGAACCCGAGGCCAATTCCTCGAAGGAAAGCCCAGTCCATTCATAGCCGACGCCGGGCGGCAGTCTGGTGATGAGCTTTTCCATCTCGGCCATGGCCTCGCCCGTGCTGACGCCGGGTGCCGGCTGGCCCTGGATCTCGTAGGAGGTGATGCCGTTGTAGATTTCGACCTTTTGCGGGCCGGAAACCCAACGCCCGGTCATAAAGGCGCTGAACGGCACCATGCTGCCGGTACTGTTGCGCACGTACCATTTGCCGAGGTCGGCGGGCAGCATGCGGCTGCTCGCCTCGCCTTGCACATAAACGTCCTTTACCCGCCCGTTGCGCATGAACTGGTCAACATAATCGGAGGCCAGCGCGCCCTGGATCTGGCTGTCGATATCGGAGATCGAGAGACCATAGGCAGAGGCTTTCTCTCGGTCGATGTCGAGCTTGTATTGCGGTGCGTCGTTCAACCCATTGGGATAGACCGCCATGAGCTTGGGGTCCGTATTTGCCATGCCGAGCAGCATGTTGCGCGCCTGCAGGAAATTCGCATGGCTAAGGTTTCCCGTGTCTTCGAGTTCGAGGTCGAAGCCGGAGACGTTGCCGAGTTCCATCACCGCGGGCGGCTGCAGGATGAAGACCTGGCCTGCGGGGTTGCCCGCGAAATGCGCCATGATGCGCCCCGCGATGGCGGCCGGGCTTTGATCCGGCCGGGTGCGCTCGGCCCAGTTCTTCAGCGAGATCGCGATGAAACCCGCGTTCTGCGCCTGGCCTGCGAAGTTGAAGCCGGAGACGGTGAAGACGCCCTTCACATTGGCGGATTCGTGCTTGAGCGTCCAATCGACGACCTGGCGGTTCAGGTCTTCTGTCTGCTCGGCCGTCGCGCCCGGCGGCAGGGAAACCTGACCCATGAGCAGCGCCTGATCTTCCTGCGGCAGGAAGCCTGCAGGAAGATGCAGAAACAGCCAGGCGGAGATGAAGACGATACCGACGAAGCCGAGCATAGTGAAGACAGAACCGTTGATGAGCCCGCCCACCCCCCGACCATAGCCGCGGCGCATCCGCTCAAAACTGCGATTGAAGATGGCGCCGGGCCCGTTCCCCTGCATCGGGTCATGCCTGCGGGGCTTCAGGAGGGTAGCGCAAAGCGCCGGCGTCAGGACCAGCGCGACAAGAACGGAGAGGCCCATGGCAGAGATGATGGTGACCGAGAACTGCCGGTAGATGACGCCGGTGGAGCCGCCGAAGAACGCCATCGGTAGAAAGACCGCGGAAAGCACGGTCGCGATGCCGACGAGGGCGCCGGAAATCTCCTCCATGGAGCGAAGGGCTGCCTGCCTTGGCGAGAGGTTGTACTCCTGCATCAGCCGCTCGACATTCTCGACGACGACGATCGCATCATCAACGAGCAGGCCGACGGCAAGCACCATCGCGAGCATGGTCAGGGTGTTGATGGAGTAGCCGAGGGTGCCGAGCACGGCAAAGGTGCCGAGCAGCACGATCGGCACGGCGATTGCCGGGATCAGGGTTGCCCGGATGTTTTGCAGGAAGATGAGCATGACGATGACGACGAGGGCGATCGCCTCGGCCAGCGTCTTCACCACTTCTTCGATCGAAAGCGAGATATAGGGCGCGCCGTCGATCGGATAGACCATCTCGAGGCCCGAGGGGAATTGCGTGCTGAGTTTGTTGAGTTCGGTCTTGACCGCCTTTTCGACGCTTAGCTGGTTGGCTCCGGGCGCGAGCTTGAGCGCGATGCCCGAAGCAGGGTGATTGTTATAGAGCGCGCTCGAACTGTAGTTCTGGGCGCCGAGTTCGACGGTTGCGACATCGCTCAGCAGGACGCGGCTGCCGTCCTGCTCCACTTTCAGCAGGATGTTGCGGAATTGATTGGGCGTCGTCATACGGCTGGGGCCGACGATGAGGGCATCGAGCCGTTGCCCCTTCACTGCTGGCAGGCCGCCGAGCTCACCCGAGGAGACCTGGACATTCTGAGCGGCGATCGCTGTCGTCACGTCCGAAATCGTCAGCGCGTATTTGTAGAGTTTTGCCGGATCGACCCAGATGCGCATGGCGTATTCGGAGCCGAAGAGCTGATAGTCGCCCACGCCAGGAATGCGCGTCAGCGGATTCTCGATGTTGGAGGCGATGTAATCGGAAATGTCCTGCGCCGTCATGCTGCCGTTGGTGGAGACCAGGCCCACGATCAGCATGTAGTTTTTGGTGGACTTTTCGATGGTGATGCCCTGCTGGGTCACCTCCGTCGGCAGTGTCGACTCGGCAAGCGAGACCTTGTTCTGCACCTGCACCTGGGCGATGTCGGGGTTGGTGCCTTGGGTGAAGGTGAGGTCGATTTCCATCGAGCCGTTCGCCTGGGCGCTGGCTGAGATGTATTCAAGACCGTCGAGCCCGCTCATCTGCTGCAGGATCGGCCGCACGACGGTATCGGCCACGGTTTCGGCGGAGGCGCCGGGATAGGTGACCGAGATCGAGATCTGCGGCGGCGCGATGGTTGGAAATTGCGAAATCGGCAGCCGGAGTATTTCGATCCCGCCGACCAGCATGAGAATGATGCCGATGACCCAGGCGAAGACCGGGCGATGGATGAAGAAGCGCGACACTGTAGGGGTCTCCGGCCTGGGATCAGGACTTGCTGGCGGCGGGCACGGGCGTCACCGGGGCACCGTCCCTGATCGCCATGAAGCCGCCCACGGCAACGCGATCCCCTGGCTTGAGGCCACCGGTGACGATCCATTTGTCGCCGACGGCGTCTCCGGTCTGAATTACCTGCTGATGCGCCTTGTTATCGGGTCCGATGAGATAGACGGTCGGGTCTCCATGGAAATTATGGGAAACGGCCTCCTGCGGCAGCAGGATGCCGTTCTTGTTGATCCCTTCGACAAGCTCCGCGCGCACGAACATGCCGGGCAGCAGCAGGTGGTCGGGGTTGGGGAAGACGGCGCGGACAAGAACGGTGCCGGTGGTCTCGCTCACCGTCACTTCCGAGAACTGGAGCTTACCGGGCTCGGCATAGGTGGTGCCGTCCTCAAGCTTCAGCGTCACCTGTGCCTCGCCATTGCCGGCATCCTGCAACTGGCCCTGCTGCATCTCGCGGCGCAGGCGTAGAATGGTGGTCGCCGGCTCGTTGAGCACGACATAGATCGGATCGAGCTGGGTGATGGTGGCGAGCGCCGTCGTCTGATTGGCGGTGACGAGGGCGCCCGGTGTCACCGCGGAGGCGCCGATATGGCCGGAGATCGGTGCCAGCACCTTGGTATAGGTGAGGTTGATCTGCGCCTGTTCGAGTTGGGCCCTGGCGATCAGGATATTGGCGGCGGCTTCCTTTGCGGCGGCAACTGCATCGTCGTAATCCTGGCTGCTGATGGCCTTGGCCGCGGCCAGGGGGCGATAGCGATTGGCCTTGGCGCGCGCGGTGGCGAGTGCCGCCTCGTCATAGGCGAGCGTCGCTCGGTCCTGATCATAGGTCGCCTGATAGGTGGCAGGGTCGATCTGATAGAGTTGTTGACCCTGGGTGACCTCGCTGCCTTCCGTGAACAGACGTTTGAGGATGACGCCGGTCACCTGCGGCGCGACCGCCGAGGTCAGGATGGCGGAGGTGCGGCCTGGCAGCTCCGTTGTCCGCGTCACCGGTTGGGGGGTCACCGTGATGTAGGGCACGGGGGGAGGCGGCCCTGGCGGTGGGCCGCCCGGGCCGTGCTTGTCACAGGCGGTCAGCGCGAGCGCCAGGACGGCGAGGCCGGCCGTCGCGCGGAGTGTAACGCATGATGAAAGACGAGTAACGGAACTTAACATTCGTCACCAATTGGCCAAAAAAAATGTCAGGAGAGCGTGCGGGCGAGGAGGGCCAGCTGCCGGTCGAGGCGGGCTTCGATCACCTCCCGGGAGAGGCCGATCAGCATGACTGGTTCGATAGAGCAGGCAAGGCAATTGAGGAGGGTATCGGCATGCAGGAGAGGATCGTCCACGCGCCACCCGTCGGTTTCCATACCCTCGCGCAGAAGCTTGGCCACTTCAAGCCGGAGGGTGGAGTGGAGGAATTCCTCGACGAAACGCCATTTCTGCTCGCGCTTGAGCATTTCGAACTCGATGACATTCTGGAAAAACTGCGCACCGTGACGAGAGACGTTGGCCTCGATCATATCCGCGAAGTGGCGGTTGACGGCTCTTACGAGGTCTTCGATTCGCGCCCATGCCGGCTTGCGTGCGCGGATCAGCGGCACGAGTTCGCGATGCAGTTCCTCCATGAATCGCTCGCCCACTGCTTCGACGATCGCATCCTTGGAAGGAAAGAACTTGTACACATTGGCGGACGACATGCGCAGTTCTCGGGCGATGTCTGCAACTGTCGTACGCCGGGGACCGAAGCGGGAAAACAGCTCCTTCGCGGTCTCCAGGATCAGTTCGTGAGTTTCGGAACGACTGGGCAAGGGAACTCATCGTGATGAAAATGTGACGACTGATATAATTCGTCACCAAGCCGGGCGCAATCACCCTTTCCAGGGGCGGGTATGCGCCAGGCGCGGGATGCTGCTCGGCTTCTTTCTGCTGCCCGCCGCGGCGTGGGCGGCCTCCCGCGTTGACAGGGCGATGGTGCTAGGTGATGGCGGCTTCCCGCCCGAGCTATCCCTGGCCTCTTGCCTTTGCGATCCCGAGCAGTCGCCGCGAGGCGTGTAGGGCAATATCCAGCGGGGCATCCGCACGAACGATCTTGGCCATGACGCTCGCGCCCAGCCACAGGCTGTAAAGCGATTGCGCGAGAAGCTCGGCCGGTTCCGGAGAGGCCAAGGACCCTTCTTCAAGGCCGGCCTCGATGGCGACTGTCAGACGGGAAATCACCCCAGCCGTTCCTTCCTTCAGCGCAAGCCGCATGGGTTCCGACAAGTCGGAAACCTCGGCGCCGAGCTTGACGGCCAGGCAACGCCCTTGAAAATTGTATGCGCATTGATGGTCCCGCCAGCTATCGAGATACATGATCAGGCGGTCAGCCATGGTCAGCCCCGTCTTGGTGAAGAGCGCATCCATCTGTGCGTGGTATTGCTTGAAGTATTCGAGGATCAAAGCCTCGCCAAAGGCATCCTTCGACGAAAAATAGTAGTAAAATGAGCCTTTGGGGACGCCCGCTTCCTTGAGGATCTCGGCGAGCCCAACGGCGGAGAATCCCTTCCGGCCCATGATCTTTTGACCCGTCGCGATGAGGGTGTCGCGAACATGGTGCTCGTCAATCGCTAGTGCCATCTGCGCCTCACACAGTTACTTCGGCTTGTCGTCTCTTCATGGGGAAAGGTCGAGCCCCGCTTGCTTGAAACAGGAAGCCAAGCGCAAGACATCCGGCTCTCTCCTCTTCCATAGCCGCTCTTACACGTGATCTGACCGGTCGTCTAGATTGGCCTGCCTCATCTTAACGGGCAAGAGATCGAAGGAAACAGATTTGAAAGAACTGCGTCTGGCCGATATTTTTTTACTAGACGACCGGTCGGATTAAGGTTAGTCATGCCCTTGTTCGGGCCACCCAAGGCTCAGGCTGCCGGCGAAAATCGTCGGTAGTCGCCGCGATTGCCGGGGGTCAGTCCGCTCTCCAGCCGATGCGCCGCAACCCGTTCGCCTTCGGGTCGCGCAAACAAGGAATGACGTTCGATGAAGATCCTGATGGTCCTCACCTCGCATGATGCTCTCGGCACCACCGGCCGTAAGACCGGCTTCTGGCTCGAGGAGCTCGCCGCCCCGTACTATGCCTTCAAGCAGGCCGGTGCCGAGATCACGCTCGCATCCCCCAAGGGCGGCCAGCCTCCCCTCGATCCCAAAAGCAACGAGCCCGCCAACCAGACCGATGACACCCGGCGCTTCGAGGCGGATGCCGAAGCAACCGCGGCACTCGCCCATACCGTCAAGCTGTCGGAGGTTTCGGAAGCCGAATTCGACACCGTCTTCTACCCGGGCGGCCACGGCCCGCTCTGGGATCTCGCTGAGGACAAGGCGTCGATCGCCCTCATCGAGAGCTTTCTGGCAGCCAACAAGCCGGTCGCCCTGGTCTGTCATGCCCCCGGCGTTCTGCGTCACGTGCAGGCGGCCGATGGGCGGCCGCTCGTCGCAGGCAGGAAGGTCACCGGTTTCGCCAATTCGGAAGAGGAGGCCGTGGGCCTCACCACCATCGTGCCCTTCCTCGTCGAGGACGAATTGAAGGCCAAGGGTGGCATCTATTCGCGCGGGCCCGATTGGGGGTCGTACGTGGTTCAGGACGGCTTGCTGATCACCGGGCAGAATCCGGGCTCGTCACCGGCAGCCGCCAAAGTGCTGATGGAGGCGCTGCGCGCCGAGAAATAGCTGCTCCCATCGTCATCCCGTGCGGGGGGGGGGGGCGATGCCGGTGCTTTCATCCGGCATCGGCGCGCAGGCTGCGCTCGCATCCTCAGGGGCCATCGCTCGGGGCAAAAGTTAACGAGTGTTGCGCAAGGCTTTGCCGTGGCCTTGCGCGCTTCGTAGCCAGTGAACCGGTGGTTGACACCGGCTCGCACCTGAGGCCCTTGTTTCACCTCGGTAGTCGCGCAAGAGGTTAGGCTGATGGCGGATCGCGCTCGCCCTGTGAGTGATCATGATCTTCGGGTGCTGATCGTCGGACAATGGCTCATGTACCGCGACAATAGCGGAACCCTCCTCGGTCAACTTGTCTTCGAGGAAAGCGGTACGATCCGTGGTGGCGCGCCAAATGAACGCTTCTGGTTGCTGGATGGCCGGACCCTCGTCATCTTCTCCGAAGAATTCAGGCCGACCACGATCTGCGAGATCGATATCGATCGTTTCTGTCTTTATCGTGAAATATCCGGGCGGTACCAGTTTCCCTTCGAGGGAAGGACCGATGTCATCCATATCTTTCGCAAGCTCGGTGCGCGGCTGCGGACCCATACCGGCCCGCTACCGCTCGTGACATCCGATATTGATGAAGCAAGACGGATGGATGAGGATCGGCAGGACTTCTCCTTCCTCCTTCATCCCGCGGAAGTGGTGCGTTCCGCCTACAATTCATCCTCGGCCTATCGTGGCAGCATGGTCCCCGAGCATCGGACTTACGTGTTCGCGCAGGAATACGAGGCCGGGCCGGTATTCTTCCATGTCTTGAGCAATGCGACGCTGATCAATGGTGTTGTTGTTCTGACGAAGCATTCCGTGCCGCTGTTCGAGACAACCTATCAGGCCGATCTTAGAACAGGGAATTTTGCGCGTAGAGCCTTCGAACACGGCGAGGATGTTTGTCTCGATACGCCTTTCGTGATGCGTTATGAAACCCGCCCGACCCTGCTGATGAATACGCTCGGCGGTAATTTCGGACATTGGCATACCCAATCGCTGCCGAACTCGCGATGCTTGCGCATCTTTCCGGCTTCATGGGTGAAGCCGCGCGGGATATCGTCCTCGGCATCACGAACGGGGTGCGTTTTGAAGCGTTTCGGCAAGAGTCGCTCGCGCGGTTCGGCTGCGGCGCCCTGCCGGTGCTCGATCCCTGGGCTGGCGATCCGAGCGAGGGGATCATGTTTCGCAAGCTGATCGTGCCCTCGCTGCATCGCATTCCCGAACAGGAGCGGTTCTCGCGCTTTCTCTCGCAAGGTCTGGCTCCGATGCGCGAGCGAGCCTCGCCCCCGGATGCCTCTCGGCCGACCCGCATCTATCTCAGTCGCAAGGATATCCATACGCAGCGCAGCGTCGTCAACGAGCCGGAGCTCGTGGCTGCCCTCGCCAAGCTCGGCTTCAGCGCGATCGTTTGCGGAGAGATGAGCTATGCTGAGCAGGAGGCTGCCTTCGCGCGGGCCGAAGTCATCGTCGGGCCGCATGGTGGGGCGTTGAGCAATATGGCCTTCGCGCCGCCCGGTGCATCGGTGATCGAGATTTTCCATGGCCTGCAGTTTAACGCCTGGTTCAAGAACTTCGCGAATATCCTCGGCCACCGGTATGGGTTCGTCGGCTTCGATCCGCCCGAGGCGGAGGTCGGGCGGGGATGGCACGCCAATTTCTCGGTCGATGTGGAGGCCGTCGCGGGCCTCGTGGCGAGCATGATCGCGGAGCGGGCCAGTGCAGTGCTTAAGGGCGCTTCGGAAGAGTGATCGGCCGGGCTTGACGCCCCGCGAAGCCGCCGGGGGGGCGGGCCTGCCAGGCTTTCACCGTCCTTGCGGTGAACCTGCTCCATGAGCGGCCGGCCGCCACCGCGCCGGTTGACCGGGCCGGCGGTAGCGGCTTTTGTGCGAGAGACAGCCAGCGGATCGCTATGCCCGCCGCCGGCATCACGATCCCGGCCCGACTTCAGCTTTGAGGATGCCCCAGCCGTGCGGCCCTGCGCGACCACAAGCTTGCCCAGCTTTCACCTCTCGGCGCGCGGTATTGGTGCCGCTGCCGCCTTTGCGGCCTTTGAAGAGGTGACCCGCGATATCTTCGCGATCGGCTTGCCGCGGGATGCCTCGGCCGAGAATTTCGCATTGGAGATGGTATCCTGGCATCTTGGCACTGTCATGCTGGGTTCCATCCGTGCAAGCGCGCTCCGCTTCGAGCGCTCGCCGCAACTCGTGCAACGTAGCGGGCTCGATCACGCCATGGTGCAACTTTATCGTGAAGGCGGCTTCACGGGCAGCGCCGATGGACGCCCGATCAGGGTGGAGGCAGGCGATATTTGCCTCTTTGACCTCACCGGCACTCTGCGGACCGAGGCGTCAGACTTCCATAATCTGACGCTGCTGATCCCCCGCCCATGGCTCGCCTCGGCGCTGCCGCATCTCCGCCACCTCAACGGCCTCGTCATGGATCGGAACCGCCCCCTCACGCAGTTGCTGGCGGCGCATCTGGAGGCGCTGACGGCGCGAGCGCCGTCCCTCAGTCCGCGCGAAGCGACAGCCGCCGCGCGCGGTACGGTCGCGCTCATCAGCACGCTGCTGACGGATGCGGCAACAATCCGCGTGGCCGATCAGCCGGATTTGAAAATCCCCTCCCTGCTGCGCCAGATCTCGGTCTATATCGATGCCAATCTTGCCGACCGTGCTTTGGAACCGGTGCAGATCGCCGCGCGCTTCGGCCTTTCCCGCGCAAGCCTCTATCGTCTGTTCGAACCTTTGGGCGGCGTCTCGGAACATATCCGCAGGCGGCGGCTGGCCGAGGCGTCACTCCGTCTCGCGTCCCCCGCCTATCGGAACGCGCGGCTCAGCCAGATCGCCGCCGCCTGTGGCTTTGCCAATGCGACGGCGCTGACCCGGAATTTCAAGGCGGCCTTCGGGGAGTGCCCGAGCGAGGCCAGGGCGCGCGCGGATGGGCTGCAGGCGGCGCTCCCTGCCCCGGGGCCGGATGCGAGCCCAGAGCGCAACTTCACGGTTTGGATGCGCACGCTGCGGGCGACCGGCACCGACTGAGCGGCGGGGGGGCATCGCCGCCGCAAGGCTCCGCGGCGGCGCAGAGGCGGGATTAACCGCCACGGCGTCTCAATCAGATGCCGAAACATCTCAAACCGGGATCTGCCGCCTTGTTGCCTCCGCACGACTGGCTATGATCAAACTTGCCTTGCGCTCGCACTGTGATCGCCCAGGCTGGAACAGTACAGTGTTATTGCGTTTTCGTTAAGTGCTCCCTGAATACTCCTGCTGAACTGTACCAATGCTCTCTTTCATTCATTCTTTTGGCGACCTGACGATCCTCTTCGTCACCGTCGCATCCTGCGCTATGATTTCTCTCTTCCTGCCCTTTGTCGGGCGGCGCATCCTGCCCTTCAAGCAGAATGAAGACCGGGAGAAGGCCATTCTCGATGCGCTGAAGGGCGTGGCGTCGATCCTCGGCGTGCTGCTCGCCTTCTCGCTCGTGCAGGCGCAGAACAACCTCAAGGCCGCGCAAGATCTGGTTGTGAAGGAGGCCGCGCTCGGCCAGACGATGGATCGCATGCTGCTCCGCTCGGGAAAGCCGGAGTTCGCGGCGGACCGCCCGCTCCTCGCCGCTTACATTCAGGCGCGCATTGATGATGAATGGCCGGCCATGCGGAACGCCCGTCGTTCCGTCCGCACCGATGTGGCGATGCACGCGCTATCGGTCGCCCTCCGCTCGAACACACCGTCCGACTTGCGCAAGACCGTCGCTTACGGGGAAATCCTCAAGACCTTGGATGATCTGAGTGACCTGCGGGAGCTGACCATCTCCGAAAGCAATCCCGAGCTTTACGGTCTGAGCAGTTTCTACTGGACAACCATTCTTGTCTTCATGCTCGTCGTCTTTGCGCTCGGCCTCTTTATCGGCACGACGCCAGGGGCCTTGGCGACCGCGATGTCGGCCACCTGCGCGGTCGCCCTCATGCTCGCGATGCTGATGATCGTGGACGAGCCCTTTCGTGGGCAAACGAGCGTATCGAGCGAACCGCTGCAACAGACCCTTTTATTGAACGCCCACCGCCTCTGAGGGGCCATGTGCTCTCGGTTTGTTCCTGTGTTGGCTTGGCTGGAAGCTTTCCGTTGAATGACTGAGTGGTCCAGGCCGGGCTATGTCTGGCTTTGATAATGATTTTGCAAAGTATTGCGTAAGATTCCCTAAAGCGGATCTTTGTCGCTCCTTGAATAGCGTGCAGCTCCTTGAGAAGAGGCCGGCCGAAGGTCGGAGACAAGAATGATCATCACGCGGCGTGGATACCTGCTGGCTTCTTCCGCATGGGCCTTATTTGGCGCCTTCGCCACGCTGCCGCTCACGGCCAGGCCCGCGGGTGCGCAGATGATCCGCTCCGCAGGCCCCGGCCCCGCGGCGGTGCCGCGCGCCCTCAATACGTTCATGGGCACCGCGCTTAGTGGTGCCGTTCAGGCGATCGCGACAAGCAAGACAGTCCCAGGCCTGATCTATCTGGGCTCGACCAATGGCGGTGTCTGGAAATCGCTCAACGATGGCGCATCCTGGCAAGCCTTGACCGATGGGCAAGCCTCCCTCTCGATCGGCGCCCTCGCGCTCGATCCGACCAATGCGAACCGGGTCATCGCTGCGATCGGCAGAACAAGTTCCTCCGCTTATGCCGGTGGCCCGCTCATCGGGCTTTTGAGCAGCGACAATGGCGGGCAGAGCTGGTCCACGCTGAGCGCGAGCGGGCTGGCCGCCGGACTTTCAGCCAATTTCACGAGCTTGTCCTACAATCAGGGTGTCATTCTGGCCGGCTCGGACATTTCGAATGTCGCGGCCGTTCAGGGTGGCGTCTATCGAATCGGTGCCGACGGGACGGGGAGTTGGGTCGGCCAGAACATCAGCCTGCAGCAGGCGATCAGCGATCCCGCCAAGCCTCTCCCCTTGGGCGTTCCGGTCACCAGCCTGGTTGCCGACCCGAACAACGCCAATCTCGTCTATGCCGCTGTCGCCAATGCCGCCGCTCCGCAACTCAACGGCATTTATCGCAGCAGTGACGGCGGGCTGAGCTTCTCGCGGGTTCTCGACCAGACGACAGCGAATGCCAGCATGATCGGCGCGAGCGTGAACTTGAAGCTCGCTGCCTCTTCCAATGGTACCATCTACGCTGTCAGCGCATCGAATACGGCAGCAGGCGGCAGCAGCGCGCAGGCCCTGTTCAGGCTTGATCCGGCGACCAACCAGTGGGCGGTTCTGCCGGTCAACAGCGCTCTCATGCAGGCCGAACAGGGAGCGCAGCATCTCGCCTTTGCTGTTGATCCGACGAATAGCAACGTCATCTATATCGGCAGCAGTCCGCCGAATACTCCCGCTCAGGCGGATGATCTGCCCAGCAACCTTTATCGTGGTGTGATCAACCCAGCTACGGGCGCGATTAGTTGGACCGATATCGGCGCGCTGAAGACGACCGTGGACAACCCGCATTCGGATTTCCGCACGATCGCCTTCGATAGTGCCGGCAATCTTCTTCTCGGCAGCGATGGCGGCATCTACCGAAACCAGTCGGTGAAACCGGAGAGCAATGCCTGGCAGCCGATCATGAACGGCTATGTCGCCGGCGAACTCTACGGTGTCGCCTGGAACTCTGTCAGCAAAACCATCGCGGGCGCGTTTCAGGATAACGGCGTCAATAGCCAGATCATGCAGGGCAGTGCGCAATGGCAAACCTTCGTGGGTGGTGACGGAACAAATGTCGCGATCAACAGCACCAGCCTGCGCGGCAGCGGCAAGGCCGTGCTCTACGGCACGTTCCAGAAATTTACGACGGTAACGCGCGTCGTTGTGGACTCCGCCGGAAATTTCGGCACGCAGACCGAGTTGGGGTTGACCCTCAACGGGAATGATTTGCCGACTCAACCTTTCATGGCGAAATTCACGCTCGATAGCCTGGACCCGACCTGGTTCGCGGTTGCCGGTACAAGCCTCTTTGTCGGGCAGGACAAGCTGAACGATCTCACGAACAACCAATACGTCGGCGTCACGGATATCGCGCCCGGCTTCGCATCCGCGAATAGCTCGATGACCGAGGTTGCTTTCGGCTCGCGGGAGAGCAGCTGGCGCTATGGGTTGGTTGCCTCCGGCTCTAGCGCTGGCGGTGCCCTCGGCCTCTACGCCACTGCCAATGCGACGGCGCCTGGCGCATCCGTCGTCCGGCTTAACCTGCCGCAAGAGCTTTCCTCTGTCGATGCGCTTGCGCTCGCACCGTCCAGCCCGGGCCAGATCTTCGCCGTCGGCGGCCGTGATGTCTGGTTCGTCCAAGCCAACAGCGCCTGCCTCGGCGGTGCCGTCTGCAGCATGCGGGATCTTGGCACAACCCTGCCGGCAACCCTCTCCGCGGTCAGCGCCGTTACTGCGATCGACAATAACGGCGTCAACGCCCTTTTTGTCGGTGGCCAATCAACCGTCGCCACCGGCAATGGCGTGAGCAATATCTACACGCTGCAAAACGACCCGACGCGTAACTGGGGGAGCGGTGCGTGGTCCGCCTTTGCCCAGGCCCTGCCGAATGTCAAGGTGACCCAGCTGACCTATTCCTATACCGACGATCTCCTCGCCGTCGCGACCCTTGGGCGCGGCGCCTGGATCGTCCCCGACGTCACCAGTTATTTCGATAGCGCGACACGGATCGTTCTCGGCAATGGGGGATTCGATTCTCTGCGCGGCGATACCTTCACCGATGGCACGACCGGCGGCCGCCCGCTGGTCAAAACCGGCGCCGGCACCGTCACGCTCACCGGCAGCAACAGCTATACCGGCGGTACCTATCTACAGCAGGGCGTCCTCTCGGTTGCCCAGGATGCCAATCTCGGAGCGAGTGCCGGCGGCCTCATCTTCGCGGGCGGCGTGCTGCGCAACACGGCAAGCTTCACGACCGCGCGGCCCATCACGTTGAATGCCACGGGCGGCGGCTTCCAGACAGCGGCGCCGCTGACCGTGAGCGGTGTCGTCAGCGGCAGCGGCGCTCTCAACGTGCTTGGTCCACAGGCGCTGACGCTGACCAATCGCAATACCTATAGCGGGGCGACGACGATCGCGAGCGGGGCGACCCTCGCGCTGAGCGGCCAGGGCAGCATCGCCACCTCCTCGGGCGTCGCGGATACCGGCACCTTCGATATCTCGGCCACCAGCGCCGGGGCTTCCGTGCAGACCCTCAGCGGCAGCGGGCGGGTCAATCTCGGCGGCCAACGCCTGACGATCACCAATGCCAACGGCACCTTCGCCGGCACGATGGCCGATGGCGGCGTCGCGGGTGGGACCAAAGGGTCGCTTGCCATCGCATCGGGCACCGAGACTCTGAGCGGCATCGACACATTCTCGGGCGCCACCCGCGTCGCACCGGGTGCGACGCTCGCCCTCACAGGTACCGGCAAGCTCGTCAATTCCTCCGCCGATCAGGATTCTGGCGAGCTACGGATCGACGGCCAGATTCAGGCACGCGCGATCTCCATCGGCACCAGCGGCGAGTTGCGTGGCACCGGCGTCATCACCGCGCCGACGCGCGTGGCGGGCCGCCTCGCGCCCGGTGACAGCCCGGGCACGCTGACCTTCCTCTCGCCCGTCGTGCTGAGCAGCACCGCGACCTCGGAATTCGATATCGACGGCACCGGCACGGGGGCAGGTAATTACAGCCGCGTCATCGTGCTCGGGGCCGGCAACAGCTTGACCGCGGGTGGTCTGCTCGCCCCGCAGCTGCGAGGCATCACCGGCAATGCGAGCAATCGGTTCACGCCGACGCTCGGCCAGACCTTTGGCATCCTGTCCGCCGCCGGCGGCATCACGGGCAGCTTTGCCGGCCTCGTGCAGCCCGCCGGGCTCGGCGCCGGCACGCGCTTCGATGCGCTCTATGGCAATACCAGCCTCAGCCTGGTGGTCACGCCGTCCAGCTACGCTAATCTCCCCGCCGCCGGTATCGCCGAGACGAGCACGCAATCGGCGGTCGGCGCCGCGCTCGATGCGAGCCGCCCGGCGGCCGGCCTCGCCATGACCGGGAATAGCGCCGGCTTCTACACCACGCTCTACCAGCAGGCGGCGGCAAGCCTGCCGACCAGCCTGCAACAGCTCGCCCCCACGATCTATGGTGACGGGATCATGACGTCGCTGTCCGGCTGGTCCCTCGGGACACAGGCGGTCGAGCAGGAGCTGGATGCCGAGCGTGGCTCGGCGCGCGCGCCGCAATCCTATGCCACTACCAACCACGCCGGGCAGACGGTTTGGATGACCGGGCTCGGCCAGTTCGCGAGCGTCAACTCCACCGGCGCGCCCGGCTATGGCGGATCGCTCGGGGGTGTCGCGGTCGGCGTCGATAAGCTCTTGCAGCCGGGTCTGCGCGCCGGTGTCGCCTTCGCCTTCACCAGCCCCAATATCAGTGACCGCTCCGGCGCCACCCTCTCGGGCAATAGTTTCGAGCTGCTCGGCTATGGCTCCTTCCAAAAGGGCATCGCCTTCGCCGATCTGCAATTCGGCGGCAGCTATTCGGAAAATGACGTGACGCGCCCGGAACCTGCCTTCGGCACTGCCGCCAAGGGCCAGCAGACCGGCACCGCCGGCGGCGGCCTCCTGCGCGCAGGGCTTCGCCTGCCCTTGGGCGGTTGGCAGGTCGATCCTGGGCTCACCCTTTCGGCGGCGAGCTTTACCGCCAATAGCCTCAACGAAACCCAAGGCGGGCTGACGAGCCTCGCCATCAACGGAACCTCGGCCGCGAGCGTGCAGACCCTGCTTGGCGTGCATATCGAGCGTGCCTTCGCCTTCGGCCGCCACATGGTGCTGACACCGACGACTGATATCGGATGGATGCACCAGTTGGCCGATACCAATGCCGCCATCCAGGCGTCCTTCCTCTCGCTCGGCGGCCCTGCCTTCACCGTCAGCAGCCCAACTCTCGGGCGGGATTTCGCGGTCCTGGGCCTGGGCGCCAGCCTCTCCACCGGCGGGCCGCTCTCGGTCTATGCCTCCTATGCTGGGGCATTCAACGGTCAGAGCGAGTCTCAGAACGTCACCGGCGGATTGCGGGTCAGCTGGTAAGCCGCCGCCTGACGGGGTTCATGCTCGCTCACGCGCCGCTCACTCAGCGAGAGCGGCGCCGCGGCGTCATCTGATCGGGATCAGCCCTCGCCGAGCTGGTCGAACCAGCGCTTCCACTCCGGCACCGCGGTCATGAAAGTGCCGCGGTGGTCCGTCTTACCGGTGGAGAGGGCGGTCACTGCGGTATTGCCGCTGCCGATCGCCTGCTGATAGGTCATCGCCATGCGGCCGACACCGGGCGTTATCACCTCGTCGCTCTCGCCGTAGTAGTTTCGCACCGGCGTTTGGATGATCCAGCGATAGACCTGCAAGGTCTCGGTCACGAGACGGCCATAGGCGGACGCCATAAAGAATTCGGGGTCGAAATAGGCCGGCCGTAGCAGATCGTGCAGTCTGGTGGGGACTTGTGCCATGTCGTAGCTCTGCCGCTCATAGACCGCGCGGGCGATGTCGTATCGGTTTTCGAGGAACATCGCGCGGGCGAGGCCCGGCAGGCCGTAATAGTTTTCGAACGAAAACGCAGTGAGAATAAAAAGCACGGGCACCCAGCTCGCATCGTTCCCGCGCGGAAAGTTCAGAAAGCCGCCCAAGGTCGCGAGCCCGTCCATCGGGCAGCTGGCCGTCACCGTGCCGCTGACCGGCACGCCGCTCCTCTGTAGCTTCTCGAGGAAGGCCATGGTGACGAACCCTCCCTGCGACCAGCCGGCGAGGAAGAGCTTCCCGGCGGAGAGGCCAAGCGCTTGCAGCACGGGGCGGGATGCCTGCAGCATATCGAAACATGCCTGCTGGTGGGCGGCTTTCACCAGATAGCCTTCCGGCTCGGCCGACAGGCCCATGCCGAAATAGTCGGCGCCGATAACGATATAGCCCTGGCCGGCGAACTGCGCGATCATCAGCGCCGTCTCGGGCGATTGGTCGGGGTCGGATGGAACCTGCTGCTTCCCGTAAACCGTGCCGTGCTGATAGGAGACCAGCGGAAACCGGGCGCCCGCCGTATCAGGCACGGCGAGGAGGCCTGAGGCCGCGATGGGCCGGTTTCCCTGCTCCGGAACGACCGAGGGATAGATTACCTGATAGAGCTTCACGCCATGCTGGGCTGGGGTGAAACGCATATCGAGCGCGAAGAATTTGGGGGCTTCCGCCAGCAGCACCTGATTGAGCTTCGCCGCATCCCACCTGCCGATGAGGCGATAGGTCACCCCCGCAGCGACCGGCAGGGCAGGCGGGCCCTCAATCTCCGCCGCCCTGGCGGTAGGCAGGCCGAATGACGCCACGGCTCCGAAAATCCCTGCTGCATGGCGCGCCAGGCTGCGCCGCCCCAAGACTGCGTTGTCGTTTTCCATCATCGGTATGGTGGCCCCGGATTCCTTGGCTTTCGGTGTATGCGCTCCACGCCGCCCTTGCCCAGCGATGGGCAAAGCCGGGGCGGTCGTCGCCCGGCAGCGCCCGCGCCGCGGGATCTTCCCGAGGGGAAAGCCAGAGCGGTTGGAGTTGGCGCTAAAAGACGCTACTTTTATCCTCGACCGCGCCGATCGTGCTTCTGGCTTTTGGTGCGATGGGGAGAAAGGGCCGCCGTCTGCGGCCCTGCGAGCTTGGCCGAGCCCCGATGCGATCCGAGGGACAAGCCCAGCCACCTATTCGCAAGAGGTAGATATCACTAACTAGCCTAGCCCAAAAAGTCTAGATTGCGCTGGGGCAAGCTTGCCGATCCTGGGTCGAGTCGGATCACTACAGACACATATGCTTCGCGCTCATGAATCTTGATCCGATCACGCTGATCGTCACGCACGGTTTGCTTATTGTTATCGTCAGCCTCAGCTACTTCATGGCCTGGGTGCAGACGCGGGACGAAGATGCCCTCCTGTGGATGGCGGGCGGTGCCTTCTCGGCCGGGCTTGGCGTGGTCGTTCGCTTCGGATTGCCTGCGCCAGCGTCACTTATCCTCGCGAATGGGCTTGTCGAGGGCGGAATGTGTGGCCTGTGGATGGCCTGTCGTCGGCTCTCCGGTCGGCCGGCCATGCCATGGATCTTGGGTCTTCCGCTGGTCGCCTGGGCGCTCCTGTCCGGGGTGCCATGGTTCTTCGAGGATATCGGGCGCCGTATCGTCCTCGCCAATATCGTCATGGGCAGCGTGTTCATTCTTGCTGTCAGGGAACTCTGGAGGCTCGAGGACTCCCCCAAGGTTCTACGCTTCTACATCATGGGGCTGCTCGGCCTTCAGGCGGCGGTCTATTGGGGATGGGCCGCCTTTAATTTAGCCGTGCCGCCTGTCTCCGGCCCCCTGCAGATGATTCGCGGCATCATGCTGGTCAATATCGCATCCCTTATCACCACGCTGCTGATGGCCGTCGGATTTATCGTTCTCGTCCGGGAACGGGCGATGGGGCATTACCGTTCTGCTGCGATCCGCGACGCGCTGACCGGGGTTGGCAATCGCCGGGCTTTCGAAGCAGCCCTCGATTCGGCCGGTTCCAGCATCGGGCGCCGCCCCCATCGGGGCCTGGCGCTCCTGATGATCGATGTCGATCACTTCAAATCCTATAACGACCAATACGGCCATGTGCAGGGCGATTGGTGCCTTCGCAAGCTTGCGATCGCATTGGACCAGGCTTCCAGGGAGGACCGCGCCAAGCTCTTCCGTTACGGCGGGGAGGAGTTCGTCGTGATGGCTTCGGGCCTCGATCTGGCGGGGGCGACGCGCCTGGCGAACCGCTTGCTGGCCTCCGTCCGATCGCTCGATCTCGCGCATGAACGGGCAGCGAGCCAGTTCGTCACCGTCAGCATCGGGGTCGCGATAGAGGAGACGCCCGCAACGCCGGGGGATATCGGCCGCGCGCTGGTCCGAGCGGCGGATAACGCGCTCTACCAAGCTAAGGTCTTCGGCAGAAATCAGGCTGTCATCATCGCTGGAGCGCAACAGGCTCAGGCATGAAGGGGCACGTCTTAGCAGTCTCCGGTTTCACCGGGTCGGAGAGCGGCGCTCGGTGGTTCGGGGATTGCGGATCTTGGCTCCCAGCCAGCCAGATCCGTGCGCGTGAGCGGGGAGATCGCGGGGTTGAGCCCGAGGACGACGCAGGGCGAAGGCAATTATGGCAGCGAGAGGCCGAGCTTCGCTGCCGCCCGCGCCACGCAAAGCTCGAAGATGTCGAGCGCGTCGAAAGAGCGGTCTCGCCCGTCTTGTGGAACGGCCATCGGTAGGCCGCCGGCCGCCTCAACCGCACCCGGGATCATGAGATTATCCGGCAGGCCGAAGCCTTCCACGGCCAAGCCCGGCAGAGGATCGGGCAGGGCCGCCACCTGGGCGCGGCTGCGTTCGGCGAAGAGTGTCGCGCTATTGGAATAGCCGAAGATCGGCCGGCCGCGGCCGAGGAACCAGCCGATCTCGACCAGCGTGCCGGAATCGGCGGAGGCGCCGCGAAAGGGTGTGAGATTGGCGATGACGATCTCCGCCCGCTCCATCATCTCCACATCCTTGGCGAAGATGGCAAGCCCGGCTTGGGCCTCGCTCATGCTGGCAAGGGCCGCGATATCCTCATTCAGCGGCGGCAGGCCGCGGATGGCATAGCGCGCGCAGATGGCGACCTTGGCGGCCGCGTGCTCGGCGGCATTCGGCAGGAAGACATCGGGCCCGGCGAGATAGGCGGTGATCATCCGGGGATGATGCCCGCCTTGTGCCCCGCTGGCAACGGAGCCTCACCCCCCGCGATTGGCGACGAGATCCTCCACCACGGACGGATCGGCGAGCGTCGAGGTATCGCCGAGGCTATCCACCTCGTTCGCCGCGATCTTGCGCAAGATGCGCCGCATGATCTTGCCGCTGCGCGTCTTGGGCAGGCCCGGCGCCCATTGGATGACATCGGGGGCGGCGATCGGCCCGATATCGCGCCGCACCCAGGCGACGAGTTCCTTCTTCAGCGCGTCAGTCGGCTCGATGCCGCGCTTGAGCGTGACATAGGCGTAGATGCCCTGGCCCTTCACGTCGTGCGGATAGCCGACGACGGCGGATTCCGCCACGTCGTGATGCCCGTCCAGCGCGCTCTCCACCTCGGCCGTGCCCATGCGATGCCCGGAGACGTTGATCACGTCATCGACGCGGCCGGTGATCCAGTAATAGCCGTCCGCGTCCCGGCGCGCGCCGTCCCCGGTGAAATAGAGGCCCTTATAGGTGCTGAAATAGGTCTTCACGAAACGGTCGTGGTCGCCATAGACCGTGCGCATCTGCCCCGGCCAGCTATCGGCAAGGCACAGATGCCCGTCCGCCTCGCCTTCGAGCGGCGTGCCATTGGCATCGACGATGACGGGCTTGACGCCCGGCAGCGGCAGGGTGGCCGAGCCCGGCTTCAGCGGATCTTGCCCCGGCACGGGAGAGATGAGGATGCCGCCCGTCTCCGTCTGCCACCAGGTATCCACAACCGGGCAGCGCCCATCGCCCACCACGTGATGATACCAGTCCCAGGCTTCGGGGTTGATCGGCTCACCGACCGATCCGAGCACCCGCAAGCTCGCGCGGCTGGCCCGCTTCACCGGCGCATCGCCATCGCGCATCAGCGCGCGGATGGCGGTGGGCGCCGTATAGAAGATTTCGACCTTGTGCTTGTCGACAACCTCCCAGAGCCGGCCGCTATCCGGATAGGTCGGGATGCCTTCGAACATCAGCGTCGTCCCGCCATTCGCGAGCGGACCATAGACGATGTAGGAATGCCCCGTCACCCAGCCGACATCGGCGGTGCACCAATAGACCTCGCCCGGGCGATAGTCGAAGACGATCTCATGCGTCAGGCTCGCCCAGACCATGTAGCCGCCGGTCGTATGCAGGACGCCTTTGGGGCTGCCGGTGCTGCCGGAGGTATAGAGGATGAAGAGCGGATCTTCGGCATCCATCTCCTCCGCCGGGCAATCGGCCGAGGCTTTCGCCATCAGCGCCGCGTAATCATGATCCCGCCCCTCGGTCATCGGCACGCGGGCGCCGGTAACGGGCACGACGAGCACATGCGAGACGCTCGGGCATTGCTTCAGCGCCTCATCGGTATTGGCTTTCAGCGGCACGCGCCGGCCACCGCGGCGGCCTTCATCGGCGGTGATGACGAGGCTCGATGCGCAATCGAGGATGCGCCCGGCGAGGC
Organism: Acidisoma sp. C75; assembly: GCF_054665095.1. Taxonomy (NCBI): domain Bacteria; kingdom Pseudomonadati; phylum Pseudomonadota; class Alphaproteobacteria; order Acetobacterales; family Acidocellaceae; genus Acidisoma; species Acidisoma sp. C75. Next base: position 235,657 of record NZ_BAAFHD010000003.1, read on the forward strand.
TCGATGGCGAGAAGCCGCCGAAGACGACGGAATGGATCGCGCCGATCCGCGCGCAGGCGAGCATGGCAACGGCCGCCTCGATCACCATCGGCAGGTAGATGGTGACGCGATCGCCCTTGCCGACGCCGAGACTTTTGAGAACGTTCGCAAGTTTGCAGACCTCGGCATGCAGCGCGCGATAGGTGATCTTGGTGTCCGTTCCCGGCTCGTCCCCTTCCCAGATGATGGCGACCTGATCGCCGCGCGTCTCGAGATGTCGATCCAGGCAGGAGACGGAGGCGTTCAGCCTGCCATCCTCGAACCACCTGATGGAAACATTGCCGTCATAGCTTACATTTTTCGTCTTGCTCGGGGCCTTCGCCCAGGCGATGCGGCTCGCCTGGTCTTTCCAGAAACGATCAGGATCGCCAGCGGCAGCGGCGCGGAGGGCGGCTACTTTCTCGGCGCTTTCAGCCAGGCGCTGGGAAATTGGATAGCGCGCATTGATCGCATGGTCAGGCATTCTTGGTTCCCTCTGTCATGCAGGGCGCCGCGCGGCGCCAAGGCGATTTCGGTTTCATCGACCGATTGCGGACAAAATCCGGGGCCTTACGCGGGAAGTCAAACGCTTTTCGGGAAACCGCGAACTCCTTATCCCCGGCCGCTATGGGCAAAGCCGTGCAGCGCCGAAACGATACCAGAAAAAGTCTCGGCGATGCGGGCACTCATGCCGCGACCGCGCAGGAAGCCATGCACCAGACCGAGGCCCGGATGCAGGCTGTGCGGCACGCCGCTCGTGGCCAGCGCCGCGGCATAATCATGCGCATCCTGGCTGAGCGGGTCGATATCCGCGGCAAAGATCGCGGCCGGCGGCAAAGTTGCGAAGTCATGCGTGGCGAGCGGCATGATCTCCGGATCGGTGATCGCCACCGGCTCGCGCCCGAGATAATGGCGCATATAGTTGAAGGCCGCCTGGCTGGTGAAAAGCGGCGCCTCGGCTTTCGGCGTTCCCATCGCGCGGCGGCTGTCCGGGTGCAGCATGGGGTAGATCAGAAGCTGCGCCCAGGGCATCGGCCGGCGCTTGGCGCGAAGCCGCAGGCAGAGGGCGACGACGAGGGCGCCGCCTGCGCTATCGCCACCGAGGATGACATGCTGATGCGAGCCGATGAGATCCTCGTAGGCGGCTTCGGCATCGTCCAGCGCGGCGGGGAAGGGGTGCTCCGGCGCGAGGCGGTAATCGAGCGCGATGACGCCCACCTCGCCGCCGGCGGCGAGATCGGCACAGATGCTGTCGTGGCTGTCGAGGCTGCCGAGGACGAAGCCGCCGCCATGGAAATAGAGCATGACGCGGCCGGGCACCGCATCGGGGGTGGTGTAGCTGCGTACGCGCAAGGTGCGGTCCGGGCCCGCCGCATGCAGCACGCCATCTGCCCGATGCAGCCCGGCCGGCATCGGCCGGGCGAAGGCCGCGCACATCCGGTCAAAGGCGGCGCGGGTTTGGGCGAGGCTCGCATCCGCGGGGAGATCCGCGCTCAGGGCTTCGGTGCGGCGGATGAAGTCCATCACCTCGTTGTCGAGCCTGAAGGGATTCATCGCCGTCTCCTCGATCTGGGTGCTGCCGGAACGCCGCAGCGCACCGGGGGAAATGCCGCGCGCCTCAGGGTTGCTGGCCGGTCTGGATCTTGTAGCTCATCCCGGCCTCGACCTCCTGGATCGCCGCCCGGGTATCCCTCAGCGCCGCCGCGATATGGCCCGCCGCATCCGGCGTCGCCTGGCCGAGGGCGGAGGCCGCGTCGTTCAGGCTGGCCAGCGCGTTGTTCATGTGGTTCTGGTGATGCAGCGCGCAGCCCGCGATGAGGCTGCCGCCTGCGAAGGCGAAAGCGAGCAGCGCGCCCCGCCGGAAGGCTCCGCCCGTCATGGCCCGACCGCCCGGATTTCCGCCTCGGCCCGGTCGATCAGCGCGATCGCGGCCTGCGGATGGCCGCCCTTGTTGTTCCGCGTTTCGGAGAGATAGCCGCGCGCCTTCTGTAGCGCCGCCATCGCCTGGGCGAGCTGCGGCGTCTCCGCCGCCGCCACCACCGTGCCGGCGCCTGCGGCGCAGGCCACCAGCAGCAGCAATCCGAAACTTCTCATCCGCGCCGCCATCCGCTGCCTCCTCATTCGCTTTCAGTGCAACAGGATATAGCGGCGAGCGCCGCGCCGGCTAGGGCCGGAACCCGGGCCTGCGGCCACCCGCCCAGGGGGCTGGGGTGAAGCGGCGGAAACAAGGGCTTCAGACGGTCGGAGCCGGCGCGGGCGGTGCGGCCTTCAGGCGGAAGCCTGGGCCTTCTCGACCGCCGCCCGCTCGCGCACCGCGCGGGCCATGGCAGCGATGCCGTTGCCGCGATTGGTCGAGAGCGCCTCGATCAGGCCGAGGTCTTTCAGAAAGACCGGATCGGTCGCTAGGATGTCGTCCGGGGTCCGCCCGGAATAGACGCGGAGGAGGAGCGCGATGAGGCCGGAGACGATCGCCGCATCCGAGGCGCCGGCGAAATAGAGCCGCCCCGCGCGCATCGCCGCCTCCATCCATACCCGGCTCTGGCAGCCGGGCACGCGATGCGCATCATCCGCCCAATCCTCGGGGTAGGGCGGCAGCTTGCGCCCCAACTCGATGATATAGCCGTAGCGTTCCATCCACTCGTCGAAAACGCCAAGCTCGTCCCCGATGGCGGAGACGGCCTCGGCCGCCGTCTCCTCCTCCGGCATCACGAAAGGGTCGGCGCCGCTCACCGCCCGGCGCTCACAGGATGAAGCGGCTGAGATCGCCCCGCGCGGCGAGCGGCGCCACCCGGTCGCGCACATCGCTCGCCGCGAGGGTGATGGTCTCGCCCGGGCGGTCGGAGGCGGTGAAGCTGATCTCCTCGAAGAGCTTTTCGAGCACCGTCGCCAGACGCCGCGCGCCGATATTTTCGACCCGATCGTTGATATCGGCCGCGAGTTCGGCCACCGCGTCGATCGCCTCCTCGGTGATGTCGAGGCTGACGCGCTCGGTCTCCATCAGCGCGACATATTGCTTGAGGAGCGAGTGCTCGGGCTCGGTCAGGATGCGGCGCATATCCTCGCGCGAGAGCGGCGAAAGCTCGACGCGGATCGGCAGCCGACCTTGCAGCTCGGGCAGCAGGTCCGAGGGCTTGGCGACATGGAAGGCGCCCGAGGCGATGAAGAGGATGTGATCGGTCTTCACCGGCCCGTGCTTGGTGTTGACCGTGGTGCCCTCAATGAGCGGCAGCAGGTCGCGCTGCACGCCCTCGCGGCTGACATCGCCGCCGCGGAAGCCGGCTTCGGTGCGGGCGCAGATCTTGTCGATCTCGTCGAGGAAGACGATGCCGTTATTCTCGGCATGCGCCACCGCATCCTTGATGAGCTGTTCGTTATCGAGCAGCTTGTCCGCCTCCTCGCGCTCCAGCGCGCGGCGAGCGGCGGCGACTGTCATCTTCTTCGCCTGCGCCGGGCGGCCGAACATGCCCTTCATCATCTCGCCGAGATTGATCGCCTGGCCGGGCTGGAGATCCATCTGGCCGATGGCATTGGGCGGCGCCTCGGCGATGGCGACCTCGATTTCCTTGGTCTCGAACTCGCCCTGGCGCAGCATGCGGCGGAATTTGGAGCGGGTATCGGCGGCAGCCCCTTCCCCCACCAGGGCGGTGATGATGCGCTCCTCGGCGGCGAGCTCGGCCCGGGCCTGCACGTCCTTGCGGCTCGCCTCGCGCATCATGGTGATGCTGACTTCGACGAGATCGCGCACGATGCTTTCGACATCGCGGCCGACATAGCCGACTTCGGTGAATTTCGTCGCTTCCACCTTCAGGAAGGGCGCCTGGGCGAGGCGGGCGAGGCGGCGGGCGATCTCGGTCTTGCCGCAGCCGGTCGGCCCGATCATGAGGATGTTGCGGGGGACGATCTCTTCGCGCATGCCCTCTGGCACCTGCTGGCGCCGCCAGCGGTTGCGCAGAGCAATGGCGACGGCGCGCTTGGCGTCGTTCTGGCCGATGATATAGCGGTCGAGTTCGGAGACGATCTCCCGCGGGGAATAGGTGGGGGCTTCCATGGGCTTATCCTCGAGCACTGCGGGCGGCCCCGCTGGGCAGCGGCCGGTCGCAGCCTAAAAGTTGATCCGTCTCGCGCGCGGAGCGGGTAGAACAGCCGCGCGCGGGCGGGAACAATGCGGTCAGATGGTCTCCACCACAAGGCTGTGGTTGGTATAGACGCAAATATCCGCGGCGATCTTCATCGAGCGGCGGACGATCTCCTCGGCCGAAAGCTCCGGCACGTCGATCAGCGCGCGGGCGGCGGAGAGCGCGTAATTGCCGCCCGAGCCGATGCCGATGATGCCATCCTCCGGCTCCAGCACATCGCCATTGCCCGTCAGCGTATAGGAATGCCCGGCATCGACGACGATCATCATGGCTTCCAGCCGGCGCAGGTAGCGATCCGTCCGCCAGTCCTTGGCGAGTTCGACGCAGGCGCGTTCGAGCTGGTTGGGGAAGCGTTCGAGCTTGGCTTCCAGCCGTTCCAGCAGGGTGAAGGCATCCGCCGTGGCGCCCGCGAAACCGGCGATGACCGAGCCGTTGCCGATGCGGCGGACCTTGCGGGCATTGCCCTTGATGACGGTCTGGCCGAGCGTCACCTGGCCGTCTCCGCCCACGGCGACCTGGCCGTCCCGGCGGACGCTGAGGATGGTTGTGCCGTGCCAACCGATGGGATCATGCGGCGAGGAAGATGTGTTCATGGGCTCCGACATGGGTCCGCACACGTTTTCGTGCAAGCCGTCGCCGAGCACGCGGCCATGCCGCGGCTGCATGTGAGCCTTAGCTCCCTCGCCGGCCGAACAGCGTTTCGATCTCCGCCTTGGAGAAGCGCAGGAAGGTGGGGCGGCCATGGCTGCAGGTGGCGGCGCGCGGCACCTGTTCCATCTGGCGGAGGAGCGCGTTCATCTCCGCCTCGTTCAGCCGGCGGCCGGCGCGGATGCTGCCATGGCAGGCCATGCGGGCGATGACCGCATCGAGCCGGGCTTCGAGCGCGGTGCTCGCCTCTGCCTCCGCCAGTTCGTCGGCGATATCGCGCAGCAGCGGGGCAGGGTCGGCCGTGCCGAGCACGGCGGGCAGCGCGCGGACCATGACGGCCCCCGGCCCGAAGCCTTCGAGGTCGAGTCCGAGGCGGGCGAGCAGCGGGGCCGCCGCCGCCAGCCGCGCGGCATCGCTGTCCGGCAGGTCGATGATCGCCGGCAGCAGCAGGGGCTGGGTGCGTGGCCCGGCTGCGCCCAGCACCTGCTCGCGCAGCGCCTCATGCGTCAGCCGCTCATGGGCGGCGTGCTGATCGACGAGGATGAGCGTGCCATCCGCCGCGACCGCCAGGATATAGGTGTCGAGCACTTGGGCGACGGCGGCGCCCAGCGGATGCGCGGCCAGGCCCGGCTCCGCCTCGGCGGCGCGCTGCGGCAGGGTGCGGGCGGCGGGCGCGGCGGCGAAAGGCAGCTGGGCTTCCGCGAGCATCGCGCCCGGCCCCGGCGCGCCATGGCTGCCTGGCCCGGCATAGGCCGGCGCTGGTGCCGCCTCTGCCGCCACCGGCCGCGCATAGGCGTTGAAGGCGCGGCCATAGCCCCGCAGGCTCGCCCGCGGCTGGGTGTGCAGCCGCGCGGGGCGGGCAAGCGCGCTGCGCAGCGCGCCGATGACGAGGCTCTTGATGCCCTCGGGGTCGCGGAAGCGGAGTTCGGTCTTGGCCGGATGCACGTTCACATCCACCGCCCGCGGCGGCAGGTCGAGCCAGAGGCCGGCGATCGCGTGCCGCCCGCGCGGGATGACCTCGAAATAGGCGACCCGGATCGCCGTGCGCAGCACCGGGTCGAGCACCGGCCGGCCATTGACGACGAAATACTGCGCCGCCGTGGTCGCCCGGTGGGTGGCCGCGCCCGCGGCGAAACCGCTGGCCCGCACATCTTCCCGCTCTGCCGCCACCGGCAGCAGGGCCTCCGCCTCCTCGGTGCTGAGGAGGGCGGCGAGGCGGCCGCGCGCATCGCTCGGCGGCAGGTCGAGCAGCACCCGCCCGGCATGGCTGAGGTGAAAGGCGACGGCGGGCGCGGCGAGGGCGAGGCGCCGCACCACCGCTTCCGCCTGCTCCGCCTCGGCCCGCGGGCTGCGCAGGAAGGCGCGGCGGGCGGGGGTCGCGAAAAACAGGTCGGAGACCAGGATGCGCGTGCCGGGCGGCCCCGCCGCCGGCGTGACCTCGGAGACCATCCCACCCTCGACGCGGATCTGATAGGCGCTCTCGGCGCCGCGCGGCCGGCTGGTGATGGCAAGCCGGGCGGCAGCGCCGATCGAGGGCAGCGCCTCGCCGCGAAAGCCCAGCGTGCGGATATTCACCAGATCTCCGGCCTCAGAGAGCTTGCTCGTGGCGTGGCGCTGGATGGCGATGGGCAGATCCTCGGGCGCCATGCCCTGCCCATCATCGGTCACCTCGATGCGGCGGATGCCGCCCTCCTCGAGGAGGATCGCAATGCGGCTCGCCCCGGCGTCGAGGGCGTTTTCCACCAGCTCCTTGAGCGCCGCCGCCGGCCGCTCCACCACCTCGCCGGCGGCGATACGGTCCACGACATGGGAAGGAAGCAGGCGAATCGCGGGCATGGCGGGCAGCATGCCATAGGAGGCGGGCGCGCTCTATGGCGCAGTCGCCGGCACCCCGCGCCTCCTCGCGCAGCAGCCTCCCGCCGCGGGGGTCGCCAAAACGCCCGAGACGGGTTAGGTGCCTGCCCGCTCAGGGCAATGGGCGAAAGGCGGCAGTTCGGCAGCATGGCTTATACGGTCAAGGAAATCTTCTACACGCTTCAGGGTGAGGGGCGGAATGCCGGCCGCGCCGCGGTCTTCTGCCGCTTTGCCGGCTGCAACCTCTGGTCCGGCCGCGAGGCGGATCGCGCCGCCGCCATCTGCCGCTTCTGCGATACCGATTTCGTGGGGACCGACGGGCCGCGGGGCGGCCGCTTCGCGAGCGCCGAAGCCCTGGCCGCGGCGATCGCCGCGCTCTGGCCGCAAGGCGCGGGCGGCGGGCCAGATGGTGCCAGGCCCTTCACCGTGCTCACCGGCGGGGAGCCGCTGTTGCAGGTGGATGCTGCGCTGACCGCGGCCCTCCATGCCCGCGGTTTCGACATCGCGGTCGAGACCAACGGTACCCAGCCCCTGCCCGAGGGGATCGATTGGGTTTGCGTCAGCCCCAAGGCCGGCGCGCCGCTGCGGCTCACCGCTGGCGACGAGCTGAAGCTCGTCCATCCCCAGGCTGGCCTGGAGCCGGCGGCGTTCGAACACCTCGCCTTCGATCACTTCCTGCTCTCGCCGATGGATGGGCCCGATCGTGCCCGCGCCATGGCCGAGACCGTCGCCTATTGCCTCGCCCATCCGCGCTGGCGCCTCAGCCTGCAGACGCACAAGATTCTCGGGATCGCCTGATGTTCGAACTCACCAAGCAGTTTCGTTTCGATTCGGCCCATACGCTCGACCGCTCGATCGATACGGAAGCGAGCCGCCGCATCCACGGCCACTCCTACCGGGCGACGGCGACGGTGCGGGGCCTGCCCGATCCCGTCTCCGGCATGATCATCGACCTCGGCACCTTCGAGCGGATTTTGACCGATACGCGAGACGCGCTCGACCATCGCCTTCTGGACGATGTGCCCGGCCTTGGGCCCGCCACGCTCGAAAACCTCTGCCTCTGGATTTGGCGCCGTCTCGCGCCCCGTTGCCCTGGCCTCGTCCGCATCACGGTTTATCGTGACAGCGGCGAGGAAAGCTGCACCTATTTCGGTGAGCACGAGGCGCTTTCGAAGCAGCCTGCCGCGGCAATACCAACTTAACCTTTTTTGCCTAGCCTCGGGCCGCGCGACGCATGGGCGACTAGGGTGAGACGCGGCTGATAAGGAAAGGCGGCCCAGGTGGCGAGGCAGCGCGGGCAAGACGAGGGGCGGGCGCGTGGTGCGCCTGCGGCGCCGTCCGTAACGTTTCACGGAGGCGTTGCAGAAGGGTTGCGGGCATCGGCTGCTTCGCTCGTGCCGGAGCATCACGTCTTCCTTGGCCGGCAGCCTATCCTTGGGCGCGGTTGTGAGCTGATGGCTTATGAGCTGCTCTTTCGCTCAGGCCAAGAGAACGCCGCCGTTTTCAAAGATGATTTCGCAGCGACCGCGAGTGTGATCGACAGCGCCTTCCTCTCGCTCGGCATCCAACGGGCGATTGGGGACAAAACCGCCTTCATCAATGTCAGCGCCGACGGTTTGATGAGCGAGATGATCGAGGTACTGCCGAGGGACCGGGTGGTGCTTGAAATCCTCGAAAGCGTCGAGCTTGCCGATGCGATCGTGGAGCGATGCCGCGCCCTCAAGCGCGAAGGCTTTCGCTTCGCGCTGGACGATGTCGTGGGCCTCTCGCCCGCCCAGATCGCGATGCTCGATTGCATCAGCTATGTGAAGTTCGACATCCGCAAGATACGGCCACCGGAGATTCCGGCGCTCGTGGCCATGGTTCACGAGCACAGGACCAAAGCGGTCGCCGAGAAGGTCGAGACCGAGGCGGAGTTCGAACTCTGCAAGGCTGCAGGTGCCGATTATTTCCAGGGCTATTTCTTCGCGCGCCCTACCGTCATCAGTGGCCGCGCCTTGCAGCCGCCGAAACCGATCCTGATCGCGCTCATGCGGTTGCTGGCGAGCGACCCGGATATCTCCGTGCTGGAGGAGATGCTGAAGGCGGCGCCCGATCTTACGATCCGGCTCCTGCGGCTCGCGAATTCAGTGAGTATGGGCTCCTTGCACAAGATCAGCAGCCTGCGGGGCGCCATCTTGCGCATCGGCTTGGTGCAGATCCGGCGTATGGTGCAGGTGACACTCTTCGCCCGCTACCATGCTGCCGACATCTCCTCCGATCCGCTGGTGCAAGCGGCGGCGATCCGCGGCCGGCTGATGGAGAACCTCGCGGTCTCTCGCGGTATGTCGGGGCTGCGCGAAGAGGCTTTCGTCGTCGGCATCCTCAGCCTGGCTGACGGCGTCTTCGGCCAGACGATGATCGATCTCCTGCAAGTGCTCGATCTCGACGAGACGCTGCACCAGGCCCTGCTGCTGCGCGCGGGGCCGCTCGGCGAACTTCTGGCCCTGGTCGAGGCGAGCGAGCAGACCGACGGGGCGGACACCGCCGCCCTCCTCGCCCGCATGACCCCGGCCGAGGCGATGGAGTTCAACCGCCTTCAGATCGAAGCGATGCGCTGGGCAAGCAACCTTTAGAATTCTCAGGCTGATACAGAACCACTCCTCAAATTCGTCATGCCCGGCATGAAGCCGGGCATGACGAGGTTGTGGCGATTCAATCAGTGTCTGACGAACTCTAAGCTGTCGCCCGGCCGGACGTCTCGTGCGCTTACGCCTCCCCGCGCAGCGCCAGGAAGGCTTTCATCAGGCCGAGCGTCGAGCCGTCATGCTTCCCCCGATCGGCCCCGGGTTCGAGCGAGGGGATGATCGCCTGGGCGAGCTTCTTGCCGAGTTCCACGCCCCACTGGTCGTAGCTGTTGATCCCCCAGATGGCGCCTTGCACGGCGACCTTGTGCTCGTAGAGCGCGATAAGTCGGCCGAGGCTATAGGCGTCGAGCTTCTTGTAGAGAATCGTCGTCGAAGGCCGTTCGCCGCTGAAGACGCGATGCGGGGCGACGCGCTTGATTGTCTCCTCATCCGCCCCGGCCTTGCGCATCTCCTCCGTCACCTCTTCGAGGCTCTTGCCGGCGAGCAGCGCTTCGGCCTGCGCGAAGACATTGGCGGCGAGGATGCGATGCGCCTCCGGCCGGTTGTGATCGGCTTCGGCGGCGAGGATGAAATCGACCGGCACCAGCGCCGGGCCTTGATGGACGAGCTGCATGAAGCTGTGCTGCGCATCCGTCCCCGGTTCACCGAAGACGACAGGGCAGGTCTGGTGCGCCACATGATCCCCCGCGAGGCGGACGGATTTGCCGTTGCTCTCCATCTCCAGCTGCTGGAGATAGGCCGGGAAGCGGGCGAGGCGGGCATCATAGGCGAGGATGCAAAGCGTCGCCGCGCCCAGGACGTCGAGATTCCAGATCCCGGTGAGTGCCAGCAGCGCGGGGAGGTTCTTCTCAAGCGGGGTCGAACGGAAGTGATGATCCATCGCCCGCCCGCCGGCGAGGAACTGCTCGAATTCATCCCAGCCTGCCGCGAGGGCGACGGAAAGCCCGATCGCCGACCATACCGAATAGCGGCCGCCCACCCAGTCACGGAAGCCGAAGACGCGGTCTTCGGGAATGCCGAATTTCGCGGTCTCCTTGAGGTTCGTCGAAAGCGCGCCGAAATGATGGCTCACGGCCTCTTCGCCGAGTGCGCCCGCAATCCAATCCCGCGCCGCATGGCCGTTGGTCATGGTCTCCAGCGTCGTGAAGGTCTTGCTCGCCACCAGCACGAGGGTGCGCGCCGGGTCGAGCGTGCGGGAAAGCTCGGCGAAGGCATGGCCATCGACATTCGAGAGGAAATGCGGGTTGATCTTGGCGCCATGCACATAGGTGAGTGCGAGCGAGACCATGCGCGGCCCGAGATCGGAGCCGCCGATGCCGATATTGAGCACATCGGTGAAGGGCTTGCCGTCTGCCGCGACGATCTCGCCCGCATGCACGGCGCGGACGAACTTCTCCATATGCGCGCGTTCTTTCGCCGCCACTTGGGATGCGTCCTCAAAGCCGCCATCGGGCGTCACGGCGCGGAAGCCGTCTCCGGGCAGGCTGCGGAGCGCCATGTGCATGGCCGAGCGATGTTCGGTCATATTCACCGGCTCACCCGCGAAGAGGCGGGCGATGAAGTCCTCGACCTTGGCGGCGCGGGCGAGTTCGAACAGCGCCTCCAGCGCCTCGGGGCTGATCGAGGTCTTGGAGAAATCGAGGAAGAGATCCTCGAAGCGGGCGGAGAATTTTTCGGCGCGGTTGGGGTCGGCCTTGAAGAGCGGCGTGATCTTCCGGCCATCGGGCTTTGCCGCGAGGGCTGCGAGCTTGTCCCAGGCAGGCTGGGTGGCCGAGGCGGGCAGGGGGGTCGGGTCGGACATCATCGTCTCCTTTGCAAAAGGAAAGGGCCAGCGCCCCCGCGGGGCTCAGCCATTCATCAGGGCACGCACATGGGTCGCGGCCGAAGCCGCCAGGGCATCGAGATCATAGCCGCCTTCGAGCAGCGAGACGACGCGGCCGCCGGTATGCCGCGCCGCCATCGCGAGGATCGCTTCCGTGACCCAGCCGAAATCCGCGGCATCGAGGTCGATCTGCGCCAGCGGATCGTCGCGATGCGCATCGAACCCAGCCGAGATGATGATGCAATCCGGCCGGAAGCTGTCGAGCGCGGGCAGGATCTTACCCTCCCATGCGGCCTGGAAGCCAGCGCGCCCGGTGCCCGCCGGCAGCGGGGCATTGACGATCTGGCCGTGGGCGCCGCGTTCGGTCGCCGCGCCGGTGCCGGGGTAGAAGGGATGCTGGTGGCTGGAGCCGAAGAAGAAATCGGCATCCTCCCAGGCGATCGCCTGGGTGCCGTTGCCGTGATGCACGTCGAAATCGAGGACGGCGAGGCGGCTCTTGCCCCAGCGCTGCCGGGCATGGAGTGCGGCGATCGCGGCATTGGCGAAGAGGCAGAAGCCCATGGCGCGGTCGGGCTCGGCATGGTGGCCGGGCGGGCGGGTGGCGACGAAGGCGCGTGCCACGCGCCCGCTCTCCACCGCATCGACCGCCGCGACCGCGCCGCCCGCGGCATGACGTGCGGCTTCCGCCGAGGCCGCGCTCATGACCGTATCGGGGTCGAGGCGTACCAGCTCATCCGGGCCCGGCCGGGTGCCGAGGATCAGGTCGATGTAGTGCTGTGGATGGGCGAGGCGGAGTGCTGCTTCATCGGCTGCCGGTGCCTCTTCGCGGATGAGGGAGGCGAAGCCCGGCTCGCCGAGTGCTGCTTCCACCGCCCGCAGCCGCGCGATCCGCTCCGGGTGCCCCGGGCCGGTGTCATGCAGGAAGCCGGACGGGTGCGTCAGCAGCAGGACCGTCATTCAGATCGTCCTCAACATTCCGCCATCGGCAAAGAAGGTGGAGCCGACGCAATAGCTCGCCCGCTCCGAGCAGAGGAAGACGAAGAGATCGGCGATTTCGCGCGGCTCGGCGAAGCGCTTGATGGGCGCGTATTCCTCCGCCACGCCGCGCAGATGCCCTTCCCAATCGCCGCCCGAATCGGCGGTGAGCTGTTTCGCGGTCTTGATCCAGTCCGGCGTCAGCACCAGGCCGGGATTGACCGTATTGACGCGAATATTATCCCCAACCACCTCATTGGCGAGGTTTTTCGAGAACATGACCAGCGCCGCTTTCGTGACATTGTAGATCGGCTCGTAGCCGAGCGGCTGGCTCGCGCAGATCGAGGCGTTGTGCAGGATGACGCCGCCGCCACGCCGGCGCATGCCGGGCACCAGGCCGCGGGCGAGGCGGATCGCCGCCATCACGTGCAGGTTCCAGTAGAAGTCCCACTTCGCGTCCGGGGCCTCCATGATCGTCTCGTTGCTGCCGGTGCCGGCATTGTTGATCAGGATATCAGCCCCGCCGAAGGCCGCCTCCGCCCGCGCCGCGATCGCGTCTGTGGCCTCCGGGGTCGAGACATCGCCGGCAATGGTTTCCACCCGCACGCCGAAGGCCTTGGCGATGCGCCCGGCTTCCAGCGCAAGGCGCGCGCCGTCGCGCGCGGCGAGCAGGAGATGGACGCCCTCCGCCGCCAGCCCCTCGGCGATGGCAAGCCCGATGCCCACGCTGCCGCCGGTGATGACAGCGACCTTGCCGTTCAAACCGAGTTCCATGCCCCTGACACTCCGTCCCTGATGGTTTTCTGATAGTTTTCTGAGGTATTTCTGATGCGTCCGGCAGCGCTCGGCGCCGCGGGGCGCCGCCAGCGCCTCACTCCCCCGCCCGGCGCTTGATCGTGAAGCTGTAGATGCCCGTCTCCTCGCTCCAGGCGACCAGGATATGCCCGGTCTCGCGGCAGAAGCTCTGGAAATCGACGACCGAGGCGGCGTCCGAACAGAGGATGCGCAGGCGCTCCCCCGCGGCCATGGCGCGCAGCGCGCGGTTGGCCCGCAGCACCGGCATGGGGCAGACGAGGCCTTGGCAATCGAGCAGGGTTTCGCTCATGGGGGCCATCCTGGCGCCCGCGGCGGGCCGGATCAAGAGGCGGCGGCCCCGCCCGCCGCGCCGCCCGGCCTTGCGCAACGCACCCGCCCGCCTCTGTGGCCTTTGCCGGCGGCTTCCGGTATCCGGGGGCGAGAGACGAAAGCCAACCCGCCAGACCCAACCCGCCAGACAAGGACCAGGCGCATGACCGGTGCCGAGATCGACCGCCTCCAGACCTATCTCCGCCGCCTGCTCGGCAGTGACCGGCTGACCATCATTCCGCCCATGAAACCCGGCTTCCCGATCGAGGTTGCGGTGGAAGGGGAGACGATCGGCACGGTGGACAAGGATACCGACGAGGGTGAGACCTCCTATGCCGTGACCATCACGGTGCTGGACGAGGATCTGCCGCCGCTCGCCAAGACCCCTGCGGCGAAGCCGGCCGGCCGCGCCCCGCGCCGGGCCTGAAGCGCCTCCTGCCCGCTTCTCCCCTTGCCCGCTCCGGGCCTCTCGCAGCCGTGCGGCGGGCCGCACGGGCAGTTGAAGCCCGCCGGGATGAAACGCCACCGGTGCCTCCCAACCTGCCGGCTACAGCAGTCAACCGACTGTTGTGGATAAGGAGGAGCATCATCATGGCTCAGACGCATAATACGAACCCGGGCAATTTCGCGAACGACCGTGAACGCGCAGCCGAAGCGGGCCACAAGGGCGGGCAGCATTCGGGTGGCAACTTCGCCAATGATCGTGAGCGTGCGGCGGAAGCCGGCCACAAGGGCGGCCAGCATTCGGGCGGCAATTTCGCAGAGGATCGCGAAAAAGCGTCGGAAGCCGGCCACAAGGGCGGCCAGCATTCGGGTGGCCAGCACGCGAGCGGGCAGCATTCCGGCGGCAATTTCGCAGAGGATCGCGAAAAAGCGTCGGAAGCCGGTCGCAAGGGCGGCCAGCACTCCGGCGGCCGTCACTAAGCGCCGCTGCGCGGGCCCATAGCCTGCCAGCCGGCCCGGCCGCGCCGGCCGGTAGAGACCAGCGAAAGGGCGTCGCGCCAGCGGCGCCCTTTTTCGTGCCGACAGCGCGCTCGGGTCTAGTGGCACGGCTCCGAGAAAAAGATATTCCTTTGCACATAAGCCCAAATCGGCTATAGATTTTCCGTTACAACGAAGTTGAGACGGTGATGCGTCTGTCATCCATCCTGATCCTCTCGGTGGCGCTCCTCGGCACCGGCAGTCTGGCCGCGCGCGGGGACGGGATTTTGCCCTGTCTGAGCGGGGCGGCGGGCGGGGCGACCCCTGCCGCCGGGCTCTGCCGGGATGTCGCGGCCGCGCTGCTCGGCCCCGCCACGCAATTCGGCCTCAGCGTCTTGCCGCGAGACCGCGGGGCAGCGCCGGCGCTTGCCGCTCTCGGCCATCTGCGGCCCGCCGCCCTCGCCGCGCCCTCCGCCCCCTGGGCGGCGACGAGCGCGCCGCTGCTCCGCACCCCCGGCTGGCAGCGCCATATGCAGCAGGTCGTGGCACTCTATCGGGAGAATTTCGAGCCGCGCGGAGGTTTCGCGCTGCCCGCCGTGCCCGCAGCGCTCTGGCCCGGCGGCAATCCCTTCGCGGATCGGCGGGCGGTGGGGGACTAGGCGCCGACCGGGCGCCGGCCCGCTGCTACCGGCCGGCTGCCTCTGGCGAAAGGGCCAGCAGCGCCGCGCCGATCACCCCGGCCCGGGTGCCGAGACCGGCGGCGCGCACCGGCACGCGGCCGAAGGCAGGCATGGCGCGCGCCGCCATCACCGCCGCGATCTCCGCCGCCATGGCCGGCAGGCAGGCCGAGAGGCCGCCGCCCACCACGATCACTTCCGGCGCGTAGAGATGCAGCAGATTGGTGAAGCCGATGCCGAGATAGCGCGCCTCGTCCCGCAGCAGCGCGACGGCGAGCGGCACGCCCTCGGCCGCGCGCCGCGCCACCTCCCGCGCGGTGATCGGTGCCGCGCCATCCCCCGCCAGCCCCGCCGCCTCCGCGGCCCGGGCGAGCGCGGTGCCGGAGGCCAGCGCCTCGAAACAGCCCACCCCACCGCAACCGCAGGGCACCGCCGCTTCGGTGATCGCCATATGGCCGATTTCGCCCGCGAGGCCGCGATGCCCGCGCAGCAACCGGCCATCGGCGATGATCCCGCCGCCGATCCCGGTACTCACCGTCACATAGACGAGATGCCGCGCGCCGCGCCCGGCGCCGAAGCGCCATTCAGCGAGTGCGGCGACATTGGCGTCGTTCTCGATCGCCGTCGGCAGGCCGGTCGCCGCTGCCGCCAGCCGCGCGAGCGGCACCTCCTGCCAGCCATCCAGCATCGGGGCGTGCAGCACCACCCCCGCCTCGGCATCGAGGGGCCCGGGCGAGCCGATGCCGAGGCCGATCGGGGCCAGACCCGCCGAAACCTCCGCCACCAGCCGCGCCATCTGGCCGATCACCGCCGCGGGGCCGGCCCGCGCCGCGGTCGGCTCCTGGGCGTGGCGGAGGATGCGGCCTGCCTCGTCCATCGCCGCCGCGCGCAGCTCCGTCCCGCCGAGATCGATACCGATCGCGACCGTCATGGCGGCGGCTCAGCCGCGCGGCAGGCTGTGCAGCCAGCGCATGCGTTCGGAGAGGTCCGGCGCGCCGAAGGCGAGTGAGCCCATCACCACCGTCTGCGCCCCGGCCTGGGCGAGGCGCGGCACCGTCATCTCGCGGATGCCGCCGTCGGCTGCGAGGATGATCGCCTCCGCGCGCCCGGCCTCGGCGATCATGCCTTGCACGGCGGCAAGGCGCGGGCAGGCCTCCTCGGAGAGCCCCTGGCCCTTCACGCCGATCGCGGTGCCGAGCAGGGTGACGAAATCGACCATGCCGAGCAGCGGCCCGAGCTTGGCGACCGGCGTTTCCAGGCGAAGCACGACGCCCCGCTTGATGCCGTGGCCGGCGATCCGCTCCAGGGCGGGCATCAGCACGCTTTCGTTCTCGGCATGGATGGAGATGAGATCGGCCCCGGCTTCGGCGAACTGGTCGATCTGGCTCAGCAGGATGGCGTCCGCCATCATCAGATGGACATGGAAGGGCCGGCCGCTGAGGCGGCGGAGCCGCGCCACGAGATCGGGGAAGAAGAGCAGGGCGGGGGCGAAATGCCCGTCCGCGACATCGATGTGGTAGATGTCGGCGAAGGCATCGGTGCGGCTGATATCCTCGCCGAGATGCGCGAGATCGGCCGACCATAGCGAATATTCGGCGATGAGGCGGTGGCGCGGCAATAGGCTGGGCCAGTTGGGGGCGGGCATGTCTCTCTTGCCTCCTCTCGGTTGCTCTAGCTGTCGTCTGCCCGGCTCAAGCGGCGAGCCCGGCCAGGAAATCCTGCAGGCTCGCCCGGAAGGCCGTGGCATGGCCCGCCGGATCGGAGGCTTTGGACGGAATCTCCACCAGCCGCGCCTGCGGCAGGATGGCGGCGAACCGCGCGGCATAGGCGAGCGGGTGGACGTGATCCTCCCCATGGCCGATGACGAGGGCGGGCAGTGCCAGGCGCGCGGCCGCCGCCTCGCTCACCCCCGGCCCGTCGGCCGCGATGCGGGCGAGCAGCCGCGCCATCTGGGCCGGCGCCGGATAGGCGAAGAAGCCGAGCAGCGAGGCGAGGTTGGCCGGCGCTTCCTCCGCCAGGCGACGGCCCGTCGGGCCTTCCGCGAACTGCGCGCGGCCGCGCACCGGCCCCATCGTACCGAGCAGCCGCGCCACCTCGCCATAGGGCCGCATCCCCTCGGGCGCCGGGTCGAACAGCCAGGCCGGGCGGGCGAGGATCAGCGCCGAGACGCGATCGGCATGAAAGCAGGCGAGATGCAGCGCGATCGCCGCACCGAGCGAGATGCCCCCCGCGACGAAGCGGGAGACCCGCCGCGCATCGGCAAGCCGCAGGCAATCCTCGGCGAAGCGGCGGATGGCGTAGCGCCCGGCCGGATCATGCGGGGAGCCGCCATGGCCCCGGCATTCCAGCGTCAGCCGGCGGATGCCGGGCGCCGGATCGGGGAAGAGGCCGCTCACCTGCGCCTCATCCCCGCCGAGCCCGTGCTGGAACAGCACCGGCAGTCCCTCGCCGAGATCGGTGAAGGCGAGCGGCAGATCATCCACCAGCAGGCGCGCCCTCATGCCGCCAGGGCCTGGGTGAGGAAGCGGGCGACGCCGGGGGCATCCTCCGCCGCCAGCCCATGGGTGATGATCGGGCCGGTGAAGCCGGCCTGCGCGAGATGGGCGAAGAAGAGCGGGAAATCGATGATGCCCTGGCCCGCCGGCACAACCTCCCCGGCCGCATCCCGATCCTTGGCATGCGCGAGGGCGAGGCGCGGGCCGAGCCGCTCCACCGCCATGCCGAAGAGCCGCGCCTGGTCCTGGCGCGGACCCTCCACCAGATTGGCGGGATCGAGGACGATGCGCAGGCGGGGCGAGGCAAGCTCGGCGATGAGGCGCGCGGCGGCGGCGCTATCGGCCACCACATTGGCGGGTTCCGGCTCGATGCCGAGATCCACCCCCGCCGCTTCGGCCATGGCGGCGGCCTGCTCCATCTCGGCCAGCAGATCGGCCCAGGCTGCCGCGCTGGCGTTCTCGGGATGCGCGCGCCACTGGTCCTCGGCATCGCGCGTGCCGGTGCAAAGGGTGACGAGGCGGGTGCCCATCCTCGGCGCCGCGGCGATGAGCCGGCCGAGCCCCGCGCGCCCGCGCGCCCGCACCAGGGGATCGGGGTGGATCATGTTATAGGTGGCGGAGAGCGCGGCGATGCCGATGCCGGCCTCCCGGCTCGCCGCCGCGATGCTGGCGGGCACCGCCTCCGGCAGATCCCCCGGCAGGGAGGGCAGGCCGCAGCAGGCGAGGTTGAACTGCACCGAGCCGTAGCCCGCCGCCCGCGCCGCCCGCAGCACATCCGCCGCGCGGGTGCCGGGGAAGGTTTTGGCGAAGATGCCGATGCGGCCGGCCGCGGTCATAACGGCCCCGCCACTTCCTCAAGCCGCACCGCCCGGCCTTCCGCCGCCGAGCGCGCGATCGCGACCATGGCGCGGATATTGGCGACGCCATCCTCCGGCCCCGCGCCCCATTGCGGCCGGCCGTCGAGGATCGTCTCGGCGAAGCCTTCCACCTGGCGGCGGTAGAAATGCCCGTCCGCGCCGAGCGGGCGGCGTGTCGTCGCATCTGCCTCGTGGAAGATATCGACCTCCGAGGCGCGGTAATACCAGGGGTTGAAGGTGCGGGCGAGCACGCTGCCATGCTCCCCGTAGAGCTGCAGCCCTTCGTGCCAATCCATCCGCACCGCGACCGTCAGATCGAGATGGCCGAGCGTGCCGTTGGCGAAGGTCACGTCGATGAACCAGCAATAGGCGCCGAAGCGTTCGGAGAGCCGCGCCCGTACCTCGGTGATCGGGCCGCAGAGCCAGGCGGCGGTATCGATGAGGTGGCTGCCATGGGCGAGCATGTAGTAGCGCCGGAGATCCGCCTTCGGGTTCTCGCCCGGCTTTTTCGCGTTCTTGCTGGTGACAGGCAGGGGCTGCACCGCATCCGTCATGGTGTAGCGATGCGTGCTGTCGCAATACCAGGCCTTCAGCGCGAGGATCTCGCCCATCTCGCTATCGATGAACTCCTTGGCCGCCTGCAAGCCGGGATCGAAGCGCTTCATATGGCCGATTTGCACTGTCAACCCGGTGGCCGCGGCGGCGTCGCGGAGCGCCTCCACCTCTTCGACGGTGACGCCGATCGGCTTCTCGCAGAGCACATGCTTGCCGGCGGCGAGCGCGCGGAGAGAGGCCGGGACATGGAACGCGTCCGAGGTCGCGATGATGACGGCCTCGAGTTCGGGGTCCGCCAACATCGCATCGTAATCGGCGAAGACACGCTCGGGCGCATGGGTCGCCGCCATCCGCTCCCGTAGATCCGGCGCGACATCGCAGATCGCATAGAGATCGGCATTCCGCGCCTTGGTGCAGGATTCGAAATGCGCGAATTGCGCGATCGGCCCGCAGCCGAGCACGCCGATCCGCAGGCGCCGAGCCTCCTTCCTGATCATTGCCCCACCATCAGCCGCACGATTTCTTCGGGATCGACCGCCCCCACCTGCCGTTCGCCGGCGACGACGCCGCGGCGGAGCACGACGATCCGGTCGGAGACCGCGAACATGTCGGACAGATTGTGGGAGATGAAGATGATGCCGATGCCTTTGGTCTTGAGCGAGCGGATCAACTCCATCACCCGCCGCTGCTCCGGCACGCCTAAGGCCGCGGTCGGCTCGTCCATGATGACGACGCGCGCATCCCAATGGATCGCCCGGCCGATCGCCACCGCCTGGCGCTGCCCGCCCGAAAGCGCCCGCACCGGCCTGTCCAGCCGGTCGAGATGCACATCGAGCACGGAGATCGCGCGGGCCGCTTCCTCGCGCATCCGCTTGCGGTCGATCCTTGGCAGGAAGAGGAACTTGGTCTTGAGTTCGCGCCCCAGAAACACGTTCCCGCCGATGTCGAGATTATCGGCCAGCGCCAGATCCTGGTAGATCGTCTCGATCCCCTGGTTGCGCGCCGCTTGCGGCCCATCGAAGGAAACCGGGCGGCCGCAATAGCGGATCTCCCCCTCACTCGGCCGGAAGACGCCGGAGATGATCTTGGTGAAGGTCGATTTGCCGGCGCCGTTATCGCCCGCAAGCGCCACCACCTCCCCCGCGCGGAGCTGGAAATCCACCCGCTCCAGCGCGTGGACGCCGCCGAAGCGCTTCGAGATGCCGTAGGTTTCGAGCACCAGATCACCGGTGCGAATGTCACTCATCCTGGCGTCCTCCCGCGAAGCGCCGCTGGCTCTGATCGACCAGCACCGAGACGATGATGACGAGCCCGACGGCGATGAACTGCCAGAAGGGTTCGACGTTGAGGAAAACGAGCCCGTATTGGATGACGGCGATGATGAGGGCGCCGATGATGGTGCCGATCACCGTGCCCGAGCCGCCGAACAGGCTGGCGCCGCCGATGACGACGGCGGCGATGCTGTCGAGCAGCAGGGGCTCGCCCGCCTGCGGCGCGCCGGCGGCGAAGCGGCCGGTATAGAGGATGCCGTCGATCCCGGCGGTAAGCGCCGAGAGCAGGTAGAGCGTGATGGTGACGCGGCGGACGTTGACGCCGGCGCGCAAGCTCGCCTGGCGGTTGCCGCCGATCGCGTAGGTGTATTGGCCGAACAGCGTTTCGGCGAGGACGTAGTGGACGACGGCGACGATGATGACGGCGGCGATGACGAGGGCCGGGATGCCGAGCACGCGGCCATTGCCGAGCCAGGTGAGCCAGGTGTTCTGCACCGGCACCGTGGTGCCATTGGCGAAGAGATAGGCCGCGCCCCGCGCCACGCCATACATGCCGAGCGTGCCGATGAAGGGCGGCACGCGCAGCCGCGCCACCAGCACGCCGTTGATCCATCCCGGAATGAGCACGGCGAGCAGGGCGACGATGGTCGCGACCAGGAGGCCGAGCCCCGGCCCCGCCACCGCTCCCACCGCATTCGCCACCTGGGCCGCGATGACGGCGGCAAGCCCCATGGTGAAGCCGACCGAGAGATCGATGCCGCCCGAAATGATGACCAGCGTCTGGCCGAGGCCGAGCAGGACGGGGGCGACGGCGAAAACCGCGATCGAGCGGATGTTGAAGGGGCTGAAGATGAAGGTCGTGCCATAGGCGATGCGCGACCAGATCTCGAAGACGATGACAAGCAGAATGAGGAAGATCCAGGCGCGGGCGGATGCGAGAGCCGAGATCCAGCGCCGAGCCCCCGGCGAACCGGGGGTGGCGCGTGCGGAAGCCGCCATGGGTGATCAGGCCGTGTAGATGAATTTCTTGATGGCGGGATCATCGACATTCTGCTTGTCGATGATGGTGAAGCCGGTGGCGATGGCCGGCGGGATGGATTGGCCGGTGAGATGGGCGTAGGCCGCGGCAACGCCGAACCAGCCGATCTCTGCCGGATGTTGCGCGATCGCGATATCGACGAGCCCGCTCTTGATATTGCCGACGATGCTCTGCGGCGCATCGAAGGCGACGACCTTGACCTTGCCGGCCGAGCCTGCCTGCTGCACGCCATTGGCCGCGCCAAGGGCGGAGAAGAGATTGGCGCCGAAGATGCCGGCGAGATCGCGGTTGCGGGCGAGCACGGATTGCGCCTGGGAGGCCGCCTTGTTCGCATCATCGTCGTTGAACTGGGTGGCGAGCACGGTGATCCCCGGATAATTCTTCTTCATCTCGTCGATGAAGCCCTGCTGGCGCTCATCCGTCGTCGAGACACCCGGCTGGACGTTGGCGACATAGACCTTGCCCTTGCCGCCGAGTTCCTTGGCGAGCGCGCGCGCCGCCATCTGGCCGCCGAGGGTATTGTTGGAAGCGATGTAGGAGAGGGGGAAATCGGCGTCGCCGCTGCCGGTCTGATAGACGCCGGTGCCGATATAGGTATCGACGGTGATGACCGGAATGCCGGCATTGACGGCCGATTGCAGGGGCTTGATCAACTGCACCTTGTCGGTCGGCGCGATGAGGATGAGATCGGGCTTGCGGGCGATGACGGCATCGAGCACGGGCACCTGCTCCACCGCGTTGAAGGCGGGCGCGCCCTGAAAGACGAGATCGACGCCGAGGGCGCTGGCCGCGGCCTCGGCGCCGCGATGCATGGTGATGTAGAAGGCATCGGTGGTGAGGCCCGGAATGAGGGCCACGGTAAACTTCTTGTCCGCCGCGCGCGCCTTGCCCATCGCCGCCAGGGATGCAGCGCCAGCAAGGCCGAGAGACAGCCCGCCGAGTACAGAACGCCGTTCCATCAAATCATCTCCCTCTTCGTTTTTTGGGCCACTTGCCGGGCCGTTGTATTCTGCCGCGCCCCCCGCGCCGCGGGAACCGCACGAAAGCTATCAGGCCACGACACGGGCCGCGCGGCTAGTATTTCTTTTCACAGATGTGATGCGGCCGGCGCTCTGTGCTCGGCGGCAGGCTCAATCTTCGTGCAGCACTCGGCTAAGGCCGAGCGGCTCGCCCCGCCAGGGCATCTCCTCGCTCCGGGCGAGGACCGAGCGGTCTCGCCCGGTCTGCTTGGCGCGGTAGAGCGCACGATCGGCGGCGGTGATGATTTCGCCAATCGTCGTGGAAGCGGCGGGCAGCACTGCGCTGCCGAGGCTGATCGTCACGATCCCCTCGGGCGATGCGGCATGCGGCAAGGCGAGGCCGCGCACGGCGAGGCGCATCCGCTCGGCGAGGGCGAGCGCCGCCTCCTCCTCGGCCTCGCGCAGCAGAACGATGAACTCCTCCCCGCCATAGCG
Organism: Acidisoma sp. C75; assembly: GCF_054665095.1. Classification (NCBI taxonomy): domain Bacteria; kingdom Pseudomonadati; phylum Pseudomonadota; class Alphaproteobacteria; order Acetobacterales; family Acidocellaceae; genus Acidisoma; species Acidisoma sp. C75. The sequence continues at coordinate 258,131 of NZ_BAAFHD010000003.1, forward strand.
CATGACCTCGTCTTGCGGGCGCAGGATGCAGTGCGCGAGACAGGAGGCGACCATGCTGAGGCAGGTATCGCCCACCGGATGGCCGTAACGGTCGTTGAAGGCCTTGAAGTGGTCGATATCGATCATGATGATGCCGATCCGATGCCCGGCCCGGCGCGCTTCCACCATGGCGCGTGCGGTGGTGCGGCTCAGCCGCTGGCGATTGCCGAGCCCGGTCAGCCCGTCGCGCTCGGCGGCGCGGGCATGCGCGAGTTCGGATCGCTCTTTGACCAAGGCCACCAGGGCATAGCTGATGACGAGGTGAAAGCCGGGGGTGACGAAGGCGAAAAGCAGGACGTTGAAGTGGGTCGGGCTGGGGCCGTCGGGCGCGGCTCCGAGGCTCTGCCAGATCTGGAAGAGGCTCCAGCCGAGGCAGAACGATCCGAACAGGCCGAGCAGCGCGACCGTACTCCAATAGCCGGCGCGCCTGCGCTCCGGCAGCCCCAGCACTTCGCGGAGCGTCAGCAGCAGAAGGAGCGCGGTCAGGGCATAGCCCAGCACGACTCGCCAGCCGCTGTGCTGGAGGAAGACCGGCAGCCGGGTGACCAGCAGCCAGAGTACCGCGATCGCGCCGAGTGCCGGCCAGGCAGGTGGCTTGCCGGCCAGCCTGCGGCTGCCGCACCAGAGCAGCGCGTAGCCGAGCATGAGGCCGAGTGGCCCGAGCGCGATGGCGTAACTTTCCGGCAGCACCCCGCGCAGGAAGAGCCCGGCCGCCGCGCTGAAGGCGGCGACCATCAGCCAGAGCAGCCCTACCTCGGGCCGATTCTGAAGCCAGATGATCAGGTAGTTGAGTCCGGCAAGGACGACGACCAGGCTCAGTACCGACACCAGGGTGATCGGCTCAGGCAGCACGGCAAATGCGTTCAAAGGAATCACGCGCCTCGCGAATGGTGCGGCCTCGGCGGCGAAAATCGGCTGCCCATGATGACAGCTTGACCGCGCGCTTCGCTTCTGACCTGCTTTTTGGCATGACCGACCTTAACGCGCTTTTGACCGATTGGACGACACCCTATCGTCTCCCGCCCTTCGACCTCATCAGGGCGGAGGATTTCCCGGCCGCCTTCGCCCAGGCGATGGCCGAACACCGGGCGGAGATCGCCGCCATCGGCGGGGCAGGGGAAGCGCCGAGCTTTGCCAATACGATCGAAGCATTGGAAGGTGCCGGCCGGCTGCTCGGTCGGGTCAGCGCTGTGTTTCACAATCTCGTCAGCTCCCTCGGCGGCGCGGCGCTGGAAGCGCTGGACCGCGCGCTCGCGCCGCAGCTCGCCGAGCATCATGCGGCGATCGCGCTCGACCCGGCGCTCTTCGCGCGCGTGGATGCGGTGTTTCGCCAGCGGGCGCAACTCGGCCTCGCGGAGGATCAGCTACGGCTGCTCGAACGCACCCATCTCGGCCTGGTGCGCAGCGGTGCCGCGCTCGATGCGGCGGGCCGCGGGCGGATGGCGGCCATCACCCGCCGACTGGCGGAACTCCATACCGCCTTCGGCCAGAACGTGCTGCATGACGAGAAAAGCTGGGTGCTGCCGCTGGCGGAGGCCGATCTCGCGGGCCTGCCTGCCTTCCTGCGCGCCGCCACCGCCGAAGCCGCGGCCGAGCGCGGGCTCGCGGGCCATGTGGTAACGCTCGCGCGCTCCCTGGTCGAGCCGTTTCTGACCTTCTCGCCGCGCCGCGACCTGCGGGAGCGGGCCTATCGCGCCTGGGCCGGGCGGGGCATGCAGCCCGGTGCGCATGACAATCGGCCGCTGATCCCCGAGATCCTCGCCCTCCGCGCCGAGCGCGCCCGCCTGCTCGGCTATGCGAGCTTCGCCGATTTCCGCCTGGCCGATTCGATGGCCGGCACGCCGGCCGCGGCTGCGGCACTGCTCGCCGAGGTCTGGGAGCCTGCCAAACACAAGGCCGAAGCCGAGCGGCAGCGCCTGGAAGCGGCGGCGCGGGCGGCGGGGGTGAACGAGCCCATCGCCCCGTGGGATTGGCGGTACTGGGCCGAACGGGTGCGGGCGGCCGATTACGCGCTCGATGAAAGCGCGCTCAAACCCTATTTCGAACTCGGCCAGATGCAGAAGGCGGTGTTCGAGACGGCCGGCCGCCTCTTCGGGCTCGGCTTCGCCGAACGGCCGGACCTGCCCGGCTACCACCCGGATGTGCGGATCTACGAGGTCAGCGATGCCGAAGGCCCCTTCGGCCTCTTCCTCGCCGATCATTTCGCCCGGCCGGACAAGCGCTCCGGCGCCTGGATGAGCAGCTACCAGGACCAGGAGGCGATGGCGGAAGCGGTGCCGCCGATCATCGTCAACAACAATAACTTCGCCCGCGCCGAGCCCTGCCTGCTGAGCTTCGACGATGCCGAGACCCTGTTCCACGAATTCGGCCATGCGCTGCACGGGCTGTTGAGCCGGGTGCGCTACCCCTCGCAATCCGGCACCGCGGTGCGCCGGGATTTCGTGGAGCTTCCCTCGCAGATCTACGAGCATTGGCTGGCCGAGCCCGAGACGCTCCACCGCTTCGCCCGCCACGCCGAGACCGGGGAGGCGATCCCCGAGGCGGTGGTCCGCCGGCTGCTCGCCGCGCGCGGCTGGGGGCAAGGCTTCGCGACGGTGGAATATACCGCGGCAGCGCTGATCGATCTCGCCCTGCATCGCCATCCGGCGCCCGAGACGATCGATATCGAGGCCTTCGAGGCCGCCTTCCTCGCCGAGATCGGCATGCCGCAGGCGATCGGCATCCGCCACCGCCCGGCGCATTTCCAGCACCTCTTCGCCGGCGGCGGCTATGCGGCGGGCTATTACTCCTATCTCTGGTCGGAAGTCCTCGATGCCGATGGCTTCGAGGCGTTCCGCGAGGCCGGCAGCGCCTTCGATCCGCCCACCGCCGCGCGGCTCCGCGCGCTGCTGAGCGCCGGGGACACGCGCGACCCGATGGCGCTCTACATCGCCTTCCGCGGCCGCGCGCCGAGCACGGCGCCCCTCCTCAGGAGCCGCGGGCTCGACGCCGCCTGAGGCAGCGCGCCGCTCAGAGCCCGAGCAGCTTGCGGTTGGTTGCCTGATCGACGCCGCTGGCCGCGAAATCGTCGAAGGCGCGGGCGGCGACCTCGATGATATGGCTTTCGATGAAGGGCGCGCCCTCTGCCGCGCCCTGCTCGCTATCCTTGATGCAGCATTCCCATTCCAGCACCGCCCAGCCGTCGAAGCCATATTGGGTGAGCTTGGAGAAGACCGCGCCGAAATCGACCTGCCCGTCACCCAGAGACCGGAAGCGCCCGGCGCGGTTGGCCCAGGGCTGGAAGCCGGAATAGACGCCCTGCCGGCCGCTCGGGGTGAACTCGGCATCCTTGGCGTGAAACATGCGGATGCGCTCGTGGTAGATGTCGATATAGGCGAGGTAGTCGAGCTGCTGGAGGACGAAGTGGCTCGGGTCGTAGAGCAGGTTGGCGCGGGCGTGGTTGCCGACGCGCTCGAGGAACATCTCGTAGGTCACGCCGTCGTGCAGATCCTCGCCGGGGTGGATTTCGTAGCAGAGATCGCAGCCCGCCTCGTCGAAAGCGTCGAGGATGGGGCGCCAGCGGCGGGCCAACTCGTCGAAGGCGGTGTCGATGAGCCCGGCCGGCCGTTGTGGCCAGGGATAGAGGAAGGGCCAGGCGAGCGCGCCCGAGAAGGTGGCATGCGCGGTCAGCCCGAGATTGCGGGAGGCGCGGGCGGCGAGCTTGAGCTGATCGACCGCCCATTCCTGCCGGGCGGCCGGATTGCCGCGCAGCGCTTCGGGGGCGAAACCGTCGAAGGCGATGTCATAGGCCGGGTGGACGGCGACGAGCTGGCCCTGCAGATGGGTCGAAAGCTCGGTGAGTTCGACGCCGGCTGCGGCGAGCGTGCCGCGCACCTCGTCGCAATAGGTCCGGCTTTCGGCGGCACGCTTGAGGTCGAAGAGCCGCCCGTCCCAGGAGGGGATCTGAACACCCTTGTAGCCGTGGCCGGCTGCCCATTCGGCGATGCTGGAGAGGCTGTTATAGGGCGCGGCATCGCCCGCGAACTGCGCCAGGAAGATGGCCGGCCCCTTGATGGTGCGCATGGCGGTCATCGCGTCTCATTCCTCCTCGATCCTCGCCGCCTTCAGCCGGGGCGTTATAGCTCTTATCTGTAAACGTTTTCGGGGGCCGGATGCTACCGCAAACGGGGGAGCGGGTGGCGATCGCGGCTTCGGCCTTCACCCGCGGCCGGTCTCCGCCGCCGCTCCCTCCGGCCAGATTTGCAGCGAACCGGGCGGGATCGCAACCCGCGCGGGCCCCGGCGCCAGCCTCTCCTCCGGCGCCTGTTCCAGCAGACGCTCGGCCCCGCCGATATCGCCGATGCGGATGAGCGCGCGCTGGCGCCCGCCGGCGGCGGGGGAGACGGAGAGGATCGTCGCCGGCAGCCCGCCCTCGGCCAGCAGGCGAAGATGCGCGGGCGCTATGCTCCAGCCATAGCGGCCGCCCGGGGTCAGCGGCGGGCCGGAGACGGCGAGCGTGATGCCCCCGCCGATATCGAGCAGGGCCGGCGCGATCGCGCGGCCCGCCGAGGCTTCTCCCGCGCCCAGCAGCCGTGCCACGGCCGCATCCCGCGGGCGGGTGAAGAGTGCCTGGGCGGCGCCTGCCTGCACCAGCGCGCCGCCGCGCAGCACGAGGATCTCGTCGGCCAGCAGGAAGGCCTCCTCCGGATCGTGCGTGACGAGAATCGTCGTCATCGCCGTCTCCTCCTGCAGCGCGCGGAGGCTCTGGCGCAATTCCGCGCGCAGCGGCGCGTCGAGCGCGGCGAAAGGCTCGTCGAGCAGCAGCAGCCCGGCCGGCCGGCAGAGCGCGCGGGCGAGCGCTACCCGCTGCTGCTGGCCGAGGGAGAGAGCTTCGGGGCGGCGATGCTCGAGCCCGGCGAGGCCGAGGCGGGTGAACCAGAAGCACGCCGCCGCGGGATCGTGATCCGGCGCGCGACCGAGCTGACGGAAGGCGCCGAGATGGGGGAAGAGCCCGTAGCTCTGCGGCACATAGGCGATGTGCCGCGCCTCGGGCGGCAGCGCGGCGAGATCCGCCTCGCCGAACAGCAGCCGATCCCCGGCCGCGCGATCGAGCCCGGTGATCGCCCGCAGGGTGAGGGATTTGCCCGAGCCGGAGGCGCCGAGCAGCGCGATCCGCCGCGCCGCCGTGCTGTGCTGGAGCGAGAGGGTGAAGCCGCCCGCCTGCCGGGTGATGCGGAGGCTGAGGCCGCGCGGCGCCGGGCGGGGCAGCGCCGGGCGTGGCGGGGCGGGGCGGAGGCCGCTCTGCCCAGCCGCCTCCTGGGGCAGGGGGCTGTGTTGCGGCAGCCGGGCCGGCGCCGTCAACCGCGACGCTGCCAGCATGACGAGGAGGGCGGCACCCAGCGTCGGCACCAGCACCGGCACCATCGCCGGCAGCCCCCCCGCCCCGAAGGCGACATAGGTGTAGATCGGCAGGGAATAGGGATGGTAGGCGACCATCACGGTTGCCCCGAATTCGCCGAAGGCACGCAGCCAGGCGAGCAGCATGCCGGCCGCGATCCCCCGCCAGGCGAGGGGGAGGGCAGTGCCGAAGAACACCCGCCCCGGCCCGTGGCCGAGCGTGCGCGCCACATCCTCGAGCACGGGATCGACGGCGGCGAAAGCCGACCGGGCGGCGATGATGAGGAAGGGCGCGGCGACGAAGGTTTCCGCCAGCACGATGCCGGCGAAGCTATCGGTCAGCGCGCCATGGGTCAGCGCGCCGAGCGGGCTCGCATAGCCGAGCAAGAAGAGCAGGAGGATGCCGCTCGACAGCGGCGGCAGGGCGAGCGGCAGTTGCACGCAGAAGCCGAGGAGGGCGCGGGCGAAGTCGCCACGCCTGGCCGGGCCACGCCTGGCCGGGCCGTTCGCGCCCGGCCTGGCGCGCGCCAGCAGGAAGCCGAGGGGAATGCCGCCCAGGGCGATCAGCGCGGTCGCGGTGCTCGCGCTCAGGACGGAGATGAGGGTTGCCTGGCCGAGGCCCTGCCAGCTCGCCCCGCGCCAATCGGCGATGCCGAGATGCATGAGCCCGGCCAGGAAGGGCGCGGCGAGATAGAGGGCGAGCAGCCCGGCCAGCAGCGGCAGCATCGTGGAGACGCCCGGCTGCCTGATCGCCGGCACCGCCGGTCAGGGCCCAAGCATCGCGAGCAGGCCGGGCGGCACCTTCTGCCGCGCGCCGGTGAGCTTCGGTCGCACCAGATCGAGGCCGTGCCGGCGCAGGATCGCCTGGCCGGTAGGGCTGAGCAGGAAGGCCAGGAACTCGGCCGCGCCCGCGGGATTGGGCGATCTGTTGAGGATGGTGGCGGTGTAATGCGCCGCGAGTGCCACGGGCGGCGGCAGCCGCACGGTCGGGATCTTCAGCTCCGCCGTTTCGGTCGAATAGAAGAAGCCGGCATCCACCTGGCCGGTTTCGAGACGCCCGACCAGCGTCTCCTCCGGCAGCACCTGGGCCGGGTTCTCGGGCGCGCCGAGCACCGTTCGGGCAAGGCCGGGCAACTTGTACACGGCTTCGGCTTTCTGCATCACCGCCAGGGTCAGGCGGCCCTTGGGGTCGAGCCGCGGATCCGTCCGGCCGAGGCGGAGCCCCGGCGTCTGCAGCACCTCGTACCAGGGCTTCTGCGCGAAATCGGCGGCGAAGCGGCTGTGAGGGTCGTAGCCGATGACGAGGGGGCTCTCTGCGAAGGTGATGAACCAATCCTCCCAATTGCCGTGGGCGAGGCCCATCAGGGAGGCATTCACCCGCGGATCGGCGCTGATGAAGACATCCGCCTGGATCAGCTCGCCGCCGATTTCCCTGGCGAGCTTGTCGGAGCCGCCAGGATAGCCCTGGAAGCTGCGGCCGGTCGCCCTGTCGAACACCGGGGCAATGCCGTGCTCCATGAGAGCGACGAGCGAACCGGCATAGGCGACGTTGAGGGTCGCGGGTCCGGCGGCCAAGGCGCGGTTTCGGCTCGCGCCGGCGAGGCCGAGGCCAAGGGTCGCGATCAGCAGCTCTCGTCTTCGCACAAGGCGCTCCTTCGGATGATTGGCGCTATTCCCGAATGACAATAGCGATCGGCGCGGCGCAGGCCAAGGGGGGGCGGGCCCCGGGGGGTGTCAGATCTGCGGCGATCTGCGGCTGAGAAAGGCCGGGATGAGGCCGAGGCAGAGGATGAGGGCCGCGATTGCCGGCAGCCAGAGGTAGCCGAGGCCCCGCGCCAGCACCCCGGCGCCCAGGGCCGCGCCCAGCGCATCGCCGAGGTTGAAGGCTGACTGGTTGAGCGTGGAGGCGAGTTGCGGCGCCCCCTTCGCTTCCATGACGACGCGGTGCTGCAAGGGCGGCACCAGGGCGAAGGCCGCCACCCCCCAGGCGAAGATCGCCGCCAGCACCAGCGGCGCCTGCGGCAGGACGAGGCGGAGTGCGAGCAGAGCCACCGCTTCCAGCACGAGAAAGAGGCGGATGGCGGGCAGCGTGGTCCGGTCGGACAACCGCCCGCCGAGCAGTCCGCCCATGGTGAGGCCGCCGCCGAAGACGAACAGCGCCAGCGCCGCGCCTTGCGGGGTGAAGCCTGCCGCATGCTCCAGCATCGGCGTGATGAAGGTGAGCACGATGAAGAGCGCGGCGGAGGTGATCCCGCTGGTCACCATGGCGAGCCAGACCTGGGGCCGGGCGAGGGCGGCGAACTCGCCGCGCAGACCCCCGGCGCCCCGCCCGAGATCCCGCGGCATCCAGAACAGCATGGCGAGGAAGGCCGCGCCAGCGAGCGCCGCGACCAGCAGGAAGGTGGTGCGCCAGCCGGCCGCCTGGCCGATCCAGGTGCCGATCGGCACGCCGATGACATTGGCGACCGTCATGCCGGTGAAGAGCAGCGCCACCGCCCGCACCGCCCGGCCCGGCGGCGCCAACTGGCCGGCGACGATGGCGGCGATGCCGAAGAAGGCGCCATGCGCCAGCGCCGTGGCGACGCGCGCGGCCATGAGCACGCGGAAATCGGGCGCGAGCGCACAGGCAAGATCGCCCGCGAGAAAGACCAGCATGAGGAGCAGGAGCGCCCGCCGGCGCGGCGCGCCTGAGAGCAGGGCCGCGACGACGGGCGATCCGAAGGCGACGCTCAGCGCATAGACGGAAATGAGCAGCCCGGCGGTCGGCACCGAGACGCGAAGGCCGGCCGCGAGGTTCGGAACCAGGCCGACGATGACGAACTCGCCCGTGCCGATGCCGAAGCTCGCCAGCATGAGGGCCGCGATGGCGCGCCGGTTGCCATCCCCGCCCGGGCGCGGCGCCGCGGCCTGCGCCTCGGCCAGCCTGGCTTCTCCATCGGCCATGTCAGCGCGCTCCTCGGGACCAGCGCCAAGGCTGGCGGCGGGGCTCGGCCGCGCCGGCTGACCCGCGCGATGGGGCGGGCCAGGCACCGGCGAAAGGCGATCCGCCCAACCCCGCCGGTACGCTTCGTCCCGCCCTCACGTTTCGTCCTGGCTTCAAGGTCGGTCTCGCTTTCACGTCTCGTCTTGCCCGCGGGTCTCGCCCGTCCGCACCGCCGCCTGCAGTGCCCGCATCTGCGGCGCGATGGCCACCGCCGCCGCAGCTTCCGCCTGTCGGAAGGCGCGGACGATCTCCTCCCCCAGCGGGGTGAGCTGCGCGCCGCCCCCCTGCCGGCCGCCGATCTGCGCAGCCGCCACCGGCTGGCCGAAGATGCGGTTCATCTCTTCCACGAGTTCCCAGGCCCGGCGATAGGACATGCCCATGGCCCGGCCGGCCGCGGCGATCGAGCCGAGCTGCCCAATCCCTTCGAGCAGCTGCACCTTGCCGGGGCCGATATGGCCGCCCGGGTCGAGCAGGATGCGGAGGCGAAGCTCGGGCATGCGGGGCGGCTCCGAAACGACGGATGGGCAGGGCGTCGCCCTGGCCCCAATTCCTGGGCCGCGGGCGGGCGGATTGGCAAGGGCCATGCTTCCCGCTCGGCCCCCCTGTCCCCCCGCGCCGCGCGATCCGCGATCCGCAAGAAACGGTGAGGGCCGAGGCCCGCCGCGCGCCGCCTCTTCCGGGGGGCGCGGCGGGAGCTATCTAAACCCACACGCTCACCTGCCGGAGATCCCGCGCGCCTGATGTCCCCCACCGCCCATCTCGGCCTCATCAACCTTTTCACGGGCGATATCCAGGGCGGGCTGGGGCCGTTTCTTGCCACCTGGCTGGCGGCGGACGAGCTGTGGAGCCCGGCCCGCACCGGCACGGTGATGACCGTGATCGGCCTTTTCGCCCTGCTGCTGAACGGGCCGGCCGGCCTCTTCGTCGATCATGCCCGCCGCCCCCGCCGCCTGCTCGCCGCCGCCTGTGGCGCCATCTTCCTCGGCACGCTGCTGCTGCTCGCCACCCGGCACGATCTCTCCTGGGTGCTGTTCTCCCAGGGGCTCGCCGCGCTCGGCGGCATCCTGCTGCTGCCCGGCATCACCCTGCTCACCCTCGGCATGGTCGGCAAGGCGGGCTTTCCGGCGCAGCAGGGGCGCAACCAGGCCTTCAACCATGGCGGCATCGTGCTCGCCGCCATCCTCATCGGCTTCGGTGATCATTGGCTGGGGCCGACGGCGCCCTTCTGGGTCTTCGGCGCGATGGCGCTTTGCGCCATCCTCGCGGTGGTGGCGACGCCGCTCCACGCCTTCAACGGCCGCCGCGCCCATGGCTGGGAGGAGAGCGAGCCGGACGAGGTGGAGCACCGCTCCGGCATCGCGGTCGTGCTGCGCAATCCGAAGCTCGGCATTCTCGCCCTCGCCCTCGCGCTCTTCAACCTCGCCAATGGCTATATGCTGGCGCTGGTGGCGGAGCGGCTGGTCACCTCCGCGCATGATGGAGATAGCTGGCTCGCGGGTTACGTCGTCGTCGCCCAGGCGGTGATGATCCCGGTGGCGCTCGCCGCCGGGCTTTGGGCGGAACGCGGCGGGCGGCGCCGGCTCCTCGTGCTCGCCTGCCTGGTGCTGCCGGTGCGCGCGCTCTTCTCGGCCTTCGTCACTGATCCCTATTGGCTGATCCTGGCCGAGGTGATGGACGGGGTGAGCTCGGGCCTCATCGGGGTCGCGGTGCCGCTCGTCGTTACCGATCTCACCTGGGGCTCGGGCCGCACGCAGACGGCGCTCGGCGCGGTCAATACAGGCCAGGGGGTGGGCGGCGCGCTCTCCGGCCTCGCGGGGGGTGCCGCCGTCACCTGTTTCGGCTGGCAGGGCGCCTTCCTCGCGCTCGCCGTGCCGGCGGTGGCGGCCGCCGCCCTGGTCTTTTGGCTGGACGAGAGCCGCGGGGACGGCACGGCCGCCTGGCTGGGCGAGGCGGCGGGCGCCAGCCGCGCTGCCGCCAAGCCGGCCGCCCCGCTCAGGGTGAGCGGCCCCCGCTGATCCTTGCCCGCGGCTAGATGATCGTCACCGCTCCGGTCGCGATCTCGTAATAGCCGCCGACGACCTTGACCTTTCCGGCCGCCACCGCCTCGGCGATGATCGGCCGGGCATGCTGCAAGCGGCGCACATTGTAGCGCACGTTCATCTTGATGGCGGCGGCCAGAGGGTCCGCGGCCTTGGATTTCTCGGCAAGATCGATCGCCGGTTTGATGCCGGCGATCAGCTCGGGCAGATGCCCGGGCAGGCTGACATGCTCCTTCAGCACCTTGATCGTCGCGGCGATCGCGCCGCAGCCGGCATGGCCGAGCACCATGATGAGCGGCAGGCCGAGGAACTTCACCCCGTATTCGAGGCTAGCGAGACCGTCGGTGGTCATGAAATTCCCGGCAACCCGTGTGACGAAAAGCTCCCCCGGCTGCTGGTCGAAGACATATTCGGGGGCGACGCGGGCATCGGCGCAGCTCAGAATGCCGGCGATCGGGTATTGCGCTGCGGCGCGGTCGGCGCGGCCGGCGGCGAAATCGGCGTTGCGGCGGCTATTGTCCACATAGCGGGCATTGCCCGCCATCAGCCGGGCGAGCGCCTGATCCGGCGTGATGGCATTGGGCGCGCCGGCGGGTGGTGCATCGGCGGCGGCGGCCGGGCTGGTCGCCTGCAAGGCGATCTCGCCCATGGCGAGGCCGGCAACGCCTGCCTTGAGGAGGGAACGACGGGCGAGAGGCGCGCAATCGGTGTCACACATCGGCTAGCCCTCATGATTTGTTTACGACTGATACCATCATTAGCAAGAAGAAATGAAGGAGCGGTATATCCTGCCGCGCCCTCCGCCTGGCTCCGCGCCCCCGCTCGCACCCCTCGTTCGCGCTCCCCACCCGCTCTGCCCGCGCCGCCGGGGCGGCCCGCACCGTGCCGGGTGGCCAAGCCCGCGCGCGGGCGTTATGATCGGATCATTGGCGATCAGACCACGACAGGGCGGAAGCACGCGATCATGACCAGGAAGAAACCCCTGCGCAGCCAGGAATGGTTCGGGCGGCAGGACAAGATGGGCTTCTACTACCGTTCCTTCCTCAAGAATCGCGGCTTTCCGCAGGATCAGTTCGAGGGCCGGCCCGTCATCGGCATCTGCAACACCTGGTCCGAGCTCAACCCCTGTAACTCCCATTTCCGCACCATCGCCGAGCATGTCCGCTACGGCGTACTCGATGCCGGCGGCTTTCCGCTCGAATTCCCGGTCTCCTCGCTCGGCGAGGTGACGATGCGGCCGACCGCCATGCTCTATCGCAACCTGGCGTCCATGGATGTCGAGGAGGCGGTGCGCGCCCATCCGCTCGATGGCGTCGTGCTTCTGATGGGCTGCGACAAGACCACGCCCGCTCTGCTCATGGGTGCCGCCTCGGCCGATCTGCCGACGATCGGCGTTTCCGGCGGGCCGCAGCTCCGCGGCGTCTATCAGGGGCGGATGATCGGCTCGGGCACCAATATCATCTCGATGAGCGAGCAGCTCCGCGCGGGCGAGATCACCCTCGAAGAGTTCCATGAGGCGGAAGCCGGCATGAACCGCTCCTCCGGCCATTGCATGACGATGGGGACGGCCTCGACCATGGCGTCGATGGTCGAAGCGCTCGGCGTCTCGCTGCCCGGCAATGCCGCGATCCCGGCGGTCGATGCAAGGCGGAACGAGCTTGCCCGCTTTTCCGGCCGGCGGATCGTCGAGATGGTCCACGAGGATCTGATCCTCTCCAAGATCCTCACCCGCGAGGCGTTCGAGAATGCGATCCGCACCCTGGCGGCGATCGGCGGCTCGACCAACGCGGTCGTCCATCTCATCGCGATTGCCCGGCGCGTCGGCGTCGATCTCACGCTCGACGATTTCGACCGGCTGGGGAAAGGCGTCCACTGCCTCGTCAATCTCATGCCCTCGGGGCAGTTCCTGATGGAGGATTTCTACTATGCCGGCGGCCTGCCCGTGGTGCTCAAGACGCTGATCGAGCAGGGGCTGCTGCATGAGGGCGCGCTCACCGCGAATGGGCATTCGATCGGCGATAACGTCGCGCGCGCGCGTTGCTGGAACGGGGAGGTCATCACCTCCTTCGAAGAGCCCTTCAAGCCGGAAGCCGGCATCGCCATCCTGCGCGGCAATATCGCGCCCGATGGGGCGGTGATCAAACCCTCCGCCGCCTCGCCCGAGCTTCTCAAGCATACCGGCCGCGCCGTCGTCTTCGAGACTGTCGAGGAGATGCACCACGCGGTCGAGGATGAGGCGCTCGATATCGACGCCTCCTGCATCATGGTGCTCAAGAACTGCGGGCCGAAGGGCTATCCCGGCATGGCGGAGGTCGGCAACATGCCGATCCCGACGAAGCTGCTGCAACAAGGCGTGCGGGACATGATCCGCATTTCGGACGCCCGGATGTCCGGCACGGCCTATGGCACCGTGGTGCTGCATGTGGCGCCCGAGGCTGCCGCCGGCGGCCCGCTCGCGCTGGTGCGGAACGGGGATCTCATCACCCTCGATGTCGCGGCAGGCAGCCTGCATCTGCATGTGGACGAGGCGGAGCTTGCCGCCCGCCGCGCCGCCTGGGTGCCGCCCGCGCCCGCCGCGACCCGCGGCTATACCAAGCTCTATGTCGATCACGTGCTGCAGGCCAATGAGGGCGCCGATCTCGATTTCCTGGTCGGCCGCTCCGGCGCGCCGGTGCCGCGCGACAATCACTGAAAAGGCTTCTTGGGAGAGACCACATGGCCGAGACGAAACGCCCCTATCAGGGCATCTTCCCCGTGGCGCCGACGATCTTCGACGAGACGGGGGCGATCGACATGGCGGGCCAGCTCCGCGCGATCGACTTCATGATCGACGCCGGATCGGATGGCATCTGCATCCTTGCCAATTTTTCCGAGCAGTTCGTCCTCTCCGATGAGGAGCGCGAGACGCTGACCGCTGCCATCCTCCGGCATGTGGCGGGCCGCGTGCCGGTGATCGTGACGACGACGCATTTCTCCAGCCGGGTGACGGCCGAGCGCAGCCGCCGCGCGCAAGACCAGGGTGCGGCGATGGTCATGATCATGCCGCCCTATCATGGTGCCACCTTCCGCGTGCCCGAGCCCGCGATCTACGACTATTTCAAAGCGGTGTCGGACGCGATTTCGATTCCGATCATGATCCAGGATGCGCCGGTCGCCGGCACGCCGCTTTCGGCCGCCTTCCTCGCCCGCATGGCGCGCGAGATCGAGCAGGTCTCCTACTTCAAGATCGAGGTGCCGCAGGCGGCCGAGAAGCTGCGCGCGCTGATCCGCCTCGGCGGGGATGCGATCGAAGGTCCGTGGGATGGCGAGGAGGCGATCACCCTGCTGCCCGATCTCGATGCCGGGGCGCGCGGCGCGATGACCGCCGGAGCCTATCCCGACGGGTTGAAGCCGATCGTGCATGATTACCTCGCCGGCAACCGCGAGGCGGCGGTGGAGCGCTACAACCGCTGGTTGCCGTTGATCAATTATGAGAACCGCCAGGGTGGATTGCTTGCCGCCAAGACCCTCATGAAGGCCGGCGGCATCATCGCCTGCGATGCGCCGCGCGCGCCGCTGCCGGCGCTTTCGCCCGAGATCAAGGCGGGGCTGCTGGACGTCGCGCGCCGGCTCGATCCGCTGGTGCTGCGCTGGGGCAAGTGAGAGCGAGCGACCGAAGGGCCGATCGCCAGAACAAGGATGCGATGATGAACCTGACCGGAGAGATGCTGATCGGTGCCGAAGCGCGCCGGGGGCAGGCCAAGGCCTTTCACGGCTTTGATGCCGCGACGGGCGCGGCGCTGGAACCGAGCTATGGCGGGGCGACGGCGGAGGATGTCGCCCAAGCCTGCGCATTGGCGGCGGCGGCCTTCGCACCCTACCGCGCGACGACGCCCGAGGCCCGTGCCCGCTTCCTCAACCTCGCCGCCGACAAGATCGACGCGCTCGGCGATGCGCTGACCGATCGGGCTTGCGCCGAGACCGGGCTGCCGCGCGGCCGGATCGAGGGTGAGCGCGGCCGCACCGTCGGCCAGCTGCGGCTCTTCGCCCGCGAGGTGCTGGAAGGCGGCTGGCAGGATGTGCGGATCGACCCGGCGCTGCCGGAGCGCAAGCCGCTGCCGCGCCCGGATCTGCGCATGCGGATGATCCCGCTCGGGCCGGTCGCGGTGTTCGGCGCGAGCAATTTCCCGCTCGCCTTCTCGGTCGGCGGGGGGGATACCGCCTCGGCGCTGGCCGCCGGCTGCCCCGTCGTCGTCAAGGGCCATCCGGCGCATCCGGGCACCTCGGAAATGGTCGGCCGGGCGATCCGCGCCGCGGTCGCCGAAGCCGGGCTGCCGGACGGCGTCTTTTCCCTGATCTTCGGGGCGGATACCGCGAGCGGCGAGGCGCTGGTGGCGGATCCGCGGATCAAGGCGGTGGGCTTCACTGGCAGCCGCGGCGGCGGGCTCGCGCTTGCCAAGATCGCGTCCGAGCGGCCGGAGCCCATCCCGGTCTATGCCGAGATGAGCAGCGTCAACCCGGTCTTTCTCATGCCGGGGGCGCTGGCCGCCCGCGGTGCGGAACTCGGCCGCGCCTTCGTCGGCTCGCTCACCATGGGGGCGGGGCAGTTCTGCACCAATCCGGGCATTCTGATCGCGGTGCCGGGCCCCGGGCTCGATGCCTTCGTGGCGGCGGCGGCGGAAGCGCTCGGCGATGCCGCGGCGGGGGTGATGCTGCACCAGGGCATTCTCGCGGCCTATGAGAAGGCGGTCGCCGCGATGGCGGCAACGCCGGGGGTGGAGCGCCTCGGCGCAGGCCGGGCGGAGCCCCGCCGCGCGACACCGGCGCTGTTCGGCACCGATGCCGCGACCCTGGCGGCGCAGCCGCATCTCACGCATGAGATCTTCGGCGCCGCCGGCCTCCTGGTGCGGGATGCCGATCTCATGGCGCTTGCCGCCCTCGTCGGAGACATGGAAGGGCAGCTCACCGTCACGGTGCATATGGCGCCGGAGGATGAGCCGCTCTTCGCGCAGGTCTTGCCGATCCTTGAAACCAAGGCCGGCCGCATCCTGGTCAATGGCTGGCCGACCGGGGTGGAGGTGAGCCACGCCATGGTGCATGGCGGGCCCTTCCCGGCCACCTCGGACAGCCGCACCACCTCGGTCGGCACGCTCGCCATCCGCCGTTTCCTCCGCCCCGTCTGCTACCAGAACGTGGCCGAGCACCTGCTGCCGCCGGTTCTGCGGGACGAGAACCCCTATGGCGTGTGGCGACGGCTGGACGGCGCGATGACGGCGCCGCGCTAAATGAGCGCGCGTCAGACCGATCCGTAGCAGTCGTCACCCTCGTCATGCCCGTCATGAAGCCGGGCAGGACGAGGGTGTGGCGACCGGAGCGGTTCTGACACACTTCCAGGCCGGCTCCCGCGCTCCCTGACTGGGGCGCGGGGCGCCGGCCGCCAGTGCCTGCCGCTTATCGGCCCGGCGGCCGTCCTCACCTTGTCAGATGAGAAACGCGGTCCCCTGGCTGGGCTGCGCTTCAGGCTCCGCGCCGCGGGCTCCGCGCCGCTGCCCGCTGCCGCGGGAGGGCGGGCACCTCACCCCCATTCGTCGATCAACAGGTCTGATATGGAACGCATGTTCCATATCAGGAGGCGGCTGCATTTTTCGCTTTCCTCCACGGGCCCTGCCGCGGAGCGGCCGCCCTGGCCCACCGCGCGCTTCAAGGCCCGGCGATACGCCGCTTTGGTGCTGAGAAGACCCGGCATATCGCCGACCGGCCCTTGGCCGCCGCCTGGAATGGCCAGGCGACGCGGCGCACCACCTTTGCCCGGCGTGATGCCGAAAGTGCAGGCAAATATGGAATTGGCGGTCGATATCGCAAAAAAAGTGGAATTTCCGGTCGAAATACGTCAAAACCGGATTTACAGGAGGCGGCCGCTATGGCCATATCGCGCCGGGCGGAGCGGTTCGCGCCGAAATGACAAGGGAGGAGCATGCGCTGGCCGCGCCAAGACGGGCCGCGTGCCACCAGGCTAGCTGTTGCGAAATTCTGCGTAAGAAACAAAAACAAGCCGTTGTATTGCGCCGCCATAACAAGGCGCGTCTGGGAGAGGACAAGAATTCGATGAAGAAAATTCTGCTCACTACTGCCGCCATGATGGGCGCGATTGCTGGCTTCGCCGGTCTCGCCGGCGGCACCGCGGTACGCGCCGAGGCCGCGACCAAGCAAATGACGGTCGCCATGATCACCCATGCGCAGCCGGGCGATACCTTCTGGGACATCATCCGCAAGGGCGCCAATGCGGCGGCCAAGAAGGACCATATCAAGCTGCTCTATCTTTCCGACCCGACGGCCTCCGGCGAAGCGCAGCTCATCAACAACGTCGTCGCCCAGCATGTCGATGGCATCGCGCTGACGCTCGCCTTCCCCGATGCCGAGGCGCCGGCCGTGAAGGCTGCCGAAGCGGCGGGCATCCCGATCATCGGCTTCAACGCAGGCACCGATTCCTGGAAGAGCATGGGCCTTCTCTCCTATGTCGGTCAGGCCGAAACGGTTGCCGGTGAAGCGGTGGGCGAGCGGCTGAACAGCGAGGGCGCCAAGGATATCGTCTGCGTCGATCAGCAGCAGGGCGCGGTGCAGCTCGAACAGCGCTGCGACGGCATCAAGAAGACCTTCAAGGGCCAGATGTACGTGCTCTATGTCCCGGGCTCGGACATGGCGGCCACGCAATCACGCTTGGTTGCCAAGCTGCAGCAGGACAAGAACATCGATTATGTCGTGACGCTCGGTGCGCCCTTCGCGCCGACCGCGCTGCAGGCCATTTCGATGGCCAACAGCAATGCCAAGGTCGGCACCTTCGACATGTCGCCGCGTGCGATTCAGCTCATCGAGCAGGGCAAGCTGCAATGGGCGATCGACCAGCAGCCCTTCGTCGAAGGCTATCTCGCGGTTGATTTCCTCTGGCTCAACAAGATCAACGGCGATGTCGTCGGTGGTGGCCAGCCGGTTCTGACCGGCCCGACCTTCGTCGATAAATCAAACGCAGCGGAAGTCGCCAAGTTCGCCAAGGCGGGCACGCGCTGAGGTGGTGAAGGCGCTGGCCGCACAGGCCGGCGCCCTCGTATCCCGATCGGGAAGGTCGTTCGGAACCGCCGCATGCGCGTGGCGGTTCTGCCGGGGGAGGTTTAGGTGAGCGTCGTGACAGATCGCGCGGAAACGCGGACCCAGCGAGCGCAGCTCGTCGAGCAGCCGCTCTGGAAGAAGGTGATGAAGCGCCCGGAAGTCGGCGCGCTCGGCGGGGTCATTCTCGTCTTCGTCTTTTTCTATGTCATGGCGCCGCCCTTCCGGCAGGCCTCGGCGCTCTCGATCGTGCTCTACCAGGCAGCGACGCTCGGCATTCCCGCCGTCGCCGTCTCGCTCCTCATGATCGGCGGCGAATTCGATCTGAGCGCGGGCGTCGCGGTGACATCCTCCTCGCTCGCCGCCTCGATGTTCGCGACCCAGGTGGCCGGCAATATCTGGATCGGCGTCATCTTCGCGCTCTTCTTCTCCCTCGGCATCGGCGCGCTCAACGGCTATCTGCTGGTGCGCACCAAGCTGCACAGCTTCCTTGTTACGCTCTCGACCTTCCTGATGTTGCAGGGGATCAATATCGCCATCACCAAGCTGGTGACGGGCAATGTGGCGACCGAGGATATCAGCGGCATGGGCGGCTTCAACCTCGCGCACCGCATCTTCGCTTCCCAGATCCCGATCGGCGGCGTCAAGATCAGCATCGCCATCGTCTATTGGATCATCTTCGCCGCGATCGCCACCTGGGTGCTTCTGCGCACCCGCATGGGCAATTGGATCTTCGCGGTCGGCGGCCAGGGAGACAGCGCGCGCGCCGTCGGCATTCCCGTCCGCCGCGTCAAGATCGGCCTCTTCATGCTGGTCGGCTTCTCCTGCTGGTTCACCGGCATGCACATGCTCTTCGCCTACGACACGGTGCAATCGGGCGCCGGCATCGGCAACGAGCTGCTCTACATCGCCTCCGCCGTGGTCGGCGGTTGCCTCCTCACTGGCGGCTATGGCTCGGCGGCGGGCTCCGCCCTCGGCGCCTTCATCTTCGGCATGACGACCGAAGGCGTCATCTATGCCGATTGGGACCCGGACTGGTTCATGTTCTTCGTCGGCTTCATGCTGCTGCTCGCCACCGTCTTCAATGGCTGGCTCCGCATGCGGGCCGTGAGCCGGAGCAAGTAAGATGACCAATCATGCTGGCAGCGAGATCATCACGCTCTCCAATATCGGCAAGAGCTACGGCAATATCAGTGCGCTGAGGGGGGTCAACCTCGTGGTGCGGCAGGGCGAGGTCACCTGCATCCTGGGCGATAACGGCGCCGGCAAATCGACGCTTATCAGCATCATCGCCGGCCTCATCCAGCACGACCAGGGCACCTATGCGGTGGACGGCCAGCCGATGCACTTCAGCTCGCCCCGCCAGGCGCTCGATCTCGGCATCTCCGCCGTCTATCAGACCCTCGCGCTGGTGCCGCTGCTCTCCGTCTGGCGGAATTTCTATCTCGGCTCCGAACTCCGCATGGGCCGCGGCCTGCTGCGGCGGCTCGACGTGCAGAGGATGCGGGAGACTGCGGCGCGCGAGCTCAAGCGCATGGGGACGAATATCGTCGATCTGGAACAGCCGGTCGGCACCCTCTCGGGCGGGCAGCGCCAGGTGGTCGCCATCGCCCGCGCCGTGCATTTCGGCGCGCGCGTGCTGATCCTCGACGAGCCGACGGCAGCACTCGGCGTCTCCCAATCGGGCGTGGTGCTTCGCTATATCGCGCAAGCCGCGCGCGAGCACGGCATCGGCGTCATCTTCATCACCCACAACCCGCACCACGCCTATATGGTGGGGGACCATTTCATGGTCCTCTCGCGGGGCGAGGTGGAGCTCGATACGCCGCGCGCCGATCTCACGCTCGACAATCTGATGTTCCATATGGCGGGCGGTGCCGGGCTTGAAGCCTTGCAGCACGAGTTGCACCGGGGCGAGCGCGCGGCCTGAGCGCCGCGGCACCTTCTCCAGCGAAAGACGACGCATGAAAATCGGCATGGTTTCCGACAGTCTCGGCCATCTGCCCTTCGAGGCGATGCTCGACCAGGCGGCCGAACTCGGCATCCAGGGCATCGAGCTCAACGCCGCGAACTGGACGGCGGCGCCGCATCTCGACCGTATCGGCCTGCTGACGGATGAGCCCGGCCGCCATGCGCTGCGGCGCGCCTTCGCGGCCCGCGGGCTCGATCTCATCGCGCTCAACGCCAATGGCAACCAGCTCCATCCGGTGGAGGGCGAGCAGCAATCGACCGCGCTCTACGAGACGATCCGCCTCGCCGGCGCGCTGGGCATCGACAAGGTCGTGCTCATGTCCGGCCTGCCGGCCGGGGGCCCGGGCGACCGCTGCCCGAACTGGATTATCTCCTCCTGGCCGCCCGAGACGAGCCGCAGCCTGAAATGGCAGTGGGAGGAGAAGCTGCTGCCCTATTGGCATGATCTCGCAGCTTTCGCGAAGGCCGAGGGGGTGACGAAGCTCGCGGTCGAGATCCACGGCAACCAGCTCGTCTATAACGTGCCGAGCCTGCTGCGCCTGCGGGCAGAGATCGGCCCCATCGTCGGCGCCAATCTCGACCCGAGCCATCTGATGTGGATGGGGGCAGATCCGCTCGCGGCCGTCGATGCGCTGGGGGAGGCGATCCTGCATTGCCACGCCAAGGATACCTTCCTCAACAAGCCGCGGATGGCGCTGACGAGCCGGCTGGAGAACGGCCCGCTCACCGATATCGGCGCCCGCGCCTGGAGCTACATCACCCTCGGCTACGGCCACGGAGAGGGCTGGTGGCGGGAATTCTGCTACCGCCTGCGGCTCGCGGGCTATGATGGCTGGCTCGCCATCGAGCATGAGGATGTCATCCTCTCGCGGCGCGAAGGGCTGCGCCGCTCGGTCGATCTGCTGCGTGCGGCGGCGCCCGAGGAGGCCGGGGATTACGACCTGCCGGCCTTCTGACCGGCCCGACCTTCCGAGCGAGCGGCCGAGCGGCCGGGATCGGCCCGCCCGCCCCGTGCGGCGAAGATTTCCATCCCGGCAGGATCTGCTCTAGGCTCCGCCGCTGAGATCGCCCGGCCGGGTCGGGCGGCTGGCGGAACCGGCAGCGCAAGGGCCTTCGTGAAGCACCTCTCCGTCAATCTGGTGCTGGAACTCGGCGCCAATATCCTCGCCCCCTGGGCGGTCTATTCCCTGCTCGCCCCGCATTACGGGGATTTCGCCGGCCTCGTCGGCTCCGCCCTGCCGCCGCTGCTCTGGAGCCTGTTCGAACTGGCGCGCAGCCGGCGGCTCGATGCGGTGAGCGTCATCGTGCTCGCCGGCATCATCCTCACCATGCTGGCGACCTTCCTCGGCGGCAGCCCGAAGCTGCTGCAGATCCGCGAAAATGCGGTGACCGGCCTGATCGGCCTCGTCTTCCTCGCCAGCCTCTGCCTGCGCCAGCCGCTGCTCACCCATCTCGCCCGCGCCACCTTCGCCCGCCAGGGGCCGGAGGCGGCCGCCCGGCTGGAAGCCTTCGCCGCCAGCGCGGGGGGAGCCGCCTTCTTCCGCCGCCTCACCCTGTTCTGGGGCATCGGCCTCGTGGCGCAGACGGCGCTGATGATCTGGCTCGTCTTTCTCTGGCCGATCGCGACCTATCTGCTGCTCTCCCCGATCATCGGCTACGGCCTGCTTGGCCTGATGTTCGCGGGCACCTTCTGGTATCGCCGGCGCGCCCGGGTGATCTGAGTGCCGCGGCCGCCGGGGCGGGCGAGAATTCCGCCCAGGCGCGCAACGAAGTTTGCTATCATTCCCCCCTGGCCCGCCGCGCGCCGCCGCGCGCGCCCGGGCCGGCAATGCAGAGAGCAGAGGGAGGCGTGCCATGTCTGTCGATCGGATCCTGCGCGGGAAATCTCATCTGGTGGCGGTCACCGATGCCGCCGCCTCGCTGGCCGCGGTCTGCCGGCTCCTGGCCGAGAAGCGCATCGGCGCGGTGCCGGTGATGGAGGGGCAGCGTCTCATCGGCATCATCAGCGAGCGGGATCTCGTGCGGGCCCTGGCGGCCGAGGGGGCTGCCGCGCTGGAACGCCCGGTCTCGGCGGTGATGACCCGCGCCGTCCGCACCATCACGCGGGCGACGCCGGTGGACGAGGCGATGGCGATCATGACGGAAGGGCGTTTCCGCCACCTGCCGGTGGTGGAAGAGGGGCGCCTGGTCGGCATCGTCAGCATCGGCGATATCGTCAAGATCCGGATCGAGGATCAACAGCGCGAGGTCGAGGATCTCAAATCCTACGTCGCCGGCGCCCCCNGAGGGGCGGCGCGAGACGGGGGAGAGCCGGGGCCGGCAGCTCCCTGACCCGCCCGCAATCGTCGCTCCTCTAAAACGCCGCCAGCCCCGTGATGGCACGGCCGAGGATGAGGGCGTGGATATCATGCGTGCCCTCGTAGGTATTCACGCTCTCCAGATTGGCGGCGTGGCGCATGACATGGAATTCCGCCGAAATGCCGTTGCCGCCATGCATGTCCCGCGCGGCGCGGGCGATCTCCAGCGCCTTGCCGCAGTTGTTGCGTTTGACGAGGGAGATCGCCTCCGGCGCCAGCCTCCCCTCGTCGAACAGCCGGCCGACGCGGAGGGCAGCTTGCAGGCCGAGCGCGATCTCGGTCTCCATATCCGCGAGCTTCTTCTGGACAAGCTGGGTCGCGGCGAGCGGCCGGCCGAACTGCTGCCGGTCGAGCACATAGTGCCGGGCGGCGTGGAAGCAGAATTCCGCCGCCCCCATCACCCCCCAGGCGATGCCGTAGCGGGCGCGGTTGAGGCAGCTGAACGGCCCCTTGATGCCGGAGACGCCCGGCAACAGGTTCTCTTCCGGGACCATCACCTCATCCATGACGATCTCCCCGGTGACGGAGGCGCGCAGGCTGAGCTTGTTCTCGATCTTCGGCGTCGTCAGCCCCGCCATGCCGCGTTCGAGGATGAAGCCGCGGATCGCCCCATCATGCGCCTCTGATTTGGCCCAGACGAGCATGACATCGGCGATCGGGCTGTTCGAAATCCACATCTTGGCGCCGGAGAGGCTGTAGCCGCCCGCCACCCGCACCGCCTTGCTGCGCATGCCCGAAGGGTCCGATCCGGCATCGGGCTCGGTCAAGCCAAAGCAGCCGATGAGCTGGCCGGCGGCGAGGCCGGGGAGGTATTTCCGCCGCTGCGCTTCCGAGCCATAGGCGTGGATCGGATACATCACGAGCGAGGATTGCACGCTCATGGCCGAGCGGTAGCCGCTATCGACCCGCTCCACCTCCCGCGCCACCAGCCCGTAGGAGACGTAGCCGAGCCCGGCACCGCCATATTCCGCCGGGATCGTCGGGCCCAGAAGCCCGAGGGCACCCATCTCCTCCATGAGCTTGCGGTCGAAGGCCTCACCCATATAGGCAGAGGTGATGCCGGGCTGGAGCCGCTCCTGCGCGAAGGCACGCGCGGTATCGCGCACCATGCATTCCTCTTCCGACAGCTGCGCATCGAACAGAAAGGGGTCTGCCCAGTCGAAAGCCG
Source organism: Acidisoma sp. C75 (assembly GCF_054665095.1). Taxonomy (NCBI): domain Bacteria; kingdom Pseudomonadati; phylum Pseudomonadota; class Alphaproteobacteria; order Acetobacterales; family Acidocellaceae; genus Acidisoma; species Acidisoma sp. C75. The sequence goes on from NZ_BAAFHD010000003.1 coordinate 281,144, forward strand.
CTCGCGCGCTGGTTTCGGTCGCCATTCTCGCTGTCCTCGCAGGTGGTCTTGGGCCCCGGGCGGGGCCCATGGTCATCGAATGGTAGTGGCGATGCGGCTATGCGGCAACGATCGGGGGCGTTTCTTCGCCGGCGGGGCGTGCTAGGGTTTTTGTGCAGAAGCGAAGGGAATGTGAGCGCGTGTTGTCCTATGACTTCCTCGTCATCGGCAGCGGCCCCTCCGGCCGCCGAGCCGCCATCCAGGCCGCCAAGCTCGGCTATTCCGTCCTCGTCATCGAGAAGGGCCGGCGGGTGGGCGGCGTCTCGGTGCATACCGGCACCATCCCCTCCAAGACCATGCGGGAGACGGTGCTGAACCTCACCGGCTATCGCGAGCGCGGCTTCTACGGCCGCTCCTACCGCGTCAAGAAGGATATCGCGGCCGAGGACCTCATGGCCCGGCTGCACAAGACGCTGGATCACGAGGTCGATATCCTCGAACACCAGTTCACCCGCAACGGCGTGCGCACGGCAGAAGGCGCGGGCGTCTTCATCGACCCGAATACGGTCGAGATCACGGCCGAAAGCGGCGAGGTGACGCGCGTTCACGGCCGCAAGATCCTCATCGCCGTCGGCACGCGGCCCTACCGCCCGCCGGAAGTGCCCTTCGACGGCACGCATATCCTGGATAGCGACGAGATCGTCGAACTGCCCAAGCTGCCGCGCAGCCTCACGGTGGTCGGCGCCGGGGTCATCGGCGTGGAATATGCGACGATCTTCAGCGCGCTCGATGTCGCCGTGTCGCTGGTCGATGCCAAGACCAGCTTCCTCGATTTCATCGACCACGAGATCATCGAGGATTTCACCCACCAGATGCGGGATCGGGGGATGGCGCTGCGCCTCGGCTCCAAGGTCTCCTCGATCTCCCTCGAAGGCGGCTGGCCGACGACGGTGCTGGAGAGCGGGCGTGTGGTGCGGAGCGAGATGCTGCTCTACTGCGCCGGGCGCGTGGGTGCCACCGACACGCTGAACCTCGAAGCCGCGGGCCTCTCGGCCGATGAGCGCGGGCGCGTGCGCGTCAATCCGCAGACGCTGCAGACCGAGGTGCCGCATATCTATGCCGCGGGCGATGCGATCGGCTTCCCGAGCCTCGCCTCGACCTCGATGGAGCAGGGGCGCATCGCCGCCTGCCACGCCTTCCAGCAGCCGCTGCCGCCGGCGCCCGAATTCTTCCCCTACGGCATCTATGCGGTGCCCGAGATCTCGACCGTCGGGATGAGCGAGGAGGAGGTGCAGCGGCGCGGCATTCCCTATGAATGCGGCATCGCGCGCTTCCGGGAGACGTCCCGCGGGCATATCATGGGGCTTGAGACCGGGATGATGAAGATGATCTTCTCGATCCGCACCCACCGGCTGCTCGGCGTGCATATCGTGGGCGAGGGGGCGACGGAGCTTATCCACATCGGCCAGGCGGTGCTCAACCTGAAGGGCAAGCTCGAATACTTCATCGAGAATACCTTCAACTACCCGACGCTCGCGGAAGCCTACAAGATTGCCGCCCTCGATGCCTTCAACCGCCTCGCGCGCGGCAGTGCTGCTGCCGTCGTCGCGCCGACGACGCCGACGAGCGCACCCGCCCCCGGCATGAAGCCCGCGGCACCCGCCGAAGTGCCGACCCCGCCGCCCCCGGCGCAGGACCACGCGGCGGAGTAGCGGAGCCCTCTAGGCGTCCAAAGCCGGCAGATCTACGGGGCGGACGAACTCATCCCGATGATAGCCGCGCCCATTGCCGAGCGAGGTATAGCCGTGGTGATCCGCGATCTTGCGGCCATCGACGGTGTGATAGCCCCACCGCGGCTCCTCCGGCATCGGCTTGCTCGGCGCGAAGAAGACGTTCTGGTGATAGACGGGTACGCCCTCCGGGGTCACGTGCATCACGAAGCTGAAGCGCGTGCGGGTATGGTCGTGGATCGGGGTGCCGCCATGGGGCAATTGCGGATGCCAGATCAGCGTATCCCCAGCGCTTACATGCAGGCGTTTTGGGATGATGCCCCGGCGCTCGGCTTCTGAAGTCACCGCCGCCTGATATTCGACCCACAAATCGTTATCGAGCGCGGGCACGGCATCGAGAGAGCCGAAACGTCTAATCGCCATCGCCTCACGGTCCACCTCGGGGATCAGGTGGCCACCCGGCAGTACCTCCAGGCAGCCGTTATCGTCGTCCGTCGGCTCAAGATATACGGTGAGGCCGAAATAGAGGTATTCCGGCCGGGTTGCGAAGACTGGCGTATCGCGATGGATCGGCTGCTGGGAGCCGACCTCGTAGAATAAGGAGGTGTAGAGGCTGACCGGCGCGCCGAAGAGAGCATCGAGGGTCGCGAGCAAGATCGGGTTGCGGGTGAAAAGCCGGCTTAGTTCGGGGATCACCTGATGCAGGTTTACGATCCGGGGATAGTGCCCGTTCGCGTCCCGTGCTGGCGCAAAGATCGGTTCGTTTGCTGCTTCGTAGGCGCGGAAAATCTTGATCGTGTCTGCGCAGGTTTCAGGTGAAATCGCCTTCGGGATGACGGTGTAGCCTTGATCGATGACTTCAAGAGCATGCGCCGTCACGGCTGGTGCATGCGCGAGACCTGTGATCAGTGTTCCCGCGTCAGGCCGCAGAAATAAGCCGAGCATCTCGGGCGGATCTCCCACTTTGTCTTTCTCTTGCGAGCACGATAGGTTAACGCCGAGGCAACCGCGAAGCAACTTACGCCCAGCGGACGCTAAAACAGCCCCTTAAATCGTGCGGGCAGCGGGATCAGGCTCTGGCTGTTGATGGTGAGGTCGATCCGATATTGGTCATGCTCGCGCCCCCGCTGGCTCAGAACAGTTTTGAGCACGAGGTGCAGCAAAGGGTCGTTATCAAAGTCGGCACCTTGCGCTCTCGGTAGTTTCGCGACGTCCCGTGACATCTGCAGCCACTCTTCATCCGATCGGCGTTGGTGCAGATTCACGTGATCGTTGGGCCAGTCGGTCGCCCGCGTTTTCCCCAGCCGGCGGATGCCGAGTTCCGTGTCGAAATAATGCAGGTGGAACAGATAGAGGTGCCTGAAATCGACGGGCACGCCGGCTGAATGAAATCCGGGCGCCCATTTCACCGGCGCGCGGATGAGCGAGGGCTTGCACATCGCGGAATTGAACCACAGCCACTGCCGCTGCTCGCTGATCGGGCGGGAGAGGTCGATCGGCGGCTGCTCACTGGCGATGTGCCATACGTCGAACCCGATGGCGGTTCGCACCGGCCCCTGCATCGCCGCCGCGCAATCGGCGAGGCTCGCATGATGCCTGGGATCGGCCACCAGCAATTCATCGACATCGGCATAGATCACCGCATCGTAGCGGCCGAGGAGATCGGCGCAATAGTCCGAGACCAGCTGGGCGCGCCAGTCCTCGTCCAACGGGCTGCGGGGAAGCCGCGTGAGGTTCACGCCGCCGAGCCGCTCCGTCGATCCATCATCCGAGCCATGGTCGATGATGTAGCAATTCTCCGGCCCCACCGCCGCGCCGTAGTGGCGGCACCAGATGGGCAGGTAATAGGGCTCGTTATAGACCATGGTGACGGCGGCAAGCTTAACGGCGCGCGGCTCCGGCAGTGGTTCACAGAACGTCGGGGATCGTTTCAGCAAGGCGCCCGCCCAGGCGCAAGGGCGCGATGCGGCGGGCAAGGCCGGTCGCGTCGTCGGTTTCGACGAAGACGCCGCAGATGGTGACGGGCCCCTCCGCCGGCTGCAGCCGCTCCCCCGGCATCTTGCGCCAGAAGCGCTCCGCCGCACCTGCCTTGGCCATGCCGATCACGCTGTCATAGGCGCCGCACATGCCGACATCGCTGATATAGCCGGTGCCCTTTTCGAGGATCTGGTGATCCGCCGTCGGCACATGCGTATGGGTGCCGAGCACGAGCGACAGCCGGCCGTCGAAACTATGGGCGAAGGCCTGCTTCTCGCTCGTCGCCTCGGCGTGGAAATCGACGATGGCGGCCTGGATGCCGGCGCCCAGCCGATAGCGGCCGAGCAGCGCCTCCACCGCCTGGAAGGGGCAGTCGAGCGGGTCCATGAAGAGCCGGCCCATGGCATTGACGATGAGCGCCCGCCTGCCATCGGCAAGCGTGAGGATAACGCTGCCGGCGCCCGGCGTGCCGGGGGGGAAGTTGATCGGCCGGATCACCCGCTTTTCCTGGGCGAGATAGGGGATGATCTCGCGCCGGTCCCAGGCATGGTTGCCGAGGGTGATGGCATTGGCGCCGGCGGCGAAGAAGGCCTCCGCCATATCCGGGCCGAGGCCGAAGCCGTGGCTGGCATTCTCGCCGTTGAGGATGGCGAGGTCGAGCTTCAGCCGCTGGCGTAGCCCGGGCAGCGCCTGCACCACCGCATCCCGCCCGGCCCGGCCGACGATATCGCCAAGGAAAAGAATGCGCATGGAACTTCCGCTATGGGCCGGCGGCGGCAAACAGGCGCAGCCCGGCCTCGGTGACGATCGCATGCAGCTTCTGGTCGAAGGCGCCGGTCGGCACAAGGGGCCGCTCCTGCGCGGCATAGGCGCAGCCGATGCGCAGGGCATCGGGCAGGGCCGCGATGGTGCGGTCGTAGAAGCCGCCGCCATAGCCGAGGCGATGGCCCTCGGCATCGAAGGCGAGCAGTGGGATCAGCATGAGATCGGGGGTGATCGCCGGCCCCTCGGGATGGCTGGTGCCGAAGCGCCCGGGGGTGAGCGGCACGCCCGGCTGCCAGCGGCGGAAGATCAGCGCCTCGCCGCGCCGCCCCGTCACCGGCAGGCCGATCGGGTGGCCGCGGGCGGCAAGCGCTTCGAGCAGGGGGCGGATGTCGATCTCATCGCCCATCGGCCAGAAGCCGGCGATGGTGGCGCGGGGCGGCAGGGCGAAGCCGGTGAGGAAGTGGCGGGCGATGGCGGCGCCGAGGGCCGGGTTCTGCCCCGCCCGTGCCTCCGCCGCCTCTCGCCGCGCGGCGGCCTTGGCGGCGGCAAGCTCCGGCGCATCCTGCATCCAGGATGGCGCGGCGGGCGCAGGCGTGTCTGTGGGGGGTGAGTGCGGAGCCGCCATGGCCGGTGGCGTGGTCATCCTCCTAGAGCCTGCCAAAGCAGGTGGGCACCAGATACCGAGACCAGGGCCCCGGCAGCGCCAGCTCCCAAGGAGAATGGATATCGGCCCCGGGGATGATGTACCTGTCGAACCGGGCAGCTCCGCCCACCATACTTAGGAGCGTTCGAGCGCTTCTGCAATCTCTTCCGCCCTGTCCGCGAGGCGCCGCACCCTTGCTTGGAATTCGGGATCGTCCGCGCCGCCCGGCTCTGCCCGTTCCGGCAGGGCGGCGGCCATCTGGGCGGCGGCGGCGCGGGCGGCTTCCGCCTCGGCTGCCGCCTCCCGCGCGGCACGCTCGGCCGCGACGAGGGCCGCTTGCGCTTCGGCCAATGCGGCCTCCTGGTCGTGCAGATCGTCGGCGAGCAGCAGGGCGCCGAGCAGCAGCATCCGCGCCTCGCTCTGCGGGCCGAGGGCGGCGCGCGCCCGGTCTATCCGCCGTTCGAGCGCGACGCCCATGGCTTCGAGATGACGCTCCTGCCCATCATCGCAGCCGACGAGATAGGCATAGCCGTTGATACGCAGATTGACCTGGGCCATGGCGTGCTCCGTCTCAGCGCGATGGGCGGGGTGAAGGCGTGGCCGCCATCAGGTGGGGCGTTCCATGCCGAGCGCGCTGCGCAGGCCGCCGATGAGATCGTCCAGCCGGGTCACGATTGCGTGCCGCGCGGCCTCCGTGGCCGCGGCGCTCTCGGCGGAAGCGCCTTCCGGCATCGCGCCGGGCGCGGCACCCCGATCGTCGGCGGCCGGAGCGGAACGGGGCTTGGCAACCTGGGCTGCGATACGGCTCAATGCTGTCTCCAGGCGGGTCAGCGCCGCTCTGGCATCTTCGGTCTCTGACATGGAAGATAGTCTACCGTCTCGTTCACAGTCCTCGCCGCATCAGCACAGGTCGGGCGGGGCGCGTCAAGGATTTCGCGCATGGCAGCCCTCCCCCCTGCCGTGACCATTCATGATCGGGCCGGCGGCTGCGCGGCGCTCCGCCCCGGCCTGCCGGTGACGCTGCTTTCCGGCCCCGGCGCGGCGCTTTACGCGGGGGCTGCCTGGTGGCGGGCGCTGATCGGCGAAGTCGCGCAGGCTTGCCCGGGCGCGCGCTTCACCGATCTGCTGGATTGCGCCGATGCGCCGGGGCTGGCCGCCCAGGCGCTGCGCCTCGGCCAGCCTGCCCTCGTCTTCAGCCATCCCGAGCCCGCGCTTCGCGCCGAGATCGCGGCCCGGGCGGCGGCCACGGGTGCCCTGCTGCTGCCAGAGGCGCCGCCCGCCCTCGATCTCGCCGGGCGGGGGGCGGAGCGGCGGCTTCGCGCCTGGCTGACGGCCAGCGGCGGGGCGGAGGCCGGCGGCCGAGCCCCGCCGGGGTGACCGGGGTGACAAGGAGGGCCGCTTCCGCTAACCCCTCCGCTTCTCCCACCCCGCCGCGCGCTTGCGCTGTTTCGAGCATGTCATGGCCGCTGAGCCCGCCTGCCGCCTCTATCTCATCACCCCGCCCGCTTTCGACCCGGCGCCCTTCCGCGACCGGCTGGCCGAGGCGCTCGATGCCGGGGATGTCGGCGCGGTGCAGCTTCGCCTCAAGGAGGTGGAGGATGATGCGATCCGCCGCGCGGCCGATTTGCTGCGCCCGGTCGCCCATGCGCGGGATGTCGCCTTCCTGCTGAACGACCGCCCCGATCTCGCCGTCGCCTGCGGCTGCGACGGCGCGCATGTCGGGCAAGGGGATATGAGCGTGCGGGAGGCGCGGCGGATCTTGGGCGAAGGGCTGACGCTCGGCGTCTCCTGCCATGGCAGCCGCGAACTCGCGATGCAGGGTGGCGAGGATGGGGCGGATTACGTCGCCTTCGGCGCCTTCTTCGAGACCGGCAGCAAGGCCGATGCGCCGGTGGAGGCGGAGCCCGGCATCCTCGCCTGGTGGTCGGAGATGATGGAACTGCCCGCCGTGGCGATCGGCGGCATCACGCCGGAGAATTGCACGCCCCTGGTGCAGGCCGGGGCCGATTTCCTCGCCGTTATCGGCGCCGTGTGGAACCACGCCGAAGGGCCCGGCGCCGGGGTGCGGGCGATGAACGCCGCCATCGCGGCGGCGCTGGCCGCCCGGGGCTGAGGCCGCGCGCATGGCCGGATTGAGCGCCCTCGCCTTGCCGCTGCTCCGCCGGATGGAGGCGGAGCGCGCGCATCGGCTCGCCATCCTCGGCCTCCGCCTCCGCCTCGGCCTCGCCGACGGCCCGCGGGAGGCGGATGCGCCGATCCTCGCGACCGGGCTGGGCGGCCTCGCCTTCGCCAACCCGATCGGCCTGGCCGCCGGCTTCGACAAGGATGCCGTGGCGCTCCCGGCCCTCATGCGGCTCGGCTTCGGCTTCGTCGAGGCCGGCACGGTGACGCCGCGGCCACAGCCCGGCAACCCGCGCCCGCGGCTCTTCCGCCTCGCCGAGGATGAGGCGATCATCAACCGCATGGGCTTCAACAATGCCGGCATCGATGCCTTCGTCCGGCGCCTCGCGGCGATCCGCCGGGTGGTGCCGGTGGGGGCGAATATCGGCGTGAACAAGGAGGGCGCCGAGCCCGAGCGGGACTATCCGGCGCTGCTCCGCCGCGTCGCCCTGCATTGCGATTACGTCACGGTCAACGTCTCCTCCCCCAATACGCCGGGCTTGCGCGATTTGCAGGGGGAGGCGCGGCTCGCCGCCATTCTCGCCGCGATGCGGGCGGCGGTGCCGGATGCGCCGCCGGTCTTCGTCAAGCTCGCGCCCGATCTCTCGGTCGAGGGGCTGGAGGCTGTCGTGGCCGTGGCGCTGGCCGCCGGCGTCGCCGGGCTGATCCTGACCAATACCACCATCGCCCGGCCGGACAGCTTGCGGAGCGGGAATGCAAAGGAAGCGGGCGGCCTTTCCGGCCAGCCGCTCTTCGCGCGGGCGACCGCCATGCTGGCCCGGGCGCGCCTTGCCGCCGGCGGGCGCCTCGCCCTCATCGGGGTGGGGGGCGTCGGCTCCGGCGCGCAGGCGCTCGCCAAGATCGAGGCGGGGGCCGATCTCGTGCAGGTCTATACCGCCTTCATCTATGGCGGCCCGGCGCGCATCGCCCGCATCAAGGCCGATCTCGCCGCCCGGCTTCGCGCCGAGGGGGTGACGCGGCTGGCCGATTGCGTCGGCCGCCGTGCTGCGCATTTCGCGGAAGGGATCTGAGCGGGCATGCGCCATCTGCAGGGGATCGGCCCGCTGGCCGAGGCTTATGACGGCTTCATCCTTGATCTCTGGGGCGTCATCCACGACGGGGTGAAGCTCTATCCGGACGCGAAGGCGACGCTCGCCGCGCTGCGCGCCCGGGGCAAGCGCATCGTCATGCTCTCCAACGCGCCGCGCCGCGCCGCGATGGTCGCTCGGGCGCTCGCCGCCCTCGGCATTCCGGGCGATCTCTACGATGGTGTGATGACGAGCGGCGAGAGCGTGTGGCAGGCGCTGCACGACCGGGACGATCCGTGGTTCGCGGGCCTCGGCCGGCGGGCCTTCTGGCTCGGCCCGCCGCGGGATCTGCCGCTGCTCGAAGGGCTCGATCTCGATCTCGCGCTGAGCCCGGCGGAGGCCGATTTCGTGCTCAACATCGGCGCCGACGAGGCGGTGAGCGCGACCGAGCTTGGCCCCCACCTGCCGGTGCTCGCCGCCTGCCGCGCCGCCGGGCTGCCGATGGTCTGCGCCAATCCCGATCTCATCATCGTCCGCGACGGGGTGGAGATCCTCTGCGCCGGGCTGCTGGCCGAGGAATATGCCCGCATGGGCGGGGAATTCCGCTGGCGCGGCAAGCCGGACCGGGAGGTCTATCGCCCGGCGCTTGCCATGCTCGGCGTTCCCCCGGGCGCGCCTGTGCTCGCGGTCGGCGATGCGCTCCGCACCGATATCGCCGGCGCGGCGGCAGTCGGCCTCGATTCCGCCTGGGTGCTTGATGGCATCCATGATCTCGTCGGGCAGGAAGCTGAGGCCGAGCGCGAAGCGGCGGCTGCGGGGCTTGCGCCCGTCGCGACCCTGCCTAGCTTCAAATGGTGATGCAGAAGACCCTCCTCCTGGCGCTCTGCGCCACCGCCCTCGCCACCCCGGCCTTCGCGCGCGCACCTGCGCCCGATGCGGCCGCACCGCAGCCCCCCTCGGTGGTGTTCGGCGATCTCTATCGCGCGGTCGAGATGGCGCAGGTTTTCCCCGACCAGAAGACCTTCGCGGATGCCATCCCCACGGAAGCGCCGACCAAGATCATGGCGGCCTACGAGGCGCAGAAAAGCCAGGCGGGTTTCGACCTGAAAGCCTTCGTCGCCAAGAACTTCAAGGCGCCGAAGCAGATCTCCGTCTCCTTCGACCGCAAGCAGGGCGAGACGGTGAGCCAATACATCTCCGCCGTCTGGCCGCTGCTGGAGCGCAAGCCCGACGAGAAGGAGAAGTGGTCCTCCCTGCTGCCGCTGCCCTACCCCTATATCGTGCCGGGCGGCCGCTTCCGCGAAATCTACTACTGGGACACCTATTTCACGATGCTCGGCCTGGAGCAGGACGGGCAGGACAAGACCGCGCGCAACATGGTGCGCAACATCGCCTATCTCATCCACACCTACGGCCATATGCCGAACGGCAATCGCAGCTACTATCTCAGCCGGTCCCAGCCGCCCTTCTTCTCCTGCATGGTCGACCTCCTTGCCGAGAAAGAGGGCAAGGACGTCTACAAGACCTTCCTGCCCGAAATGCAGCGTGAATACGATTACTGGATGCAGGGCGCGGATCAGCTCCAGCCTGGGCAGGCCAAGCGCAACGTCGTCATGCTGAAGGACGGCACCATCCTCAACCGCTACTGGGATGCGCGGGATACCCCGCGCGACGAGAGCTATCGCGAGGATGTGGAGACATCGAAGAAATCCAGCGAGAAACCCGCCGTGCTCTACCGCAATCTGCGCGCGGGCGCGGAATCCGGCTGGGATTACAGCTCCCGCTGGCTCGCCGACGGCAAGACGCTCGGCACGATCGACACCCTCGATATCGTCCCCGTCGACCTCAATGCCGAGATGTTCCACCTCGAAAGCGATCTCGCCTACGCCTACAAGTTGAAGGGTGACAAGACGAAGGCGCAGAAGTTTGCCGATCTTGCGGCCAGGCGCAAAGCCGCCATCCAGCACCTGCTCTGGGATGCCAAGGGTGGCGCCTTCGGCGATTACGACTGGAAGACGCAGACTTTCACCGGCGTGCTGTCGGCGGCCACCATGGTGCCGCTCTTCTTCCACGCCGCGACCGATGACCAGGCAAAGCAGGTCGGCAAGACGGTCGAGACCTATCTGATGGGCCCCGGCGGCATCCTGACGACGACGACCGATACCGGCCAGCAATGGGACGAGCCGAATGGTTGGGCGCCGTTGCAGTGGATGGCCGTGCAGGGCTTCCGCGCCTATGGGCTGACGGATATGGCCCGCACCATCGCCATGCGCTGGGAGATGCGGGTGGAGCAGGGATTCGCGCAGGATGGCGTGCTGGTCGAGAAATACAATGTCGTCGCGGCGGCGGGTGCCCCGGCCGGCGGCCATGGCGGTGAATACAGCCTGCAGGTCGGCTTCGGCTGGACCAACGGGGTCATGGCCGCGCTGATGGCGGAATACCCCGAGACGCCGAGGGCTGCGGGCAAGCCTGGCGGATAGGGCGTCAGCGCGGCGCCTCGGCACTCGCCCTGCCGCGCAGGCTCGAAGGCGGCCGCCGCTCGTATTGACGCCAGACCCGCCGTAGATGCCGGGCGGAGCCGAAACCCGCCCGGCGGGCGATCTCCTCCATGCCGAGATCGGTCTGGTCCAGAAGCGTCTCCACCAGCGCCACGCGGCCGCGATTGACCGCCTCTGTCGCCGTCATGCCCGCATGGGCCATGAAGAGGCGCGAGAGGTTGCGCGGGCTTGCCCCGGCGATGCGGCCGAGTTCGGCGAGCGACCAGCGCCGCGCCGGGTCGGCGGCGATCGCGTCCTGCGCCCGATGCACCGCCGGATGCAGATGATTGCGTCCTTCAAGCCAGGGTGAGAGTTGCGGATCATTGGGACCGCGGCGGAGATAGACGACGAGGCTGCGCGCGACCGCGACGGCGGTGGCCGGGCCGCACCAGCGGGCGACGAGATGCAGCATGAGATCGATCCCCGCTGTCACGCCGGCGCTGCTGAGGCGGTTGCGATCCTCCACGAAAAGCCGGTCCTGCAACACGCGGGCGCCGGGTGCCGTGGCGGCCAGCGCCGCGCATCGCGCGTGATGGGTGGTGCAGGCATAGCCATCGAGCAAGCCGGCGCGGGCGGCGAGCAGCGCCCCCTCGCAGACCGTCACGAGCAGGTGCTGTGGCCGCAGGATGCGGCCGAGCCAGGCGATGATGGCGGATTCCGCCGGCTCGTTTTGCCCGGGAGGGGGCCAGGGCAGCAGGCCCTGGCTGGCCGAGCCTGGGATGAAGATGAGGCTATCCTCGGGAACGCTGTCGGGCAGCGGGCCGGCGCCCTCGACCCGCAGGCCGATGGAGGACGAGACCGAGCGGAGAGGCGACACATACTGCACGGCGAAGGTGACCGCGCTTTGCAGCGTGCCGGCGAGACGCAGCACTTCGAGCGGCCCCGCGAGATCGAGCAGCAGCACGCGCGGTGGCAGCACCACGATGACGGGGCGTGGCCGCGCGGCAGTACTCATGCCGCCGCCGGAAGATCCGGCCGGGCGAGCGCCTCCGCCACCGTCGTGATCCGGGCGAAGCGGCCGCCCAGCACCAGTTCGGTGCGCGTCTTGATCGCCGCGGCGGTGAACCGCTCGCCGGAAGGATGGGTCATGGCGAAGGTGAGCGTCGCTTCCGTCACGTAATCGACGGTCCAGCCGCGATCCGAGGCATGGCGCGCCGTCGTCTCGCAGCACTGTTCGGTGCGGATGCCCGAGATGACAAGGCGGCGGATGCCACGCTGCGTCAGCCAGACATCGAGGCCGGTGCCGACCAGCGCGCTATGCCGGGTCTTGTGGAAGATGGCATCCGGGCGGATGGCGATCGGTGCGAGGGTGCGCACGTGGCCCGCGGCTGGCGCGAAGGGGCCGCTCTCCGCCGTGTGGAAAATCTGCACGATCGGCATGCCCCGCCCCGCCGCGCCCTCGATCAGCGCCTGGAGGTGGGCGGCGAAGGGGGCGAGATCGGCCTCGCTCCAATAGGCGGCGTGGCGGAAGGATTCCTGCACGTCGATGACAAGAAGGGCGGTATCGGACATGAGCGGCCTCGAATGATGGTTCGTGGCATCATGATCGATGGGCTGGCGCAAGCGCGAAAGCAAGGTGCCGGACTTTGACAGGACAGATCCGGCCATCCTGATGCGAGCGGCCGCCATCTCCCGTCACGCGGCCCTCCGCGCTCGCCAGCGCCGCCCCGATCAGCGGCCACCGCTGAGGTAGAAGCCCGGCCGTTCCGGCTGGTCCACCGCCACGCGCTCTCCCGTGCGCCAGGCCGCGAGGCAGGCATCGATGACGAGGAGCGCCATATAGCCATCCCAGGCGCTGGCGCCCTCGGGCGCGGTGCCGGCATGGAGGGACGCGATCCACTGCTCGAACTGGATGCGATAGGCATCCGCGAAGCGGGCGCGCCAATCGGGCGGAACCTCCAGCCCATCTTGGCCCGCGAGGCGGAGGCTGGTGGGCGGCCCGGGGCGGAGCGAGACCGTGCCTTCCTCGCAGACCAGCTCGCCCCGCACATCGTAGCCGTAGCGGGCATCGGTGAAGGCCTCGATATCGATCACCGCGCCGGATACGCTTTGCAGCACGATGAATTGCGGCTGCCGGCCGGGCGCGAGGCGCGAGGCGCGCGGGCTGATGACGGTCGCGGCGGCCATCTCCTCATCCAGCAGAAAGCGCGCGATGTCGAACTCATGCCCCGCGGTGCTCGCGATGATGCCGGGGGAATCGAGGTAATCGGGGGAGACCGCATTGCGGTGCCGGCAATGGAGGAAGAGCGGCGCGCCGAGGCGGCCGGAGGCCAGATGCCGCTTCATCTCGACATAGCCAGGATCGAAGCGGCGCATATAACCCACCTGCACCAGCCGGCGGCCGGCGGCCATTTCCGCGCGCAGGAGGTCTTCCGCCTCGGCGCGGCCGGCGGCCAGCGGCTTCTCGATCATCACCGGCTTGCCGGCGGCGATGGCCGCAAGGCCGAGGGCGGCATGGGTGGCATCGGGCGTGCAGATGACGACCGCCCCGACCTCGGGGCTCGCGATGAGGTCTTCCGCCCGCTCGAAGGCCTGGGCGCCGAGTTCGCGGCCAAGCGCCGCCGCGCGTTCGGCCGCGAAATCCTGCACCGCGGTGAGCCGCGCGCCGGGAATTTGGCCCGCGAATTTCCGTGCATGATCCGCCCCCATCACCCCGGTGCCGATGACGCCTACTTTGATCTCAGCCATGTCCGAACCTCGTCGTTTCAGCGCGCCAGGGTCATCGGCGCTTCCGGCATCGGCATCGCGCCCGCCGCCGCACCCCAGACCGACTGATCGAAGTTGACGATGGCGCCGGTCATCAGCCCGGCATCCTCGGAGACCATGAAGTTCACCGCCCGCGCCGCTTCCGCCGGATCGACCAGCCGGCCGAAGGGCATCTCGGCCGCGACCTTGCCGAGCCAGTCCGCATCGCCGCGCTCGGCCGCCTGCATCGCGATCTCATGGTCGGACGCCATCCAGCCGACGTTCAGCTGGTTGACGCGAATGCGGTTGCGCATCACCGCGAAGGCGGTATTGGCGGTGAGCGTCGCGAGCCCTCCCTTGGAGGCGCAATAGGCGCTGATGAAGGGCTGGCCGGAGAGCGCCGAGATCGAGCCGATGTTGCAGATGGCGCCCGCGATCCCGCGCGCGATCATCTGGCGGATGGCGGCCTGCATGAGGAAGAAGGGGCCGCGCAGATTGGTCGCGATCATCGCATCGAAGGCTTCGGGCGTGGTGTCGAGGATGGTGCCGCGCTCGGTCGAGGCGCCGGCGATGACGAGCACATGGAGCGCGCCGAAGGCGGCCTCGGTTTCGGTGACCGCCGCCTGGCATTCGGCGACGGAGGCGAAATCGGCGCGGATGAAGCGGGTGGGGCAGCCGGTCTCAGCCTCGATCCGCGCGGCCCGTGCAGCGCCCCGCGCCTCGGACCGGCCGGTGATGACGAGCCCTGCCGCCCCGGCTTGGGCGAGCCTCTGGGCGATGGCGGCGCCGAGCCCCTGGGTCGCCCCGGCGACGAGGCAGATCTTTCCGTCCATACGGTTCATTATGCGGTCTTCTTCTTCTCGGATGGGCAAGGATTGCCACAATCTTCGAGTTTCGAGGGCCGCGATAGATCAGCGATCCCTCAAAAATCCCTCAAAAATCCCTCAGCCGGGGCGGGCGGGGGGCTCGCTCGCCTCATGCAGCACGAAGCCCTCCAGAGGATCGAAGGTGCCCTGCCAAGGCGCGCGGGCGAGCACGCGGCGCGTATCCTCCCGGCCGCTCAGCCGCCGCTGCATGATCCCCTCATGGCTGAAATCGATGTCCTTCATATGATCCTCGCCCGGCAGGCGGGCGGCGATGAGGCGGACGACATGCATCCGCGTGACGCAGCCATAGGAGCGGAGCAGCCGCACGCGCGGATCGGCACGGTCATCCTCGGGCAGGCGGTTCGCCAGCTCGGCGATGATGTGGCGGAGGCGGTGCAGCTGCCGCTGGCGCTCGATATGGGAGAGCGTGCGGCTGGCATATTGGATGTCCTTCTGCCGGCTCGCGACCTCCCAGATGCTTTCAGGCTGCGGCCCGTGCGGGTTCCAGATATGGACCGAGAAGACGAGCGAATCCCGCCGGGGCTTATCGTCGAACACCGCTTCGACCGGGGTATTGGAGAGGATGCCGCCATCCCAGAACAGCTCTTCGCCGACGCGGATCGCCGGGAAGGCGGGCGGCAGGGCGCCGGAGGCCAGGATATGGGAGACGCCGAGCCGCTCCTCCCGGCTGTCGAAATAACGCATCTCGCCGGTGCCGACATTGGCGGCGCCGACCGTCAGCCGGGGCGTGCCGGCGTTGAGCAGGTCCTCGTCGATGAGATCGGCGAGCGTCTCGCGCAGCGCATCCGTCGCGTAATAGGCGGCTTTCTCGACGCCGAGCGGCATGAAGGGGCTGGTGAAGGCGAGCGGGTTGGGGGTGAAGAAGCCGGGCAGGCCGGCCATCAGCGTCGTCCAATTGGCGGCGAGGGAGCCGAGGCCCGGCAGGCCCGCGAGGCTCTGGCCGAGGCTGCGGCGTTCGATGCGCGACCAGAAGGTTTCGAGCTTCGCCATGCGGTCGGCAGGTTTCGACCCGGCGATGAGGGCGGCGTTGATGGCGCCGATCGAGGTGCCGATCACCCAGTCGGGCGCGATGCCGGCATCCGCCAGCGCCTCGAAGACGCCGATCTGATAGGCGCCGAGCGCGCCGCCGCCCTGAAAGACGAGCACGACCTGGCCGAGCGCCGCGGTCTGTGGGCCTGGCCCCGCCGCTGTGGCGCGGGCCTTGGTGCCGCTCGCTCCTTCATCGGTCGGTCCTTGATCGGGCGGCATCGCATTCTCCTCGCAGAGGTCCGGCATCGGGCTGATCGATCCTGCATCGAAGGCTGTCGCGCATGCCGCGCGGGGGATCGGCCGGTGGGTGAGCTAGCGGCGTCCGGCCAAGCCGCGTCAAGCGAAGCCAGTGCCGCCGTCGCCGGTGCCGCTGAATTGTCAATATCCGGACGAGGGCACGACGCTGCTGCCTGCCCTTGACAGAGGCCGCGCGGCAGGGCCGTCAGAGAGGCTTCCCGCCACCGGGGCGCCACGGCGCTCGCTCCCTGACTGTCTGACGCATGAACTCTTCGCTCGCGGGCTTGCGGCAGCTGGCCGGAAAGATCCCCGTCACCCTCTGGCTCGTCACCGCGGTCTCCTCGGCGCAGCTCGCCTCGGCGCTGTCGGTGCCGGTGATCCACCTCATCGGCAGCGCGGCCGCGACCAATCTCCGGCTCATCGCCGGCGCCCTCTGCTTCCTGGCGATCGCCCGGCCGCGCCTCTGGCGCCTCTCCGGCCGCCAGCTCGGCGCGGCGGCGGCCTTAGGGCTGATCACGGCCGCCATGTCCTTCTGCTTCTTCGCCGCCGTCGGCCGCATTCCCGTGGGGCAGGCGGTGTCGATCGAGTTCCTCGGGCCGCTCGCCGTCGCGCTCTCCGGCTCGCGGCGCCTGCGCGATCTGCTCTGGGCGGCGCTCGCCGCGCTCGGCGTCTGGCTGCTCACCCGGCAGGATTATGGCGGCGGCGATCTCCTCGGCCTGCTCTTCGCCGCTGGCTCGGGCGTCTTCTGGGGCGGCTATATCCTGATGACGCGGCGGGTGGGGAAGGTCTTCTCCGGCCTCCAGGGCCTCGCCCTTTCGATGAGCACGGCGGCGCTCGCCGGCCTGCCGATCGGCCTCGTGCCGCACTGGCAGGCCGTCACGCCGCTCGCCGTGCTCGCCATGGCGGGGATCTCGCTGCTCTCGCCGATCCTCACCTTCGGGCTGGAGATGGCCTCGCTGCGGCGGATGGAGCCGCGGCATTTCGGCATCCTGATGAGCCTGGAGCCGGTGGCCGCCGCCATCATGGGCTTCCTCATCCTCGGCCAGCGCCTCAGCCTCCTGCAACTCGCCGGCATGCTGAGCGTGACGCTTGCCAGTTTCGGAACCGTGGCGACCCGTCCTAAAGAAGCGGGCGCGGATAGCAGAGGAGAGGCGTGATGCCCGTGACCGGCCTTGAGCCCTATGACGACCAGAACATCTTCGCCCGCATCCTGCGCGGCGAGATCCCCTGCCGGAAGGTGTACGAAGACGATGTCGCCCTGGCCTTCCACGACATCGCGCCCCAGGCGCCGGTGCATGTGCTGGTGATCCCGAAGGGCCGCTACGTCTCGGCCCGCGATTTCACCGCCCGCGCGGCGGAGGGCGAGATCGCGGGCTTCTGGCGCGCGGTCGGCCGCGTCGCCCTGGAACTCGGCCTCGAAGAGGAGGGCTACCGCCTGCTCTCCAACCACGGGCTGCATGCCGGGCAGGAGGTGCCGCACTTCCATGTGCATCTCTTCGGCGGCGGCCCGCTCGGCCGGATGATCCAGCCGCCCGGGCGCGCCGGCTGAGCGAGCGGGAGGCGGCTCAGACCGTCTCCCAGCTTCCCCGTTCGGCGGCGCGGAACAGCGCGTCGATCACCCGCATATTGGCGATCGCGTCTTCGAGCGGGAATTCCAGCGCTGCCTCGCCCAGAATGGCGCGGGAGACGGCGTCGCCCTGGAGGGTGTACTGGTCGGCCGGCGCGAAGCTTTCGACCTCGGCCATGCGGCCGCCGAGGGCGCGGCCTTCGTCGATCAGGATCTCGCAGGGCGTGTCCTTCGGCGCGTTGAAGGGGATCAGCACCTCCACCCGCGCCTTGCTGCCCATGATCGTCACCCGCTGATGCGGCACCAGCTGCGTCGCGCAGACGAAGCTCAGCTGGCCCTCGGGGAAGGCGAGCAGCGCGCTCGTCAGCCGGTCCGTCCCCATCGCGGGGTCCCGCTCCATCAGGGCGGCGACGCGCCTCGGCTCCGAGCCCCAGATGTAGCGGGCGGTGGCGATGGCGTAGCAGCCGATATCCATCAGCCCGCCGCCGCCGATATCGGCCATGTTGCGGATATTGCCGGGATCATCGAGATAGTAGCTGAAAGCCGTCTGGATCGCTGAGACGCGGCCGAGCCGGCCTTCCCGCACCAGGCTGCGGACGCGCTGCCACCAGGGCGCGTGGCGGACCATGAAGGCTTCCGCGACGATCAGCCCGGTGCGGTCGCGCGCCGCCAGCAGCGCCTCCGCCTCCGCCGCGCCGAGCGCGATCGGCTTTTCGCAGAGTACATGCTTGCCGGCTTCGAGCGCGCGGATCGTCCAGGGAACATGCAGGTGGTTGGGCAGCGGGTTGTAGATCGCCTGGATCTCGGGGTCCGCCAGCAGCGCCTCGTAGGAGCCGTAGGCGCGGGGGATGCCGAGGGCCCCGGCGGTGGCGCGGGCCTTGCCCTCATCGCGCGAGGCGAGGCCGAGGATGCGGCTGACCGCGCCCTTCTGCATCGCCGGGATTACCTGCTCGCGGCCGATTTTCGCCGTGCTGAGCACGCCCCAGTTGACCGTCGCTGCCATGGGTTTTCCTCTGCTTCCGCCTGTTTCTTGCTGATCAGCGTGGGGCGCACCCCGCGCGGCTCGGGCGCAGGGAGCCTGCCTGCGCCGGCCGGCCCTGTCCAGCCGGGCCTGCCGGGTGGTCCTGCCCGCCCGCATGTCGCATTCGGGCTGGGGCACGGTCGCCTCCGGTCCAGTTTTCCGGGCCGGGGCGTTTCACCTAATGGCGGCATCGAGGGAGTTGCGCCGGCCCGCCCCCAGCCTATAGGACTGGCCCCATCGCGCGCCGGCGCGTGCATGCTGTTTCTGGAGGCCTGATGAAGATCCTGGTGCCTGTAAAGCGGGTGGTCGATTACAACGTCCGCGTTCGTGTCAAGGCGGACGGGTCCGGCGTCGAGCTCGCCAACGTCAAGATGTCGATGAACCCCTTCGATGAAATCGCCGTCGAAGAGGCGATCCGCCTGCGCGAGGCCGGCCGCGCGACCGAGATCGTCGCCGTCTCCATCGGGCCTTCGCAGGCGCAGGAGACGGTGCGCACCGCGCTCGCCATGGGGGCCGATCGCGGCCTCGTGGTGGAGGTGGCCGAAGCGGTGGAGCCGCTCGCCGTCGCCAAGATCCTCATGGCGGTGGTGGCCGAGGAGAAGCCCGACCTCGTCATCCTCGGCAAGCAGGCGATCGACGATGATTGCGGCCAGACCGGCCAGATGCTGGCCGCCCTGCTCGGTTGGCCGCAGGGCACCTTCGCCTCCAAGGTCGAGGTCGGCGAGGGGCGGATCGCCGTCACGCGGGAGGTCGATGGCGGCTTGCAGACCGTCTCGCTCGCACTTCCCGCGATCGTGACGACCGATCTCCGCCTCAACGAGCCGCGCTATGCGAGCCTGCCGAACATCATGAAGGCGAAGAAGAAGCCCGTCGCCATCCGCCCGGTGGCGGAACTCGGCATCGATCCGGCGCCGCGACTCAAGGTGCTGAAGACGGTGGAGCCCGCAGGGCGCAAGGCGGGGGTGAAGGTCGGCTCGGTCGGCGAACTCGTCTCCAAGCTGCGCGACGAAGCCGGCGTCATCTGAGACGCGAGACGGGAGAAGAGAGAGATGAAGACGCTCGTTCTGGCCGATCACGATAACCTGGCGCTGAAGGAGACGACGGCGCGGAGCATTGCCGCCCTCCAGGCGCTCGGCGGCACGGTGGATGTGCTGGTGGCGGGGCAGGGTGCCCGCGCGGCGGCGGAGGCGGCGGCCAAGCTCGCCGGCGTCGCCCGGGTGCTGCTCGCCGAAGATGGCGCGCTCGCCCACCAGCTGGCCGAGCCGCTGGCCGCGCTGATCCTGTCCCTCGCCCCGGGCTATGACGTGCTGGCCGCACCCGCCTCCGCCTCAGGCAAGAATGTCATGCCGCGGGTCGCCGCGCTGCTCGATGTCATGCAGGTGTCGGACGTGCTCAAGATCGTCTCGCCCGATACTTTCGAGCGGCCGATCTATGCCGGCAACGCCATCCAGACGGTGCAGGCGACGGATGCGAAGAAGGTGCTGACGATCCGCACCAGCGCCTTCCCGCCGGCGGCCGAAGGCGGCGCCGCGCCGATCGAGACGGTGGCGGCCGCCGCCGATCCGGGGGTTTCGAGCTTCGTCGGCGAAAGCCTCTCGAAATCCGAGCGGCCGGAGCTGCCGTCTGCCAAGATCATCGTCTCGGGGGGCCGCGCGCTCGGCTCTTCCGAGAAGTTCCAGGAACTCATCACCCCGGTCGCCGACAAGCTCGGGGCTGCGATCGGCGCTTCGCGCGCCGCGGTCGATGCCGGCTACGCGCCGAACGACCAGCAGGTGGGGCAGACGGGCAAGGTGGTGGCGCCCGATCTCTACATCGCGGTCGGCATCTCCGGCGCCATCCAGCATCTGGCGGGGATGAAGGACAGCAAGATCATCGTCGCCATCAACAAGGATGCCGAAGCGCCGATCTTCCAGGTGGCCGATTACGGGCTGGTGGGCGATCTCTTCACCATCCTGCCGGAGCTTGAGAAGGCGCTGTAGGCGCCGGAACGGCGGAGGCGAAGGCCGGGGGGACGAGCGCGGCATCCGCGGGCTTGCTGGCGGGGCCGGGGTGTCACGCCTATAGATAGGCGCTGCGTGCTGCGGGCGCTGCCGGGTGGCGGCGCCCGCGCCCGCGCCTCAAGACCGCCCCCGTTGCAGAGAGTGGTGCATGCCGCCTTCCGACCGAGCCGATACGCGGCATGCGCGCATCAGCGCAGAGATGCGGCAGAACATCCTCTCCGGCCTCTGGCCGCCCGGCCACCCCTTGCCCAAGGAAACCGACCTCGCCGCCGCCCACGGCGTTTCCCGCATGACGATGAACAAGGTGCTGACGCAGCTTTCGCGGGAAGGGCTGCTGCTGCGCCGCCGCCGCAGCGGCACGGTGGTGGCGCAGCCGCGTGGCCAGTCCGCGGTCATGGAAATCGCTGATATCGCGCAGGAGATCGCGGGCCTCGGCCGGCTTTACGCCTGGCGGCTGCTCGAAGCCGAGCTGCGGCCGCTGCAGGAGAGCGAGCGGAGCCTGCTCGATCTTCGCCAGGATGGCGGGATGCAGGCGATGCTCATCCTCGCCGGCCTGCATCTCGCCGATGGCGAAGCCTTCTGCCTGGAGACGCGGGCGATCAACACCCGCATCGCCCCGGCCGCGCTGGAGGCGGATTTCAGCACGACCGTGCCCGGCCAGTGGCTGCTGCACTCCATGCCCTTCAGCGCCGCGAGCCATCGCATCCGGGCGGTCAACGCGCTCGGCAAGGATGCCCGGCACCTCGAACTGCCGATCGGCGCCGCTTGCCTCGAAATCCTCCGCAAGACGCGCATCGACCAGAGCTGGGTGACGCATGTGCGCCTGCTCTACCCAGGTGTTGCGCATCAGCTGATCGCCGAATTCGCGCCCTGAGCCGGGACCGGCCCGGGGCGCCGCTTTGATTGACGCAAGCGGAGCGGGCTGGCATTTTTGTATAGACATGTGGGGAGGGCGCGGATGTCTGCGGCGGCCGGCGGGCATAGCTGGATCGAGCGTCTCTTCTCCTATGCCGGCCAGCGCGTTCTCGTGACCGGGGCGAGCCGCGGGATCGGCCGCGCGCTCGCGCTCGGCTTCGCCCAGGCGGGTGCCGCGCTCATCATCACGGCGCGGAGCGCCGAGGCGCTGGAGGCGACCGCCGCGGAGATCGCAGCACTCGGCGGCACGGCGCAGAGCCTTGCCTGCGACCAGCGGGACATCGCTTCCATCCGCCACGCCCTGGCGCTCGCCGGGCCCGTCGATCTTCTCGTCAACAATGCCGGTGTGGAGGAACTCCGCCCGGCGCGCGATGTCGATGAAGCGCTGTGGGACAGGATCATGCAGACCAATCTCAAGGGCGCCTTCTTCGTCGCGCAGGCGGTGGCGGAGGAGATGGCGGGGCGCGGCGGCGGCGCCATCATCAACATCGCCTCGCTCACCTCCTTCGTGGGCGTGCCGAAGGCGGTGCCCTACACCACTTCGAAAGCCGGGCTGCTCGGCATGACGCGGGGGCTGGCCGCCGAATGGGGCGCGGCCGGCATTCGCGTCAATGCCATCGCGCCGGGTTATTTCGAGACTGACCTGACCGCAGCCTTCTACGCGGATCCGGCCTGGGTCGCGGCGATGACGGCGAAAGTGCCGCTCGGCCGCCTTGGGGAGTTGGCCGATCTCGTCGGCGCGGCGCTCTTCCTCGGCAGCCGCGCCGCCGGCTATATGACCGGGCAATGCCTGGTGATCGACGGCGGCTACCTGTCAACGATCTGAAGCGAGGCGGCAAGCACATGTCCGGCATCAACGTCCAGACCCTCCAGAAGCTGAGCGGAGAGGAGCGGGCGGCGCTGACCGCCCGTTCGGAGGCCGATCTTTCGGGCTTTCTCGACAAGGTCCGGCCGATCATCGATGCGGTGCGGCAGGAGGGCGACGATGCGCTGGTCCGCTTCGGCCGCGAATTCGATGGTGCGGCGAGCCTCACCGGGGACCAGCTCCAGGTGTCGGACGCCGAGTTCGACGAGGCCTTCGGCGCGGTGGACGAGGCCGTGCGCGAGGCTATTCGTTTTAGTATCGAGAATATTCGCCGCTTCCATGAAGAGCAGCTGCCCGAGCCGATGTGGCTGAAGGAAGTGCGCCCCGGCGCTTTCGCAGGCGATCGCTACCTGCCGATCAACTCTGTCGCGCTCTACGTGCCGCGCGGCAAGGGCTCCTTCCCCTCCGTCACGATGATGACATCGGTGCCCGGCGTCGTTGCCGGGGTGCCGCATCTCGCGATTTTGACGCCGCCAGGGCCGGACGGCAAGGTGGATGCCGCAACCCTGGTGGCCGCGCGCATCGCCGGGGTCAAGACCGTCTATAAGGTGGGTGGCGCGCAGGCGGTGGCGGCGGTCGCCTTCGGCACCGAGACGGTGCGGAAGGCGCAGAAGATCGTGGGGCCGGGCAGCCCTTGGGTGGTGGCGGCCAAGCGCTTGCTCGCCGGCGCGATCGACCCCGGGCTGCCGGCCGGACCATCGGAAGCGATCATCCTCGCCGATGAGACGGTTTCCGGCGGGCTGGCGGCGCTCGATCTCCTCATCGAGGCCGAGCATGGGCCGGATAGTTCTGCCTGGCTCGTCACCCCGTCCGAGCGCGTCGTGCAGGAGGCGCTTGCCGCGCTGCCCGGCCTCTGGGAGAAGATGACCCCGCAACGGGCGGAGTTCTCCCGCGCGGTGCTGACCGGGCGGGCCGGCGGCATCATCCTCGCGGGCTCGATGGAGGAGGCCTGCGCCTTCGTCAACGATTACGCGCCGGAGCATCTGGAGATCCTCTCCACCAGGCCCTTCGAATATCTCGGCGCGATCACCGATGCGGCGGAGATTCTGCTCGGCCCGCATACGCCGATCTCGATCGCCAATTTCGCGCTCGGCCCCAATGCGGTGCTGCCGACCTCGCGCGGCGCGCGCACCTATGGCCCCCTGGCGGTGACGGATTTCATCCGCCGTAGTTCCGTGGGCTATGTCACCCGCAAAGGCTACCCCGACCTCGCGGCTGCGGCCCGCGTGCTGGGCACCTATGAAGGCTTCTCCTCGCACGTCAACGCTGTCAGCACGCTGCGCGATCCCTTCCTGGCGGAGTGAGGGCTCGGCGGCGGCGGTTCAGGCGAGCACGGCGGCGATCGCGGCTGCCACCCGGCGCATCGCCGGCAGGTAGAGGCCGGGCATCTCCGCCGCCGGGACGACGGAGGCGGCAGCGCCGATATTGAGCGCGGCGACGACGCGCCCGCGCTGATCGGCGACCGGCACCGCGATGGAGCAGAGACCGCGCTCCAATTCCTGATCGATCACCGCATAGCCCTGGCCACGGATCAGCGCGAGTTCGGCGAGGAGTGCCGCAGGCTCGGTGCGCGTGAACGGTGTCAGCGCGCGGATCTCGGAGGCTTGCAGAATGGCGCGCGCCGCATCCTCGGCCAGTGCGGCGAGCAAGACCCGGCCCATGGATGCGCACCAGGCGGGCAGGCGCGAGCCCGGCATGAGGGTGATGGACATGACGCGCCGCTGCGCCGCGCGGGCGATATAGACGATCTCGGTGCCGTCCAGCACGCTGGCGGAGGCACTCTGCCCGACCTCTGCGGAGAGCGCGTCGAGATGCGGCTGCAGCAGCCGCGGCAGGGCATTGGCACCGAGATAGGCATGGCCGAGGCGGAGCACGCGCGGCGTCAGTTCGAAATACTTGCCATCGCTCCGCGCATAGCCGAGTTGGACCAGGGTGAGCAGGCAACGCCGCGCGGTCGCGCGGTCGAGCCCCGTCGCGGCTGAAACCTGGCCGATCGAGAGGCGCGGGCGGCTCGCGTCGAACACCTCGATGACGGAGAGGCCCTTGGCGAAGCCGCCGAGGAAATCCGTCTGCTTCATGGCACCTCCAGACACCAGAACCGTGCGATTATTGAACAAAAATCAAATATCGCACAATTTGGTTGATGAACAGGGGCGCGGGCTCTAGGTCTGAGGGGCCGGCACGCCGGCCAAAAGCTGCGCAGCGCTGCACGGGAAGAACGAGGGCAGATCCATGAAGATAGCCGCCGACGCGGCCGAAGCCGTCTCCGCCATCGGGGATGGCGCGGTGGTGATGATCGGGGGGTTCGGCGGATCGGGCGCGCCGATCGAGCTGATCCATGCGCTGATCGACCGGCGGCCGCGCAACCTCACCATCGTCAACAACAATGCCGGCAACGGGCGGGTCGGCCTCGCCGCGATGATCGATGCCGGGATGGTGGGGAAACTCATCTGCTCCTTCCCGCGCTCTTCCGATCCCCGCGCCTTTACCGAGCGCTATCTGGCGGGCGAGATCGAGTTGGAACTGGTGCCGCAGGGCACGCTCGCCGAGCGTATCCGAGCGGGCGGCGCCGGCATCCCGGCCTTCTATACGCCGACCGGCTATGGCACCGAACTCGCCGAGGGCAAGCCGGTCGTGCATTTCGATGGCCGGCCCTACCTGCAGGAACGCTGGCTCAAGGCGGATTTCGCGCTGGTGAAGGCGCATCTCGCGGATCGCATGGGCAATCTCACCTATACCAAGGCCGCGCGCAATTTCGGCCCGCTGATGTGCATGGCCGCCGCCGAGACGATCGTGCAGGCATCGCGTATCCTCCCAGCCGGCGGGATAGACCCGGAAGCGGTGGTGACACCGGGCATCTTCGTCGATCGTGTGGTGGAGATTGCCGCGCCGGCCCAGGAAGAAGACCTCATTCGCGCGGGAGCGAGCTACCCATGATGACGCAAGCGAGTAGCGTGGCGGAGCAGCGGCTTTCCTCCGCGCAGATCGCCTGGCGTGCGGCGCAGGACATTGCCGACGGCGCCTATGTCAACCTCGGCATCGGCTTTCCCGAACTCGTGGCGCGCTACCAGCCGCCAGGGCGGCAGGCGATCTTCCACACCGAAAACGGCATTCTCAATTTCGGCGAGCCGCCACCGCCCGGCGAGGAGGATTGGGATCTCATCAACGCCGGCAAGAAGGCGGTGACGCTGAAGCCCGGCGCCGCCTTCTTCCACCACGCCGATAGCTTCGCCATGGTGCGGGGCGGGCACCTGGATGTCGCCATCCTCGGTGCCTTCCAGGTTTCCGCCAATGGCGATCTGGCCAACTGGCGCGTCGGCGGCAATGCGGTGCCGGCGGTCGGCGGGGCGATGGATCTCGTTCATGGCGCGAAGCAGGTTTTTGTCATCACCGAGCATCAGACGAAAACGGGTGAGCCGAAGCTCGTGCAGCAGTGCACGCTGCCGCTCACCGGCGTCGGCTGCGTCACCCGCGTCTATACCAGCCATGCGGTGATCGACATCGCCGGCGGCCGCTTCGTGCTGCGCGAGAAGCTGCCCGGCCTCTCGTTCGATGCGCTGCAGGCGATGACCGGCGCACCGCTCGATCTCGATGGGCCGGTGGGCGATCTCATCGCCCCGGTGTTGCAAGGCCAAGGTCATGAGTGAGGCTTTCATCTGCGCCTATACCCGCACCCCGATCGGACGTTTCGGCGGCGCGCTCTCTGCCGTGCGGGCAGACGATCTCGGCGCCATCCCGCTCAAGCGGCTGATGGCGGCGCATCCGGCGCTCGATTGGGAGGCGGTAGAGGATGTGATCTTCGGCTGCGCCAATCAGGCGGGGGAAGATAACCGCAACGTCGCCCGCATGTCCCTCCTGCTCGCGGGGCTGCCGGCATCGGTTACCGGCACGACGATCAACCGGCTCTGCGGCTCCGGCATGGATGCGGTGGCCGTCGCCGCGCGCGCCATCCGCAGCGGCGAGGCGGAGCTCATCATCGCTGGCGGGGTCGAGAGCATGAGCCGCGCGCCCTTCGTGATGCCGAAGGCGCACAGCGCCTTCTCCCGCAACATGGAAATCCACGACACGACGATCGGCTGGCGTTTCATCAACCCTCTGATGCGCGCGCAATATGGCGTCGATTCGATGCCGGAGACCGGCGACAATGTCGCGATCGACTACGCGGTTTCGCGTGCCGACCAGGATCGCTTTGCGCTGGCGAGCCAGGCCAAGGCCGAGGCCGCGCAGCGGAGCGGCCGGCTCGGCCGCGAGATCACGCCCGTCTCCGTCCCGCAACGCAAGGGCGAGCCGCTGCTGGTGGAGCGGGACGAGCACCCGCGGGCGACGAGCCTCGACGCGCTTGCTCGGCTCAAGCCGATCAATCCTGGCATCGCCGGGGCGACGGTGACGGCCGGCAATGCCTCGGGCGTGAATGACGGCGCGGCCGCGCTCATCATCGCCTCCGAAGCGGCGGCGCGGCAGCATGGCCTCACGCCGATCGCCCGCGTGCTCGGAAGTGCGACGGCCGGCGTGCCGCCACGGATCATGGGGATCGGGCCTGCGCCCGCCAGCCAGAAGCTGATGGCCCGCCTCGGTCTTCGTGTTGCGGAGATCGACGTGATCGAGCTGAACGAAGCCTTCGCCTCCCAGGCGCTCGCGACACTGCGGCAGATCGGCATTGCGGATGATGACGCAAGGGTAAACCGCAATGGCGGGGCGATCGCGCTCGGCCATCCGCTCGGCATGTCCGGCGCGCGGATCACCGGCACGGCGGCGCTGGAACTCGCCGAGAGCGGCGGCAGGCGGGCGCTCGCCGCCATGTGCATCGGCGTCGGCCAGGGAATCGCGATCGCGCTTGAGCGGGTCTAGGCTTGGGCGGGCATCGCCCGCCGATCAGCCGAGGTGATCCGGCAAGGACCGGCTCCGCTCTCTCGCGGCGCCCGTGGCGGCTTCATGCCAGCTTCTTGCCTGCGCCACCCCGCCCGCGCAGCGTCGCGTAGATGAGAGCGGAGGAGAGCACAAGCAACCCCTGGAAGACATATTGCCAGGTTTGCGACATGCCGAGGAAGGAGACGACGTTCAGCACCTCCGTCAGCAGCAATGCGCCGAGTGCGGTGCCGATGAAACTCCCTCGCCCGCCGCGCAGGCTGGTGCCGCCCAGGACCACGGCTGTGATGCTGCCGAGCGTGTAGGAGATGCCCTGCTGCGGATCGCCCACACCGATCTGCGCCATGAGCATGATCGCGCCGAGCGCGGTGAAGAGCGCGCTCGCGATATAGCCGAGAATGAAGATCCGGTCAGTCCGCAGCCCGATGCGGCGGGCTGCGTGCTCATCTGAGCCGACGGCGCGCAGCCGCCAGCCGAGGCGCGAGCATCGCAGCAGATATTCGCTGGCGCCGGCCACCAGGCACATGACGAGGAAGGCGACCGGCAGAGGGCCGATCTGCAGCGACAGCGCACCGACGACACCGGCATCGATATAGCCGCCCGGGCCGCCGCGCAGCAGGAAGCTCGCGCCTTGCAGGCCGATATACATGGCAAGTGTCGCCGCGATCGGCGTGAAATTGGCGAAGCGGATGAGCCCGCCATTGATGAGCCCGACGGCGCCGGCACCGAGGATAATCAGCACGAAGCCGGCCGCGAACATGCCGGCCGGATGCCCGGTGTTGATGAAGAAGGATGCGACGACGACGAGGAAGCCGGAAAGCGGCCCTACCGACAGATCGATCCCGCCGAGCAGCATGGCGACCGTCTGGCCAAAAGCGATGAAGCCGAGCGTGGTCGCCAATTGCAGCACATTGCTGATGTTGAAGGCGGAAAGGTAGTGCGGATTGTAGCTGAAGCCGAGGAGCGCGAGCAGAACAGTCACCACCGCGAGCGGGATCACGGTCGCGCTGTCACCCTCCAAGGCCTGCCGCCACCGCGAGCGGCCGGCGGTCTGCCAGGCGGCCTGCTCGGCCTCATGAAAATGGGTGAGCGCACCGACCGCCGCGCCCACGATGCGCGTCTCGGTGATCTCATCGCCCGTCAGCGTCTCGACCACGCGGCCGCGCGACAGCACGATCACCTTGTCGCACAATCCCTCAAGCTCCGCGGCATCCGATGAATTGACGATGACGGCCGCACCATCATCCGCGGCCTGGCGCAGAATACGATAGATCTCCGCCCGCGCGCCGACATCGACGCCCTGCGTCGGCTCATCGGCGATGATAAGATCGGGGCCGGAGAGCAGCGCGCGCGCCATCACGACCTTCTGCTGATTGCCGCCGGAAAGGGCGAGGATCGGCGCTTCAAGCCCCGGCGCCTTGACCGCCAACACATCGAACATCTCGTCGATCATGCGGAGTTCCCGCCGGCGGGACATGACGCCGAACAGCCCCATCTTCCCGAGCGCGCCGGCGGCCGCGTTTTCACGCACCGAGAGACTGCCGGCGACGCCCTCGGCATGCCGATCCGCGGGCATGAAGGCCGCGCGGCGCTGAAGCTCGGGCCGCGCCACCTTGCGTCCGTGGAGGTTGACCTCACCATCGAAAGGCGTGAGCCCCGCCAGCGCCCGCATGAGTTCGGATTGGCCATTGCCGCTGACGCCGGCGACGCCGACAATCTCGCCTGCGGTCGCCGCGAAATTTACATCGCGGAACCTCTGCCCGTGCAGGCCGCGAACCGAGAGGCAGGGCGGCCCCGCCAGGCGGGCCGATTTGGCCGGGAAAGCGGAACCGAGCGTCCGCCCCACGATGAGTGCCAGCAAATCCGCATCGCTCACCGCATCCACCATGCCGCCGCCACGCACCCGGCCGTCCCTGAGGACGGTGACGCGATGGGCGATCTGGCGCACCTCGGCCATGCGATGGGTGATGTAGATGATGGATGTGCCGAGGGCGACCGCTTCGTGAACGCGCCGGAACAGGAGTTCGGTCGATTCCTGGTCCAACGAGGCGGTGGGCTCATCGAGGATCAGGAGCTTCGGCCGAACGGCAAGCGCCTTCGCAAGCTCGATCAACTGCTTCTGCGCGATGGTGAGTTTCTCGCCACGCTCGGACAGCGGAATCTCGAGCCCGACATTGGCGAGGATACCGCGTGCGATCTCCTCCGCCGGCCGGCCGGCAAAGAGCGTGCGCGGCAGCGCGACTTGCAGGTTTTCAAGGACCGAGAGATCTTCCAGCAGGTTCGGATGCTGGTAGCAGATCGCGATTCCGAGCGAGGCGGCGAGTTCGGGCGACATCGGCCCGACCGTCTGGCCTTCGAAAGCGATCGTCCCCTGACTCGGGCGCAAGGCACCGGCGATGATATTCATCAAGGTGGACTTGCCGGCGCCGTTCTCGCCGAGCACCGCATGCACTTCACCGGCGAAGAAGGTGGCGCTCACATCCGCAAGCGCGGTGATACCGGCGAAGCTCTTCGAGACGTTCGAGAGCTGAAGGCGGATATTCGGCTGACCACCGGCGTGGATCTCTCTACCTTTCACGCTCGGCTGCGCTATCGACACCACTTCATTCCGCATTGCATGACCCAGGAGGATGAAACTCTCAAGACATCGGCCCCCGCCTGGCTGCCGGCGGGGGCCGAGCGACGATCACTGGTTGATCACTTTTGCCTGCGCATCGGGAGACATCTGCGCGGAGAGATAGATATTGCCCGGCAGGTTTGGGCGGCACTCGACCGGATGGGGCTTGCCGGTTACCGAATTTTCGAAAACCGGTGCGCGGAACATATTGGTATCGGGCACCTTGCCGCCGGTCGCCTCGGCCACCGCCCAATCCACCGCGAGGCGCACATTGTCGTTGCCGGTGGCGACGGTGAACAGCTTGAAATCAGGGTTTGCCGCATGATGCTGCTGCCAGAAGCAGCCGAGCGAGTTGCCATCGCTGGTCGCGATCGCCGGGATCGACCGGTGGAACTTCTGAAACACCGGCAGCGCGCCGACGAGCGAGGGTCCGAAGTCGGAGATGATGACGTCGATATTGGGATGCTTCGAGATCTCCGAGGTCAGCACCTGCTGCGTCAAGGCAGGGTCCCAGTTGGTCACGTCATAGGGCGCGGGGTTGAGGAAGGTGTAGTTCGCGCCGAGAACGCTGCGCAGACCCACAAGCTCCTCCTGGCCCTGGCTATTGCCCGCCGGCCCGCTGAGGAACAGCATCTTGGCACCCTGCGGGAAGTTCTGCTTGATCCATTCTCCCCAGTTCTTGCCGTCATTCTCGAAGGAGGAGCCAACGAACTGGGTGTAGTTCACACCGGCCTTGCCGCCGACATTGACGCGATAGGGCACGACGATATCGCCAGCGTGATAGACGCTGGTGAGCGCGGGCAGGATAGCGGGGCCGGAATCACCGAAGACGACCATTGCCGGCACGCCGCGGGCCGCCATGCTCTTGATGTCGGAAATCGCCTTGGCCGTATTGCCTTGCGCGTTCGAGTAGATGAAGCTTGTCACGTTCGGGCATTTCGCGGCTTCCTCGGTCGCCGAAGCGCGGGTGATTTCGCGCCAGCTATTGCCACCGAACCCGTCGAGCAAGGCGAGTTGCGTCTTCTTCGCGCCGCACCAGGAGGGCGAGGCGGCCTGGGCGTGAGCCGCGGTCAGTGCCAGCGCGGTCGCCGCTGCGGCCAGGGCCAGCGGCAGTCTAGGAAGCGACAAGGTCATCTCTTTCCTCCGGAGCTTTGGTTTTGTTGATTGTGTTCGTCCTGCTTGGCCAGCGCAGGGAATAGACTGCGATGCCAAATCCAAGCGCGAGCGCCTGGATGATGGTTTGCGCCGAATAGGGCACACCCACGGCGAGCGCGAACTGGCTCAGTTGATTGAGAAACAGCGCGGCAATCACCGTCGATACCGGGTAGCCGCGGCCGCCGAGTAGAGAGGTTCCCGCCAGCACGACCACCGCGACGGAGGGGAGGAGCAGCGAATCACCCTGATAGGCCGTCGGCTGGGCCGTGATTCCGGCGAGCAGAATGCCGGCGACGCAATAAAGGAGTTGCGCGAAGACATAGGCCATCGCCTGGTGCCGCCGCACTTTCAACCCTATCGCACTGGCCGCCAGAGGATTGGCGCCGATCAACTCGAACCTGCGGCCGATCACTGTTTTCTTCACGATGAAGACGAGCAGGAGCAGGATCAGCAGCGCGAACCAGACGGTGTTGCCGATGCCGAAGACGCTGTTCCCCGCGATTGCCGCGAGCAGAGGGGTGGTGGCTTGCGGAACGCCCCCTGAAATCGCGAAAATTGCGCCGTAGAGCAACGCATTGGTTCCGATCGTGGCAACGATCGCGTTGAGCCGCAGCAGGCCGACCATCAGCCCGTTGCAAGCCCCGGCGAGGGCTGTACAGCCGAAGGCTACCAGAACGGCCGGCAACAAGGCGCTGTCATGGCCTGCCGGCAGGTGCGTTGCGATAACGACGGCGAGTGAAACGCCGCCCGCCACCGAAAGATCGAAGCCGCCCTGCTGCACGACGAGCATCTGGCCGAGCCCGACGATCGCCAGGATCGCGGCGAAAGGCAGGCTTCCCGAGAGTGCCCCGGCCGCGATGCTCGATGGCGCGAAGAGAGAACACACAACGAAGAGGAGCGCCGTTGCGGACACCATCGTCGAGAAGCCCCGGGGCACGGGGCGGCGTCTGTCTAGCCTTCCTGCCCTGGATCTGCCTGCCTCGATGGTCATTGCAATGTCCACAATCCTTGCGCGGGTTTCTGCCGTTGAGCGGGATCGGCGAAGGTGCCGTCCTAGAAGGAAGGGCGAGGCACCTTCAGGTCGTCACCATAATTTTCAGATGCTTGCCGGCGGGATCGAGCAGCGCCTCAAAACCATCCCGCACCACGTCGGCGGCGTCGATCGTCGCGGTCACTACGCGTTCCACCGGGAAAATGCCGGCCGCGATCATGCGGGCGATGCGCGGCCAGCTTTGCACCGGGTAGCACCAGGTCGCTTCAATGGTGATATCCTTGAGCGCCCAGAGCATCGGCTCGACCGAGGCCGAGCGCACATGAAGCCCGGCCTGGACGACGACACCCTGGCGCCGCACCGCCTTGACGCAGGCGTTGAGGGATCCCTCATGGCCGACGCATTCGAGCGCGGTATCGACGCCGACGCCACTCTCGGTATTGTCCCGCACGATCTGAACGAGATCGTCTGAGCGTGGATCGATGGGAATGACGCCGGGGACGATTTCCTGCGCCTTGCGCAGCCGATTCGGATTAGGCTCTGATACGAACAGCGTGCTCGCGCCGGCGGCGCGCGCGGCGAGCAGGGTCAGAGCCCCGATCGGCCCGGCACCGGAGACGAGAACCGATGAGCCGGCCTGCACACGGCCGCGATCGACAGCATAGACGGCAACGGCAGCAGGCTCGATCAGCGCCGCCTGCACCGGGCTGAGGGCTTTGGGTACCGGGATCAGGTTGGCGGCATCGAGCACCGCGCGCTCACCCATGCCGCCCCACGGGTGCGACAAGCCGATGACGCCGAGCTTCTCGCTCAGATGCAACAGGCCGCGCCGGGCGTAATAGTCATCCGCCGGCGCCATCAGCGGCTGGATCGAGACGAGATCACCGGGTTTCAGATGATGCACGGCGGCGCCGGTCTCGATCACCCGCGCCGAGAACTCATGGCCGAGGATCTGCGGCAGCGTGGCGCCCGTCAGCGCGTTCGGCTCCGTCGGCGTCACGATCGGGCCGGCGACGAACTCATGCAGATCGGTGCCGCAAATTCCGCAGATGACGGGTGCAACCAGCACGTCGTTCGCTCCGAGCGGCCCTGATGGCTCGGCAACATCTTCGACCCGAATATCGCGCTTGGTGTGGAAGCGAACGGCACGCATCGGTCAATCCTCCTTCATTGGGCGAGATAGCCGCCATTGCAGGTGATCTAGCTGCGATTGTCCATCCGCTTGAGGAAGGGGTGGATCGACACGCGTTCCCAGATACCGGCCTTCTTGAAGGGATCAGCATTGTGAAAGGCCTGAACGTCCTCTTCCGACTCTGCCTCGACGAGGAAGAAGCTGCCGATCATCGTTTCATGATCGGGCGCGAGCAGCGGGCCGGATACCAGGATACGCACCGGCGCCTTGCCAAGATAGGCCTTATGCGCTTCGTAATGGGCCAGCCGCTGCTGCACGGCGCCGGGCTTGTCCAGACAGTGGATAATGAAGTGCATCGGCGAGGCTCCGGCAAATGGCTCAGGAATTCGATCAGATAAAGGAATGCGCGATGGCGATGGCGGGCAGAGCAAGGCCGGCCACGCCCGTTCTGGAAGGACTACCGAATGCGCCGGATCTCTGCCGATCGCTCATTGTTCGTCTCCCCTTTTGACCGTTGCAGCCGCATTTGTTATCGCCTCAGCATGGGCTTCGCAGCGGTCTTACTTCCGCGCAACCTACGAGGCGCAGCCATTTTGGCCAGCGCAATTTTGTTCAAAATGGATATTTTGCATCTCGCCGGGTAGCTGATCGCGGATCTATCCTGCCTCCGACAAACAACGCGCCATCGCGGTATTTTGCACTGCAAAATAAAACGCGCGGATCGAGGAGGTAGAGTGTTCGAAGACTTCGTATTCGATGGCCTGCCGATGCGCGTCGTCTTTGGAGACGGCACCCTCGCGCAACTCGGCGCCGAGGCCGAGCGGCTTGGGCTGCGGCGCGCGCTCGTGCTCTGCACGCCGGAGCAGCGGGAGCAGGCAGGTGAGATTGCGGCGCGGCTCGGGACGATCGCGGTTGGAGTATTTGATCAGGCGACGATGCATACGCCGGTTGCGGTGACGGAGCGTGCGCTTGCCCTTGTGCGCGAGCGCGATGTAGATGGCGTCGTCTCGGTCGGCGGCGGATCGACGATCGGGCTCGGCAAGGCGCTCGCGCTTCGGACCGACATGCCGCAGATCGCCATCCCCACCACCTATGCCGGATCGGAGATGACGCCGATCATCGGCGAGACCAGGGACGGCGAGAAGGTTACGCAGCGCACGCGGAAAGTGCTGCCGGAAACGACAATCTACGATGTTGCGCTGACCCTCACCCTGCCCCCCGCCATCAGTGCCACGAGCGGGATGAATGCGATCGCCCATGCGGTCGAGGCGCTCTATGCTGAGGAGCGCAACCCGATCATCTCGCTGATGGCCGAAGCCGCGATCGGCGCGCTCGCGCGCTCGCTGCCGGTCATCGTCCGGTCGCCGCAGGATCGCGCGGCGCGGCAGGAGGCGCTCTACGGCGCCTGGCTGTGCGGCGTGGCGCTCGGCGCCGTCGGTATGGCGCTGCACCACAAGCTTTGCCATGTTCTCGGCGGCACCTTCGATCTTCCGCATGCGCCGACGCATAGCGTGATCCTGCCGCATGCCGTCGCCTATAATGCGGCGGGCGCGCCGGAGGCGATGCGCCGTATCGCGACGGCACTCGGCACGGATGACGCGGCAACGGGCCTCTTCGATCTCGCCGAGCGCCTGGGCACCCCGCTCGCCCTCGGCGCGCTCGGCATGCGAGAGGCCGATCTCGACCGTGCGGCGGCGCTGGCGGCGGCCAAGCCCTATCCCAACCCCCGCCCGCTGGAAAAGGGCGCGCTGCGCCGTCTTCTCGATGACGCCTATCACGGCCGCAGGCCGCAGCAGTCGGAGCCCCATGCATGACCGCGATTGCCCGCAACTTTACCGAGGAGAACGCGACGGAGGCCGTGCTGCAGCGGAACGAGGGCTGTTCGGATGCGCGGCTGCGCGAGATCATGAGCGTGTTGGTGCCGCATCTCCACGCCGTCGTTCGGGAATTGCGGTTGACACCGGATGAGTGGCTGGCGGCGATCCAGTTTCTTACCCGTACCGGGCAGATCTGCAGCGACCGGCGGCAGGAGTTCATCCTGCTCTCGGATACGCTCGGCGTCTCGATGCTGGTGGATGCCATCAACAACCGCAAGATCGATGAGGTGACGCCGTCAACCGTGCTCGGCCCCTTCTACGTGCAGGGCGCGCCGCATCTCGCGATGGGCGAGACGATCGCGCATCACGGCCGTGGCGAGCCGCTCTTCGTCAGCGGCATGGTGGCCGATGCGGCCGGGCAGCCGCTCGGCGATGTGGAGCTTGATGTCTGGCAGACATCGGAGGACGGATTTTACGACACGCAGGATGCAACGCAGCCGGATATGAACCTGCGCGGCCTGTTCCGCACCGGGGCGGACGGGCGGTTCTGGTTTCGCAGCATTGTGCCCGCCTCCTACCCGATCCCGAGTGATGGGCCGGTAGGCGCGATGCTCAAGGCCCTCGGCCGCCATCCGATGCGCCCAGCCCATATCCACTTCATCCTGCGCGCCGCGGGCTATGAGAGCTTGACCACGCATATATTCATCGACGGTGATCCCTATCTCGATAGCGACGCAGTCTTCGGCGTGAAGGATGCGCTGATCGCCCCGCTTGGCGTGGCGACGCCGGAGCAGCGGAGCGCTTATGGCCTACTGCCTGAGTGCAAATCCATCGCGCTCGATTTCCGGCTGCAACCCGAAACCCATTCCCATCTGGCTGGCGCGCCGAGAGCTGCGCATTCGGCAGGAGCGCGCGCATGAAGAACAGGATGGCCGTCGGCTGGATCGGCCTCGGCAAGATGGGCTCGCCGATGAGCCGTCATCTGGCAGCCGCGGGGTACGAGCTGCACGCCTATGACCCTGCGTCAGACGTGCACGGGCCGATCGAAGCCGCGGGCGGCAGGATCGCGGCGGATGCAGCGGCGGTCGGCGCGGCGGCACCCATCGTCTTCTCCTCCATCCCGAACGATGCCGTGCTGCGCAATCTCGTGCTCGGGCCCGAGGGGCTCGCGCGCGTCATGCAGCCGGGCGCGATCCTGGTCGAGACCAGCACCGTCTCGCCCCGGGTCTCGGCAGAGGTTGCGGAGGCGCTGGCGGCAGCCGGCGTGCACTACCTGCGCGCGCCACTTTCGGGCAGCACGGCAACCGCCGAAGCCGGCAAGCTTACCGTGCTTGCCTCCGGCGATGAGGGTGCCTATCGCCGGGTGGAGCCGCTGCTCGCGGCCTTCTCCTCACGTCAATTCTATCTCGGCCCGGGGGAGGAAGCGCGCTACCTCAAGCTCGCCATCAACATGCTGGTGGGCGCCACCTCCGCGCTGCTGGCGGAGGCGCTGATCTTCGGGCAGAAGGGCAACCTGTCCATCGCCCAGATGCTGGAGGTGATTTGCGAAAGCGCGGTCGCCTCACCCCTCATCGCCTATAAGCGCGACATGCTGGAGCGGCGGGATTTCGCCCCGGCCTTCACGATCGAGCAGATGATCAAGGATTTCGATCTTCTCGTCGATGCCGCGCGGGAGGAGCAGGTGCCGGTCTTCCTCACCGGGCTCATCCGCCAGCAATACGAGGCGGCGCGCGCCCAGGGCCAAGGCGGGCGGGACTTCTTCGTGCTTCTCGAGCAATATGAGGCGATGGCCGGGATGAGACGGCCCCCTATGGCGGGCTAGAGGCGCGGGAAAGCAGCCATGAAGGATCTCGAATGTCTGCGCATCCTGGACTTTCTCGAGCAGCTGCGGCTGCCGTGGCGGGAAGCCTTCCCTCACGCCGATAGCGATCTCGATTGGCGCGTGCTGCATCACCTCGTGGCTGCCCATACGCGCGGCGATCTCGTGACGATATCGAGCCTCGCCCAGGCGGGCTACGCGCCTTATACCACCGCGCTTCGCAGGATCGAGGAGTTGATCGGCGAGGGATTCATCATTCGCGTGCCGCGCAGCAAGACCGGCAAATCCTTCGCGCTGCAGCCGAGCCCGCGGCTCAAGAAGGATTTCGAGCGCTATCTCCTGCAGGTCAAGCGGGTGGTGGCTGAAACCCTTGGCAGCCGCGAGCCTGGGGAGGCGAGCGACGACTATTACTTCGGCGCCCCGGCTGCCGCGAGCCTCGCCTGGCCACCCTCGATGCGCCGGCCGAGCCAGGCGCGCCGCTTCGACCTGCGCTTTCTGCTGGCGGAGGACAACTACTTCGTCGCGATGCAGAATATGTGGGCGGATCTGCGGACGAGCTTCGGCTCCCGGCGCGATTTCACCCTCGCGCGCCTGCCGCAGCTCTATCAACTGGCACTCGAAAATGCGCGGCGGCCGGTTTCGCAATATGACATCGTGGCGATCAATATTCCCTGGATGGGTGAGTTCGCCGCCCAAGGCTATATCCGCCCGGTGGGCGAGGTGGTCCGTGCCGCCGGGTTGGACCCGACCGAGTTTCACGCCGATTTCTGGGCCACCGGCCAATGGCGCGGCAAGCAATATGGCGTGCCCATCTACTGCACGATCGAGACGCTGGCGCTGCGCCGCGATCTCTTCGAGGAAGCGGCGCTGTCCCTGCCTTCGACCTTCGATCAGGTGATCTCGGCCGGGCGCGCGCTGCATGCCCCGGCGCATGGCCGCTATGGCATTACCTGGAACGCCGCGCGCGGCATGCCGATCGCCGCGAGCTTCCTCTTCTTCCTTGCCGATTGCGGCAGCTTCCTGCTGGAGCGCTCAGCCGCGCGCGGAGACGCGCCGGCGCGGCCGGTGATCGACATTCCGGCTGGCCTTCGCGTGCTCGACTACATGCACCGGCTGGTGGAGATCTCCCCACCCGGCGTGACGGAGTTCGACTGGGAGACGAGCCTCGATACCTTTCTCACCGGCCACGCGGCGATGACCTATTGCTGGAGCATGCGCGCCGCGCGCTTCGAATACGATACGAGATCGAAAGTATCCCGCAAGGTCGAGTATCTGCCGCATCCGGCCGGGCCCCAGGGGCGGGTGACGGCGCCGATCGGCGGCTTCGTGCTCTGCGTGCCGGCGAACCTGCCGGAGGAGCGCATTCGCCTCGCGGTTGATGCGATCGCCTGGATCACCTCGCCCGATACGGTGCGCGATCATGTGAAGAGCGGCCTGCCGGTGCGGCCGCGGTTCAGCGTCATTTCGGACCCTGAGGTCATGCGCAGCTCACCGATCGTCAACTTCGTCGAGCGTGTCGCGCGGCGTGATTTGCTGGACGGGTGGCAGCGGCCGCCGATCCCGGAATATGTCGCGGTGGAGACGGTGCTTGGCAACGAAATCCACGATGCGCTGACCGGCCGCACCGGGGACCGCGCCGCATTGGTGAGCGCGCAACAGCAGATCGACGCGCTGTTTCGCAAATCTGCAACAAAAGTCGCCTGAGCGCGCGGCGCCAGGCGGAGAAAGGCAGGAAACGCATGGAACCGATCAATGTCGCCCTGGTGGGCCTTGGCTGGTGGGGCCGCAAGATCGCGGTCACGCTCGACGGCAATGCCGCGATCCGCATTGCCCGCGCGGTGGAGGTGAATGCGGAGGCGGCAGCAAGCTTCAAGGCCGCGCATCCGGTGCCCGTCACCGATCGGCTGGAGGAGGTGCTAGGCGACTCCACGATCGACGCCGTGTTGCTGATCACGCCGCATAGCCTGCATGAGGAGCAGATCGCCGCCGCCGTGCGTGCCGGCAAGCATGTCTTCTGCGAGAAGCCGCTGGCGCTGACGCGCGCGGGAGCCGAGCGGGCGGTCACGCTCTGCCGCGATGCCGGCCTCGTCCTCGGCATGGGGCATGAGCGGCGGTTCGAGCCGCCGATCGCCGAGATGCTGGCGATGGCGGGCGAGGGCCGGCTTGGCCGGCTACTGCAGATCGAGGCGAATTTCAGCCACGACAAATTCCTCACCCTCGATCGTGGCAATTGGCGGCTCAAGCCCGAACAGGCGCCGGCCGGCGGCATGACGGCAACCGGCATTCACTTGACCGATCTCGCGGTCAAGCTCATGGGGTCGGCGCGCGATGTGACGGTGACCTGCGAGCGCCTCGCCTCCGACCTTCCGTCGGGCGATACGATGAGTGCCTATGTGCGCTTTGCGAGCGGCGGCACGGCTTATATCTCGGCGACGCTCGCGACCCCCTTCTTCTCACGCTTCGCGCTCTTCGGCACCGAAGGCTGGATCGACGTGCGGGACCGTGCGCATGTCGAGGCGCCGGACGGTTGGGTCGTCACCAAAGGAATGAAGGGTGGGCCGATCACGGTCGAGGAGGTCGGCAAGGCGGAGCCGGTCGTTGCCAATTTCGAGGCCTTCGCCCGCGCCGTGCGTGGCGAAGCCGCTTATCCCATCACGGGCGCCGAGATGATCGACAATATCGCGCTTCTGGAGGCGATCGTGCGGGGCGCGGGCTCGGGCCGGACGGAGACCGTTCAACCGGAGGAGAGGAACGCAGCATGAAAGCGCTCGTTTTCGAGAAGCCCGAGCATCCGGTGGTGCGCGAGGTGGAGATGCCGCGCATTACCGAGAATGAGGTTCTGCTGCGGCTGCGCGCCGTCGGCATCTGTCATTCGGATTACGAACTGCTCGCCGGTCGCTACATCATTCCGATCAGCTATCCCGTCACACCGGGGCATGAATGGTGCGGCGAGATCGTCGAGGTCGGGCGCAATGTGCGGAACTTCACGCCCGGCGAGCGGGTGGTGGGCGAATGCGTGGTGCGGCTGCCCGATCGCGTCCACCATTTCGGCTTCTCGCTGGACGGCGCGGA
Organism: Acidisoma sp. C75; assembly: GCF_054665095.1. NCBI lineage: Bacteria > Pseudomonadati > Pseudomonadota > Alphaproteobacteria > Acetobacterales > Acidocellaceae > Acidisoma > Acidisoma sp. C75. Next base: position 320,638 of record NZ_BAAFHD010000003.1, read on the forward strand.
CCGCGAATATTTCGTCGCCCGCCCCGAATGGCTGCACAAGCTGCCCGAGACGATCGACGACGGCACAGCCTCGCTGATCGAGCCCTTCACCTGCGGCTTCTACGCCGTGCGGCGCGCCGGCGGCACGGATGCGAGCGAGACCGTCGTCGTCTCGGGCGGCGGCACCATCGGCCTGGTCTCGGCGGCGGCCGCCATCGGCATGGGCGCGCGCGTCATCGTGATTGACCCGCTTCCCCATCGGCGGGAAGCGGCGATGAAGCTCGGCGCCGCCGAGACGATCGATCCCGGTGCGGGCAATACGGTCGATACCGTCCTGCAGATGACGGGCGGCCGGGGCGCCGATGTCGTCGTCGAAGCATCCGGGCATGATGCCTCGCTCGGCATCGTCTTCGATCTCGTGCGGGAAGAGGGGCGCATCTCGATGGTCGGGATCAATATCGGGCGGCAGGTCTCGTCGCATCTCGGCAATATCCAGATGCGCAACCTCACCGTGCGCGGCTGCATCGGCTCCCCCGGCGTCTGGCCGGATGCGATCCGCTTTCTGGAGCGCACCAGGCTCGATCTTTCGCCGATCCGCACGCATGAATTTCCGCTGGCGGAGAGCGTGGAGGCCTTCAGGCTCGGCGCGCAGGCGGAGAAGTGCATCAAGGTCACGCTGCGCAACGGCTAGGGCAGGGATGGCGGGGATATGGGACGTCTGTCCGATCGCGTGATCATCGTCACTGGCGGTGCCTCGGGGCTTGGCGAAGGCATCGCGCGCCGCGCCGCGGCCGAGGGCGGCCGTGTGGTGATCGCCGATCTCGACCAAGCGAAGGCCGAGGCGGTTGCGGCCTCCTTGGGTGAGGAGGCGATGGGCATCGCCGTGGATGTCGCGGAGCGCGGCCAGGTACGCGCGATGGTGGAGGCGGTCGCCGCGCACTTTGGCGGCATCGATGTGCTCTTCAACAACGCCGGGGTGAACAAGCCGCTGCCCTTCCTGGAGGTTGATGAGGCAAACTTCAACGACATCATGCGGGTCAACGCCCTCGGCGTGATGATCGGCATGCAGGAGGTCCGTCGGCACATGCAGGCGCGCGGCCGCGGCGGCAAGATCATCAACACGGCGTCCATCGCCGGGCGCCAGGGCTATGCGGAATTCGCCCCCTATTGCGCGAGCAAGGCGGCCGTCATCTCGCTCACCCAGGCGGCAGCACGGGAATTCGCGCCCGACAAGATCACGGTGAACGGCATCGCGCCCGGCGTCGTCGTAACACCCCTCTGGGACGGTCTGGAGCGCGACATGATCGATAAGGGCGTGATCCAGAAGAAGGGCGAGTTCATCGAATCCTTCTCGGCCGGCATTCTGATGGGCAGGCCCGCGACGCCGGATGATCTCGCAGGCGTCTGCGTCTTCCTGGCCTCGGCCGATTCGGATTACATCACCGGCCAGATCATCATGTGCGACGGCGGCATGGTGCTGGTGTGACGATAGAGAGGAAGCATTGATATGGCGAAGTCAGCACTGATTGCGGGCGTCAGCGGGATCGTTGGCAACAATCTCGCGCGCTGCCTGGTGGCGGAGGGTTGGCAGGTTTTCGGCCTGGCGCGGCGCCCCGGCGCGATCGCGGGCATGACGCCGATTGCCGCCGACCTGCTCGACCCCGCTTCGCTGAAAGCCGCCCTCGGCGGGCTGAAGCCGAGCCATGTCTTCATCACCACCTGGATGCGCCAGCCGACGGAAGCGGAGAATATCCGCATCAATGCCGGCATGGTGCGCAATCTCCTCGAAGCGGTGGCACCCGCGGGTAGCGTGGAATGCGTCTCGCTCGTCACCGGCCTCAAGCATTACCTCGGGCCCTTCGAAGCTTATGGCAAAGGTAAGCTGCCCGAGACGCCCTTCCGCGAGGAGCAGGGTCGGCTCGACATCGACAATTTCTACTATGCGCAGGAGGACGAGGTCTTCGCCGCCGCCGCGCGGCACGGGTTCGGCTGGACCGTGCATCGCCCGCACACCATCATCGGCTATGCCATCGGCAATGCCATGAACATGGGCGTGACACTCGGCGCCTATGCCACGATCTGCCGCGCCTATAACCGGCCCTTCGTCTTCCCGGGCTCGGCGGTGCAATGGACGAGCCTCACCGACATGACGGATGCGCGGCTGCTCGCGCGGCATCTGCTCTGGGCGAGCACCACGCCCGCCGCGCGCGACCAGGCCTTCAACGTCGTCAACGGCGATGTCTTCCGCTGGAGCTGGATGTGGGGCCGGCTTGCCGCCTATTTCGAGCTGGAGCCGGTGGCGCCGCCGCCCGGGGGCCTGCCGCTGGAGAGGCAGCTGGCGGATGCCAAGCCGCTCTGGGCGGAGCTTGCCGCCCGGCACGGCCTGGCCGAGCCCGATCTCGGCGTGCTGGCTTCCCCCTGGCACACGGATGCCGATCTCGGCCGCCCGATCGAGGTGCTGACCGATATGTCCAAGAGCCGCCGGCTCGGCTTTCTCGACTATCAGCCGACGGAGGATTCCTTCCTCGATCTCTTCGCCGAGCTTCGCCGCAGCCGCATCCTCATCTGAAGCGGCGCGGCGGCCTCATCGCCGCAGCGGCGGCCGGGCCTGCGCCTGCCGCCGCTCCCAGCCGAGGCGCGCGAGTTCTGGGGTTTCGCTCTCTTCCGCCGGAAAGCCGAGGCAGAAATAGCCGATGAAGAGCCAATCCCGCGGCACGTCGAGGCTGCGGGCGGCAGCTTCGGGATCGAGGATCGAGACCCAGCCGAGGCCGATCCCTTCGGCGCGGGCGGCGAGCCAGAGGGTATGCACCGCCATGACGGCGGAATAGGCGGTGGTTTCCGGCATCGTCTGCCGGCCGAGGCCATGGCCCTGGGCGGGGTCGCTCTCGGCGAAAACCGCGAGATGCACGGGCGCCTCGTCGAGCCCGGCGAGCTTGAGGCGGGCATAGAGCGCGGCCTGGCCCTCGGCCTGGGCGGCCAGCGCCGCGGCATTGGCCTCAGTGAAATTGGCGCGGATGGCGGCGCGGCAGCCGGCGCTTTCCACCAGCACGAAGCGCCATGGCTCGGAGAGGCCGACCGAGGGGGCGAGGCAGGCCGTCTCCAGCAAGCGGGCGAGCAGGGCTGGAGCAACCGGATCAGGCTTGAAGTGCCGCACATCGCGCCGCCAGCGGAACAGCGCCATCAGCCGGCCGCGGAACGCCGCGTCGAAGACAGGAGAGGGGGTGGTCTCGTCGCCCGCCATCGCATCCGCTCGCTCGCAGGGCGCATCCCGCACGCCTGGCGCGCGCGATCGGCCCTCTCGGTTCTTGTCGTCGCGAGCGGCCCGGCGCGGCCGGATCTCCCGAAAGCCGTCCGCGCCCGTTCTGCGCTCGCGTGGCGGTAGAAGCACGCCGGGGCCCGCTTGTCACGAGAGGGCGGGGAGCGGCTCAGCCGAGGAGGGCCGCGAGATGATCGTTGAGGAAGCGGCCCGCGGGGTCGAGGCTGCGGCGGAGCGCGCGGAATTCCTCGCCGCGCGGGTAGAGGGCGGGCACGTCCGCGCGGTCGAGGAAGTGCATCTTCCCCCAATGCGGGCGGGAGCGGAAGCCGCGCAGGATCGCATCCACATCCCGCAGGAAGGGCCAGTAATCCATCCCCGGGCCGCCGGAGACGGAGAGGGTGATGCTGTCCTGCTTGTAGAAGGGGCTGATCCAGCCATTGTCGCCCGCCGTGAAGCGGTATTCGATCGGGTAGATGCAGTTTGTATGCTTGGTCAGCATCAACTCCCGCACCGCGCGCACGGCCGCCTTTCCGTGTTCGAGCGGGACGGCATATTCGAGTTCGACGAAGTTCGGCACGTATTCGATCGGATAGACCTCCGAGCTATAGGCGATGGTCTCGAAGTCGGACTTCATCGGCGGCGCATCGGTGATGTCCATCACCTTCATCTCGCAGACGTCCGCCGTCGCGCGTGTGGTGCTCAGCGGCGCCGCGGCGGTATCGGCCAGGCAATAGAGATGCCGGCTTTCCGGCACCGGGCACCAGAAGAAGCCGAAATGCCGGTGGCGGGCAGCGAGGTCGTCATGCCGCTCCATGCAGGTCTCGAAATCGTCCCGCCACAGCCGCTCATGCAGATTGTAGGCGGGCATGACTTTCAGCGTCAGCGCCGAAATCACACCGAGGGTGCCGACCGAGACGCGGGCGGCATCCAGCATCTCGGTCTCGTCCTCGCCGATCTCCCAGATCGTGCCATCGGCTTTCACGATGCGCAGGCCGGCGATGGCGGAGGCCATATTGCCAAGCGCGAGCCCGGTGCCATGCGTGCCGGTGGTCAGCGCGCCGGAGACCGCCTGGCTATCGATATCGCCCTGGTTGATGAGGGAGAGCCCATGCGCCTTCAGCGTACGCCCGATTTCGTGGATAGGGGTGCCGCCGGCGACCGTGATGCGCTGCTTCGCCGCATCCACCGCGAGGACGCCGCGCAGGTTTTCGAGCGAGAGCAGGAGCCCCCCCGTGCCGACGACGGGGGTGAAAGAATGGCCCGAGCCGGAGACGCGGAGCTTGAGATCCCGCTTCGCCGCTTCCGCCACGAAGCCCTGCAACGCGGCTTCGCTTGAAGGCGCGCCCTTATGGGCCGGCACGCAATACTGGTTGCCGACCCAGTTGCGCCAGAGCCCACCCTTCTCAAACTCCATGGCGGAGGCCTCCCTCAGACGGCGGTGAAGCAGTTGTCCACGAAAAGATGCGTGCCGTTGACGAAGCTCGCCTCGTCGCTCGCGAGGAACAGCGCGGCGCGCGCCACTTCGATCGGCTCGCACATGCGGCCTTGCTGGGCGGCGAGTGCTGCCTCGGACACATCGACGCCGTAGCCCGCCAGCGCATCGACCTCCCGCATGCCGTGGGCGGTGCGGATGAAGCCGGGGCAGACGGCGTTGCAGCGGATGCCGCGATCGCGAAATTCCACGGCGATGGCGCGGGAGAACATATGCACCGCGCCCTTGGTGAGGCCGTAGAGCACCTCCATCGGCGTCGCGGCGACCGCCGAGATCGAGGAGGTATTGACGATCGCGCCGCCGCCCGCCGCCAGCATGCCGGGCAGCACGGCTTGCGTCATCATGAACATCGAGCGGACGTTCACATCCATCAGCCAGTCGTATTCCTCCATCGTGGTCTCGAGGAAGGGTTTCACGACGATCGAGCCGGCATGGTTGAAGAGCACGGTGGGCGCGCCGAAAGCCGCGGCGGCGGCGGCGACCGCCGCTTCCACCTCGGCCTTCTGTGAGACATCCGCGCGGGCGAAAATCGCCTCGCCTCCGGCCGCGCGGATTTCGGTGGCCAGCGCCTCGCCCATCTCGGCCTGGCGATCGACGATTGTGACGCGGGCACCTTCGGCCGCGAAGAGACGCGCGGCTTCCGCCCCGCATCCGCCTGCACCGCCCGAGACGAGGGCGCTGCGCCCCGTGAACCTCGCTTGAGCCATCACGCCTCTCCTCAATCCCCGGTCTCGCCGATCGCGGCTTCGGCAGCGGCGATCTCGGCGCGGCGGCGCGCGATTTCTTCGCCGATCGGCGGACCCTTGAAGCGCCGGCGCTCCACTCCGAACCAGACGATCGCCGTCAGCACCAGGAAGGCGAGGGTGATCCAGAGGGCGTTCTCATTCGGCGGCTGCACGCCGATGAAGAAGATGAGCACCATGCTGATGATGGAGAGCACGGCGAAGAGCCGGTACCACTGGCCGATATCCCAGGGCCCCATCTCCCGCCACTTGGTGCCGTAGCCGATGAGGCCGAGGGTGATGGGCACCGTGAAGCAGAGGAAGAGGAATATGACCGTGACGGAGACGATCGTGGTGTAGAGCGAGGTATAGGCGGTAAAGGCGACCGCGAGGACGGAGGCCGTCCAGATCGCGGCGACCGGCGTGCGGAACTTGGGGCTCACCCGCTTGAGGAAGTTCGAGCCCGGCAGCCCGCCATCGCGCGAGAAGGCGAAGATCATGCGGGACGCCGAGGTAACGGTCGCGAGACCGCAGAGGAATTGCGAGGCCAGGATGACGAGGTAGAGCAGGATCTTGATCGGCGCCGGGACGACTTGATCCATCATCCAGAAGAACACGTTCCAGCCTTGGGCGGCGGCCTTGTTCATGTCGGGGATGGCGATCACGATGGCGATGAGGAAGAACCAGCCGAGCAGGCTGGACCAGAGGACGGAGCTGACCATCGCCCGCGGCACGCTATGGGCCGCACGACGGGTTTCCTCCGAGGTATGGGCAGAGGCGTCGTAGCCGGTGATGGTGTAGATCGGCAGCAGCAGGCCGAGCAGGAAAAGCATGGAGGCGTGGCCGGTCTTGGGCCAGACGCCGCCGCCGGGATCGCCGCTGTAATTGTGGAAGGTCCAGAGGCGCGAGAAGTCGTAATGCGGCGCGAAGGCAAAGCAGACGATGGCGAGCGCGATCGCGCCAAAGAAGATGAGATAGCCGCTGAAATCCGTGAGCAGGCTGGTCAGCCGGATGCCGCGATGGTTGATGATTGCCTGGGCTGCGGTGATGAGGATGACGAAGACCAGCTGCTGGATATAGGTGCCCGAAAGGTGCAACGCCGGGCCGAAGGCGCCGAGGAAGAAGCCCCAGGTGCCGACATTGATGGCGCCGAGCACGGTGACGAGCCCGATGAGGTTCAGCCAGGCGGTGAGCCAGCCGGAGCCGCGATTGCCGAGGATCGAACCCCAGTGATAGAGGCCGCCGGCCGTGGGATAGGCGGAGGCGATTTGCGCCATGGCGACCGCGAAAACGCCCGAGATGATGCAGCCGAGCGGCCAGCCGATGCCGATCGAGGCGCCGCCGACGCCGCTGATCCCTTGGGCGAGCGAATTGATGCCGCCCGAGAGGATGCAGATGATCGAGAAGCTGATGGCGAAATTCGAGAACCGGCTCATCCGCCGTTCAAGTTCCTGGGCATAGCCCATGCCGTGCAGAACCTTGACGTCGTGATGCTTGTCGGTGTCGCTGTAGTGGTCGTCGCCGCCCGGTTGGCGCGCCATAAGCCTCTCCTGCCTCTGCTGTTGCCGAAAACAAACGTTATGCTGGCAGCGCATGTCAGACCGGAGCAATATCCCCAAAGGGACATGCGAGTCTGTTGCGGCATGATCCTTGCTGAACTCGGCTAAGGTGGCGAGGAGAAGACGAGGGTGACTCTGGCGCGGGCGGAGATGCGGGCGGATGATGCGGCGGCCGGCCTCGCGATGTCGCTAGCCACCTGGCCCGAACATATGGCCGAGATCATGGCTTGCCTCGGCCAGGAAGATCTGCCCCGCGCGTTGGACCGCAGCCTCGCCCGCCTCGTCTCCTTCGATATGACGGTCATTTTCGCCTATCCCGACGGCGCCGAGCCGCTCTATCTGCATGATGGCTTCTACGGCCACGTTCCCGGCCAGGCCTTGGGGCGCTACCTATCCGGCGCCTATCTGCTGGACCCGTTCTATACCGCCTGCGCGCGGCGGGTGCGCCCCGGCCTCTACCGCATGCGGCAACTGGCGCCCGATGCCTTCTTCGCCGGCGAATACGTCAATTCGCCCGAGGTCCATCCCTGCATCTCACTGGAAAGCGGGTCGCTCGCCGAGGAGATCGGCTTCATGGTGCCGCTCGCTGCCGGCTTCATGGCTTCCTATTCGCTCATGCGGCGGCATGGCCGCCCAGCTTTCAGCGAGGCCGAAATCGGCCTGCTGCGCCATGTCGAGCCCGTGGTGCGGCAGGCGATCCAGCTGCATTGGCGGGATTTGCCGGTGCCGGGCGCCAAGGCGCCAGCATCCCGGCGCAGCTTCGGCTCCGGCCTGGAACGGGCCTTCGAACAATTTGCCGAAGGCTGCCTGAGCCCGCGCGAGCAGCATATCGTGCAGCTCGTCCTGCGGGGCCATTCCACTCATTCGATCGCCGATCAGCTCGGCATCGCCGAAGGCACGGTGAAGAACCATCGCAAGAGCATCTATGCCAAGCTCGGCATTTCGAGCCAGCAGGAGCTTTTCGCCCGCTTCATCCGCCATCTCTTCGGCTGAGCGTGGCGGCAATCGCCTCCGCCAGGGGCGTGTGGGGCTCGGCGCCCAGTTCGGCGACGAGGGCGCGATTGTCGAGCAGGACCTCCTCCCGCCAGAGGTAGCGCATCTCGATCAACTCGCGCATGACGGTCACGAAGGGCGCGGCGGCATAGACGAGCGCCCATGGGAAGGCGCGGACGGGCAAGCCGCCGCCGATGCCGGGGGAGAGCGCTTCCGCCATGCCGCACCCCTGCAGCACATGGCCCGCGAAATGGAAGCGGGCTTCCGCGGGAAGGCTCCGCTCCCGCTCGGCAAGGAGCGCGATCGTCTCGGCCAGATCGGGCAGATAGGCCCAGGCATGGCGCGTGCCCGGCCGTTCCGGCGTGCGGATGGCGCGGAGCGGCTTGCCGTTACCGAGCATGACGGTACTCACCCAGGAACTTGGCGCGCCCGGGCCGAAGAAGTCTCCGGCGCGGACGATGAGCGTGCGCAGCCCAGATCGGGCGGCGGCCTTTGCCATCATCGCCTCCATCTCGACGCGGATCGCGCCTTTCCGCGTGCGCGGGTGCTGCGGCGCGTCTTCCGCCGCGCGACCCCAGGCATCCGGTCCATAGACATAGACGGAACCCGGATAGATCAGCCGCGCCCCCGCGCTTTGCGCAGCGGCGATGGCGTTCGCCAGCATCGGCACCGCGAGTCCGCGCCAGTTGCGATAGCCCGGCGGGTTGGCGCCGTGGAAGAGGATGGTGGCACCCTCCGCCGCCCGGCGCATGTGCTCCGCATTCATCGCATCCCCGGTGATCCATTCGATCCTGCCGCCCTCGGCGGCTGCGGGCGCGGCTGCGCGCGGCTTTCGCGTGAGCCCCCGCACGCGCCATCCCCTCGCCAGCAGGGCCTCGGCGACGGCGCCGCCGGCCCCGCCGGTGGCTCCGGTAACGAAGGCGATCTTCTGAACCTCGGGCATCTCACGCTCCTGTTTCCTGACAGGGCTCAATCTCCTCCCGGGATTGCCCAAGAAGAATTGCCTAACTTTCTAGCAGAGCTATACAAGAATGTATGACAGACCCGGATTGGACCCTCTGGCGCTCCTTCCTCGCCGTGCTGGAGACGGGCAGCCTCAGCCAGGCCGCGCGCCGGCTTTCGCTGACCCAGCCGACCGTGGGGCGACATATCGATCTGCTGGAAGCGGCGCTCGGCGCCGTGCTCTTCACCCGGGCACAAACCGGGCTGCGGCCGACGGCGCTGGCCCTCGGCCTTTCTCCCCAGGCGGAGGTGATGGCGGCGGCCGCAGCCCAGCTCGCCCGCATCGCCTCGGGCGAGGCCGGCCGCGCCGAAGGGCGGGTGCGGCTGACGAGCAGCGAGTTCATGGGGCTTGCCGTCCTGCCGCCGATCATCGCGCGGTTCCAGGCGCTTTATCCGGCCATCGAAATCGAACTCGTGATGACGGATCGCAACCTCGATCTCCTGCGTGGCGATGCCGATCTCGCGGTGCGGAACGTGGCGCCGAGCCAGGCGGCGCTGCTCGTCCGCCGCGTCGGGCTCGTGCCGATCGGGCTCTTCGCCCATCGGGATTACGCGGCGCGCTGCGGCCTGCCGGAAAGTCTGGACGGGTTGCAACAGCATTCGCTGATCGGGCGGGAGGAATATGCCGAGCGCATCGAGGCCCTGGCAGGGTTGAGCTTGCGCTTCGGCTTCTCCTGCCCGAGCGATATCGGACTGCTCGCGGCCTTGCGGGCCGGTTGCGGCATCGGCGCCTGCCAGCGCCCGATCGCGGCGGCCGATCCCGCGCTCATCCCCGTGCTGCCCGAGATCGACGTGGCAGAGGTCGGCATCTGGGTCACGATGCATGAGGACAGGCGCAGCCTGAAGCGGCTCCGCCTGCTCTTCGATCATCTGGTGACCGCACTCGGCGCCTATGTCGGCGGCGGATAGGGGTGCTCAGCCTTGCGGAAAGGCGCCGAGCCAGCCGAGGCCATCGGTCGTCTTGCCCGCCGGGCGGTATTCGCAGCCGACGAAGCCCCGGTAGCCGAGGCGGTCGAGCTCCGCCATGACATAGGTGAAATCAAGCTCGCCCGAATCGGGCTCGTGCCGGTCCGGCACGCCGGCGATCTGGACATGCCCGATGATCGGCATCATCGCGCGCAAGCCCATCACCACATCCCCGTGCAGGATCTGGCGGTGATAGATGTCGAACTGAAGCGCCAGATGAGGCAGGCCGAGCGCGCCGATCAGCGCCGCCGCAGCATCGAAATCATTGAGGAAATAGCCCGGCATGTCGCGCTTGTTGATGGGTTCGAGCACGAGCGTGATGCCCTCGCGCCCCAGCCGATCGGCGGTTTCGGCAACCGCCGCGCGATAGGCGGCCGCGGCCTCGGCGTCTGCCCGGTCGGCGATTCCGGCCATCAGATGCAGGGTGCGGCAGCCGGTTTCGGCGGCATAGGCAAGCGCCGTCTCGGTCCCGGCGCGGCGCTCCTCCGCGCGGGCGGCGAAGGCGGCGATGCCGCGCTCGCCCTTCGCCCAATCGCCCGGCGGCAGGTTGAAGAGCGCCTGGGTAAGCCCCGCCCGGCGGAGGGCGGCGCCCACCGCCTGCGGCGGATGCTCGTAGGGGAAGAGGTATTCGACGGCGGTGAAGCCCGCATCCGCCGCCGCCTGGAAGCGGTCCAGAAAGGACCACTCGGTGAACATCATCGAGAGATTGGCGGCGAAGCGGGGCATCTGTCTTTCTCTTTCCTGCTCGCCGCCGGCGGCGGTTGGCCGCCGGGCAAGGCCGCGCGGATCAGACCTTCTCGACCTGGCTGAATTCGAGATCGACCGGCGTCGAGCGGCCGAAGATGGAGACGGAGACCTTCACCCGGCCCTTCTCCTCGTCCACCTCCTCCACCGTGCCGTTGAAGCTGGTGAAGGGCCCATCCGCCACGCGCACCTGCTCGCCCACTTCGTAGACCACGGAGGGGCGCGGACGGTCCACGCCTTCCTGGGCCTGCTTCATGATGCGGTCTGCTTCCGCCTCGGTGATCGGGCTCGGCTTGTTGCGGTTGCCGAGGAAGCCCGTGACCTTGGGCGTATCCTTGACCAGATGCCAGGCCTCGTCCGTCAGCTCCATCTTCACCAGCACGTAGCCGGGGAAGAACTTGCGCTCGGCATTGACCTTCTGGCCGCGGCGAACCTCCACCACCTCCTCGGAGGGAACGAGGATCTCGTCGAAATGATCGGCGAGGCCCTTCTGCGCCGCCTGCTCACGGATCTGCTGGGCGATCTTCTTCTCGAAGCCGGAATAGACGTGGACGACGTACCATCTCTTTGCCATGACGAAGCTTTCCTTACGAGCCGCTGCCGAACAGGGCGCGCACGCCGAGACCGATGATCTGGTCCGCGGCGAAGAAGAAAAAGGAGGCGATCACGGCCATGCCGATCACCATCGCGGTGGTGATGAGGGTTTCCTTGCGGGAGGGCCAGGTCACCTTCGACGCTTCGCTCCGCACCTCGCGGAGGAATCCCAGAGGATCGAAGCTCACAGCCGCCAGACCTGCACGGAGAACGTCTTCAAGCGCATACCAGTTCCTGAAACAGCAGCGCCGGCCCGCGGTGCTAGTCGCCGGCCGGTGCAATGACCCGCCTGGCAGGGGTGGAGGGTCTCGAACCCCCAACCTCCGGTTTTGGAGACCGGCGCTCTAGCCAATTGAGCTACACCCCTGCATGCCCGGCGAGAGACGCTACACACATTTTGCCGCAGCCCCTGTCAAGCCCTGGCACGCATAACGCGGCCGAACCCCGCGATGACGGAATATCCACATGACGCTCTCTTCACAATCTCGCATGCAGAAGGATCGGGGAAGTTCCCTATCTAGGGAGCACCGGAATATCAGGGCCGCCCGCGCGCCGGGTGGCGTCCGCGTTTGAAGCATAGGAGTTACCCAGCATGAACCGCCGTCTCCGTCTCCGCTCCGCGCTCGCCGTCGCCCTTCTCGCCGGCAGCGCGCTCGGTGGCTATGCCTTGACCTATCCGAGCCTGGCCAACGCGGCCCAGGCGGCGGTGGGCACCGATGTGAGCCTGCCGCCCGTCGGCACGACGCCGCAGGTGCTGCCCGATTTCACCGAACTCGCGGCCCGGGTGAAGCCGGCGGTGGTGACGATTTTGGCCGATCTCAACGCCGCCCAGGCCGCGCCCGAGAGCGTCGGCGGCGGGGACCAGGGCGGCCAGGGTGGGCCTGGTGGCCAAGGGCCCGGCGGCATGCCCTTTCCGCTGCCCTTCCCCTTCAACATGATGCCGGGCGCGCCGGGCATGGGCATGCAGCCGGTGCAGCCGCGGATGATCGAGGCCGCGGGCTCGGGCTTCATCATCAACAGCAATGGCACGATCGTCACCAACAACCACGTGATCCAGGGCGCCAAGACCATCACGGTCACGCTGTCGGACGGCACGCGCCTGCCGGCCAAGCTCATCGGGCGTGATCCTTCCACCGATATCGCAGTGCTCAAGGTCGATGCCAAGCACCCGCTGCCCTATCTCGAACTCGGCAATTCCTCGAAGGTCGAGACCGGCCAGTGGGTCGTCGCCATGGGCAATCCCTTCGGCCTTGGCGGCACGGTGACGGCGGGTATCGTCTCGGCCGAGGGCCGCAATATCGGCGATGGCCCCTATGACAGCTTCCTGCAGATCGACGCGCCCATCAACAAGGGCAATTCCGGCGGCCCGCTGTTCGACCAGCAGGGCGAGGTGATCGGCATGAATACGGCGATCCTCTCGCCCTCCGGCGGTAGCATTGGCATCGGTTTCGCGATCCCCTCGGATACCATCAAGCCGGTGGTCGCCCAGATCCTCAAGGATGGCCACGTCACCCGCGGCTTCCTCGGAGTCGAGGCGCAGTCGATCAGCCAGGGCATGGCCCAGGCGCTGCACCTGCCCGGAAATGGCGGCGGCACCCTGGATGGCGCGCTGATCGCCCAGGTCGAGCCGAACAGCCCGGCCGAGCACGCGGGTCTGCAGCCCGGCGATGTTATCGAGAAGGTCAACGACACGGTGATCCATACGCCGCGTGACCTCGCGGTGACGATCGCCGGCATCGCCCCGGGCGACAAGGCGCATCTGACCATCGTGCGGGATGGCAAGGAGCAGCAGATGACGGCGCAGATCGCCCTGCTGAAGGCCAAGGTGGCGGAGAACGGCAAGGCCGGCCCCGCCACCAGCCAGGGTGGTGTCGGCCTGGCGCTCGAACCGCTGACCCCGGATCTGCGCAGCCAGCTCGGCGTGCCCGATGGCATGAATGGTGCGGTGGTGGCCGAGGTGCGCCCCAATTCGCCGGCCGACCAGGCGGGTATTCAGCAGGGGGATGTGGTGCTCGGCGTCAACAGCGCCACGATTTCAAGCCCCAACCAGGCAGCAACCGCGATCCGCGCCGCCCTGCAGAATGATCACGGTGCCGTCGCGCTGCGTATCCTGCGCCAGGGCCAGCCGATCTATGTCGCGATCACGCCGGATAAATCCGCCGGCTGAGGGCGCGACGCCGCTGAGACAAAAGAACCCGACCGCGGCATTCGTCGCGGCCGGGTTCTTTTTTGCGCGAAACCGTGCTGAGGTTCATGATGGAAATGATCGGGGCGGCACGGCCGAAGAGCGTGGCGGGCCCCGGCGAGCTTTGGGGAGGAGATCATGAAAGCAACGGTTCTTGAGGAAGTGCGCCGCCTGCAGCTGCGCGAGATCGCGGTGCCGACCGAGGTTGGCCCCGGTGAGGTCAAGATCGCCATGAAGGCGGTCGGCATCTGCGGCAGCGATCTCCATTTCTACTTGCACGGCCATATCGGCCCCTTCTGGGTGAAGGAGCCGATGATCCTCGGCCATGAAGGCGCGGGCCAGGTGATCGCGGTCGGCGAGGGGGTCAAGACCCTCGCGGTCGGCGACCGGGTGGCGATGGAGCCCGGGATTCCAGACTGGACATCCAAGGCCTCCCAGCTCGGCCTCTACAACCTCGACCCCGCGGTGCGCTTCTGGGCGACGCCGCCGGTGCATGGCTGCCTGGTGCCCGAGATCGTCCATCCCGCCAATCTGACCTTCAAGCTGCCGGACAATGTGAGCTTCCAGGAAGGCGCCTTCGTGGAGCCGCTCGCGGTCGGCATGCAGGCGGTCTCCAAGGCGCATATCCTGCCCGGGCAGACGGCCGTGGTGCTCGGCGCCGGCACCATCGGCATGATGGTCGCCCTCTCGGCGCTCGCCGCCGGGGTTTCCCGCGTCATTATCACCGATGTGCAGAAGGAGAAGCTCGCGATCGCCGGGGGCTACGAGAATATCGTGCCGGTGAATGTCGCGGAGGAAAGCGCGGCCGAGCGGGTGCGCGCGCTCACCGATGGCTGGGGTGCGAATGTGGTGTTCGAAGCTTCCGGCAGCCCGCATGCCTTCAAGGGCATGTTCGATCTGCTCTGCCCCGGTGGCTGCGTCGTGCTCGTCGGCATGCCGCCCAAGGAGGTGGCGCTCGATGTCGTCGCCGCCCAGATCAAGGAAGCGCGGATCGAGACGGTGTTCCGCTACGCCAATCTCTACCCGAACACCATCGCGCTGCTCGGCTCCGGCAAGGTGGATGTGAAGCCGCTGATCTCACGCACCTTTCCCTTCGAACAATCGGTCGAGGCCTTCGAATTCGCCGCCCAAGGCGCGCCGGACGTCGTCAAGACCCAGATCGTCTTCTGAGCGGGGCAGGGCAGATGAGCGTGTCGGAGCGTTTTCTGCTGGCGGGCCGCACGGCGCTGGTGACGGGGGCTTCCAAGGGCATCGGCACCGAGCTTTGCCGGGTGCTCGCCGAAGCCGGGGCCGATATCGTGGCGGTGGCGCGCGATGGCGCGGGGCTCGCCGAGGTCGAGGCTGCCGTTTCCGCCCTCGGCCGCCGCTGCCTCGTCCTGCCCGCCGATCTGGCGCAAGCCGAGGCGGTGGAGGCGGCGGGCCGCGCCGCACTCGCCGCCTGGGGGACAATCGATATCCTCGTCAACAATGCCGGCATCAGCATCCCGGCGAGCCTCATCGAGCAGACGCCGGCGGAGTGGGATCTCATCCAGGCGGTCAATCTGCGCGCGCCCTGGCTGATGGCGCGCACGCTGGTGCCCGCGATGATCGCCCAGAAGGCGGGCAAGATCGTCAATGTCAGCAGCCAGACGAGCGCTGTCGCCCTCGTCGAGCATGGCGCCTATGCCGCCTCCAAGAACGGGCTCAACGGGCTCACCAAAGTGATGACGGCGGAATGGGCGCGCCACAACATCCAGTGCAACACCGTCTGCCCGACGGTGACGATGACCCCCATGGGCCAGCAGGTCTGGGGCGATCCGGCGAAGCTCGGGCCGATGGTCGCCAAGATCCCGGCGGGCCGCGTGGCGCAGACGGTGGAGGTCTGCGACGTCATCCTCTTCCTCTGCTCCCAGGCGTCCGACATGATCAACGGCCAGGATATCTTCGTCGATGGTGGCTATACGGCGCTGTGAGCGAGGGTGGCACCGGCCGAGCTGGCCGGTGCCACCGCCTCACCCCTGCCGCCCGAGTTCGTAGAGCGCGACGGCGCAAGCTGCCGAGACGTTGAGGCTTTCCATCGCACCCGGCATCGGCAGCATGGCAAGCTCGTCGCAGGATTCGCGCGTCAGCCGGCGCAGCCCCTCGCCTTCGCCGCCGAGCACGAGGGCGACCCGCCGGCCGGCGAAGGCCGGGCCATGCAGCGCCTGCTTGGCTTCCGCATCCAGGCCCACCACCCAGCGATCGGCCGATTTGAGGAGCGCGATGGTGCGGGCGAGGTTGACGGCGCGCAGCAGGGGCACGGTCTCCAGCGCGCCCGAGGCGGCCTTGGCGAGCGAGCCGGTTTCCTCCGGCGCGTGGCGCTCCTGCAGGATGACGCCGGCGGCGCCGAAAGCGGCGGCCGAGCGCAAAATGGCGCCGATATTGCGCGGGTCCGTCACCTGATCGAGGAGGAGGACCGGGCCGGGCCGCTCCAGCACTTCCGGGAGCGTCAGCTGCGGCAGCAGATCGGCGAGCAGCGCCACCCCCTGATGCACGGCATCGCGGCCGAGGGTCTGGTCGATCCGCTCGTGCGCCACGGTTTCGGGCTGGATCGCCCAAGGGGGGGGCAGGCGGGCGGCGAGGGTGGCGGCGGCTTCTTCGGTCACGAGCAGGCGGCGGAGGCGGCGGAGCGGATTGGCCAGGGCCGCCGCGACCGCATGCTGGCCGTAGAGCCAGACGGCGCCCTGCGGCGCCGCGGCGGTGCGCGGCGCGCGGGTGATGGGGGCGGGGGCCGCATCCTGCGTCTCGCCTGCGGGGAGTTGCAGGGGCGCCGCAGGGCGAGTTGCCGGATAGCGCGTGCCCGGCTGGTCGGCGCGCGGGCGCTCGGCATGGGTGCCTTCGCTCCCCCGACGGTCTTTCGCGTGGCGGGTGGCCGCCGGGCGCTCGGCATGGGTGTGCTCCCCGCCCTGGCGGTCATGCGTCGGGCGCGCGGTCGCCGGGCGGCCGGCGCGGGGAGAGTCGGTGCGGGCTTGGCTGGTGCGCGGGTAATCCGCGCGCGGGCGATCGGAGCTTGAGCGATCGGAGGTTGGGCGAGCGCCGCTTCGCCGCTCCCCGCCCAGGGCATGGCTGCCGCCGAAGCCCTGGCGGGTGGCGCCCGTTTTACCGGAAGCCGGCTTGCCGAACCGGCCTGCCTGCCCACCTTCCGCCCGAGGCTCGGCGCGGTTCGCCACGCGGCTGCCGCCGCTTCGATCCGGACGGCTGTCCTGGCGGGCCTCAGGGCGCGCTTCGGCGCGGCTTGGGGCCTTCTGGCCGCCAGCCCGGCCGCCACCTGCATAACCGGCCGAGGGCGGCCTCTGGCTTTGGCCGGCGGGCTTGCTGCCGGGCCGGGCAGCGCGCGATTTGTCTGAACGAGGCGGTTTCATGCGATGTTCCCGCGAGGCGCGTCATCCGGCCCCGGCAAAAGATTTATGGCTCGCTTCCCATAGCCTTCGTTGACAAGCGCGGGCAAATGAGAGATTTCCACCGCCACGCCGGAGGGGTGCCCGAGTGGCTAAAGGGGACGGACTGTAAATCCGTTGGCGCACGCCTACGTTGGTTCAAATCCAACCCCCTCCACCATCACCCAGGGCCAAGCGCAGCGCAGTGCCTGGCTTGCCCGGGGCGCCTGCGCTGAACGCGCACCCCCGATCTTCGCCAAACCGTGTTCTGTGCAATTGCATTGTGGCCGGGGCTTGCCGGCCATGCCGCGATCCGCGGCGCGCCCACGGCCGCCTCCTGCACGCCCACGGGCCGGAGAGCGCCGGGCCGTGATAGGCAGGCCCTGCTTCAGGGGCGGTCGGCCAGTCTTTCCCGGCGGATTTCATGCTCGGCGAAGACACGCTCATGCGGATCGAGTTGGTTTTTCGCACGATATTCGAAGCCCTCGCGCGAGCGCGGCAGAAGCTGCACGATCGTATAGATGCCGCGGCGTACGTATTTGTTCGAATCGTCGGCGATGACGACAACACGATCGCCTTTGACGAAGACCGGCGCTGGAGTTGGCATTCTCATTCCATTCTCAAAATGGCAATGTCGGCCCCGGCCGATCGCCGAAGATCGCGGAGCCGATCGGGCAACAAAAAAGGCCGGGAAATCCCGGCCTTTTCAAACGATCATGAAGCGATGCCAGTACATCCGTGGTCATCGCTTCATTGTCGTTGTAAGATTACGCGGTCTTGAGGTTCTCGGCCGCCATCTTGCCGCTCCGGCTATTGCGGATGGCGTCGAAGGTCACCTGCTGGCCTTCATTGAGGCTGCGCAGGCCGGCCTGCTCGACGGCGGAGATGTGCACGAACACGTCCTGCGAGCCATCATCCGGCTGGATGAAGCCAAAACCCTTGGTCGCGTTGAACCACTTAACAGTTCCATTGGCCATGACGATTTCCTTTCAATCGTTCATAAACAAGCTCGTGCAAAACCATGCGAGCTCTTCACGGGTCGATTTTGAAGGAGAACATCGTCGTCGCAGTAGCGCGGAAACAAACATCATCAGCAAGATCGATAAGCCTCTATATCGTCCAATGCAGAATAATTGCAAGCCAATTCGCGCACGGCGTGCTTGTTGCGCAGCACGGGCGATCCATCGCATTCTCGGGTGGCAATCATGCGGGGCGCCGCCGCATGCGCGAAGCATGCGACAAGCGTCGCAGGCTGATGATGCGCCTTCACCGCAGGCAAAGATTGAAAGAAAAATTCATGCAGGACGGATCAGCCTTTCCGCAAGGAGATGCCCAGTTCGACGGCTATTCGGTGCATTTCTCAATCAACGTGCATGGCGAGGAGGTGTGCTGCGCGATCTCCCTCGCGGCGCTTGATTCGATTTCCGGCGATCGCCGGCGGCAGAAGACGCATGTGCTCGCCAGCTTCGATACGCATCGCGACCGTATTCTACGCATCGCGCAGACGCTTTATCTGCGCAGGCCAGAAAGCGTGGACGGCACAATTCGCGTGTGGGAGAACGATGTCGAGGATGATGGGCTCGGTGAATAGCTAGAGCAGATCGCCGCCCGCGCGCCGCCAGGGCCTGATGCGCGCGATCGGGAAAAGCACTGCGCCCTGCCACGGCACAGGATCGAAGAGCGGGGCGAGCAGGCGGCGGATGACGGCCGAGAGCTTTTCCGGCTCCGGCGCATCGGCGAGCGTGGCGGCAAAGGTCGCGCGATGCAGCCGGAAGGCGCGGCCGAGCCCGTCCAGCCCGTACCGCAGCCGGGCCGCGGTTTCCACGAGGCAGGCATCCCCCGCCGCGAACCCGGCCTGCCGGTTGATCTCGCCAAGGTTCTCCAGCCGGATGGCCATCGCCGTCGCCCTTTCCCCCGCTTCACCGCGGGCGAGCAGCGCTTCGGCGAAAGGCCCGCGGCCGGGCAGGCCGGTCAGCGCATCATGGCCGGGCAGGCTGCGGGCCGCCCGCCAGGCGGCGCGCTCCTCCGAGACATCGCGCTTGGTGCCGATCAGCCGGCGCGGCGCCAGGCCGCTCGCGAACAGCTTGCCGTCGATCCGGATCCAGCGGCGGGTGCCGGAGCCGGCCCAGATGGCCGCCTCCAGGCTGAAGCTACGGCCGGATTGCAGCGCGAAGCCGCGCAGCACCTCCAGCCGCTCGCGTGAGCCGTCGCCATAGCGTTCGAGGATACGCGGCCGCTTGAGCGGCGTTGCCTGTGGCATGCCGAAGAGATCATAGACCGCGCCCGACCATAGCAGCGTTTCGCGCGGCAGTTCGCAGCGCCACAATCCGGTTGTCCCCGGACCCGCCGCTAGGGCCGGCTTTGCCTCCGCTGACATTGTTCAGACCAATCGTTACACAGTCTTTTTTGGATCCTCGATCCATGGACGCAATTATTGCCGCAGGCCAGGGAAAACTGCACCCCCGGCGGGCGGCGTCAGCCTCGGCAACTGACCAGGAGCGAGCGCTGGAACGGGTTCAGGACGGTCGCCCGCAGATCGCGAGAGAGCACGGTATAGCCGGTCGGGCAGGCCCTGGCCGCCTCGGCATAGCAATCGTTGAGGCTATGCTGGATGCCGCTGCATTGCACCGCATAGGCCGTCTGGCCCCCTGGCAGCGCCACCGGTCTCGCGCTCGTGCAGCCGGCCAAGAGGAGGAGGCCCAAGAAGGCTGGCAGGCAGCGGAGGGCCGCCTCTCCGCGATGTTTCTGGCGCACGAAAGGCCTCCTCCCGCTGGTTTTGCCGATGACCGAGCGGAATATTAAACGCCGCGCCCGGCCGCGTCCTCTCACTTTGGTGTGCTGCATCTGCCCCTCCCCCAAAGGCCCTGCCCGCCCTGCCCAGCCATTGGACAAGCGTGACGTTTCGTTGCATTTCATCCGCGCAGCGGCGGGCGCTGAGTGGGCACGGAAGCGATGGTCTGTGAGGGTGGAATGGGGCTGAGCGGCGAGACGGGGGCTGCATGGCGGATCGCGGTACTAATCCCCTGCTATAACGAGGCTGTGGCGATCGGGGGCGTCGTGCAGAGCTTCCGCGAGGCGCTGCCCGAGGCCCGCATCTACGTCTATGACAATAATTCCTCGGACGAGACGGTGGCGCGCGCGCAGGCCGCCGGTGCCGTGGTGCGGACGGAGCGCCGCCAGGGCAAGGGCTATGTCGTCTGCCGGATGTTCGCCGATATCGAGGCCGATATCTATGTGCTGGTGGATGGCGATGGCACCTATGAGGCGGCTGACGCGCCGCGCCTGGTGGCGGCGCTGATCGACGGCCAGCTCGACATGATCACCGGCACGCGCGTCGATACCGCGAAAGAGAGCTATCGGCGCGGCCACCGCTTCGGCAACCGGATGTTGACCGGCCTCGTCGGCGCGATCTTCGGCAACGGCGTCGCCGACATGCTCTCCGGCTACCGGGTGTTCAGCCGTCGCTTCGTCAAATCCTTTCCGACGCTCTCTGTCGGTTTCGAAATCGAAACGCAATTCACCGTGCATGCGCTGGAACTCGACATGCCGCTCGGCGAAGTGGCGACGCGCTATCGCGAGCGGCCGCAAGGGTCGGTCTCAAAGCTGCGCACCTATCATGACGGGTTTCGCATCCTGCGCACGATCGTGGCCCTGGTGCGCGATGAGCGGCCGCTGCAATTCTTCATGATCGCGGGGGCGGTGATCCTGCTCTTCGCGTTGCTGCTCGGCCTGCCGGTTGTCGTGCATTTCTTCGAAACCGGGCGGGTGCCGCGCCTGCCGACGGCCGTGCTCTCGGCCGCCCTCGTCGGCGTCGCCTGCCTCTCGGCGGTTTGCGGCCTCGTGCTCGATTCGGTGCAGCGCGGCAGGCGGGAGGCGAAGCGGCTTGCCTATCTGGCTATTCCGGCAGTCACCGGCCGAGGGTGAGGTGATGGCAGTTTCGTCCGAAGCGGGGCGCCACCAGCGGCCGGCCGGCTGGCATCCCCTGTTGTCGCGGCTCTATCTCGCGCCGCTTCTGCTCTGGCTCGTGTGGGATTTCGTGCCCCGCTTCTTCCAGGGTGATTCGGTATCCTACCTCTCGACGCAGATCGACCACTGGGTTCCTCCGGACCGCTCATGGGAATTCGGGCTCTTCGTCAACTTCCTTTTGCGGCGCACCCATGGGCTCACCGTCTTCATGCTGATCCAGATCGGCGTGCTGGTGGTGCTCGTGGAAGGGGCAAGGCTGCTGTTTCCGGCATGCCGCGCAGGGCGCGCAGCCTGGGCGCTGGGGGCGTTTCTCATCGCCCTCGATCCGCTGATCGAGATTTATACCCGCTTTTATATGAGCGACTTCCTGGCGATGGCCGGCTTCCTCGGGGCGACGGGCGGGCTTGTGCTGGCGCTCCGCCAGGAAAGCGCCGCGGGCGGCCGCGCCGCTGGCCTCGCCCTCATCATCCTCGGCAGCTTCGTCGCGGTCGTCTTTCGCGTGGCCTATGCGCCGATCGCGTTGCTCACCATGGCACTCGCCGCCGTCCTCATGTGGCGATACCTGACGCGCCGCGGCTGGCTGATCCTGCTTCTGGCGGCCTGCCTGCCGGTGCTTGCGGTCGGGGCTGTCGCCGGCGCCAACCGCGTGATGTTCGCCCGGCAGTTCCCGGGCGAGACCTTCGTGACGAAACTATCCGGCGTGTTCCTGGCCGGCGTCTTCGCCCCGGCTCTGTCCGAGGTCGATTTCAAACACGCCGGCATCCCGATCACGCCGCAGGAGTTCAAGCAGCTTGATCTGCCGAACTACGAAAAGCGCGTGATGCAGGTCTGGGGGCATGAGCACAGCGACCTGCAACAACTCATCAAAGACAATCTCCATACCAGCGGAGATTATTCCGCGACGGTCGATCGGGCGGCGTCCCGCCTGGTGATGAGCGCGTTCCGGCGCGATCCGCTGGCCTTCGCCCGCGTGTATCTCGTGGGTCTCGCCGATTTCGCGAAACCTCGGGAGTGGCGTCTGCAGGTGCCGGGCGAGATGGGTTTGACGCGTACCCTGCCCGACTATTTCCTCAGCCTGGTCAACCGCTACTCGGTTCTGAAGATCACGCCGGACATGACGACGATCCGCTCCGCGCTGATCCGGGCCTACCAAGCGACGGCCGGGCTTTATCCCATCCAGCTGCTCCTCGGCTTCCTGGCCGGCGTGCTGCTGCTGATCCGGTCAGGGCCGAAACCCAGCGTGGCGCTGCCCTTCGCGGCCTTTTGCGCGGATCTGGCCGCCGCCCCGCTCTACGAGAACTACCTCATCGCGCGCTATGTCCTGGCGGCGATCTTCCTCGGCTACCTGCTGATCGGCATGGCGGCCGGGAGCTTTCTGCGCAAAACACCCGCGCCGGAATGAGCGCCGCTCAGCCGGCAAAGGCTGGCGGCGTCTCGCGTTCGTCAGCCGGCCCGCCCTGTTCGGGCGCGATCGGGGCGCCCACCAGCGCCGCGTAGCAGAGGGCGGCGAGGATTGCGACGGCACCGCCGACGTAGAGCGCCCAGGCGAAATCCCCCGTCGCCTTGACGATGAAGCCGGTGACGAGCGGGGCCAGCGCGCCGCCGAGATAGCCGCCGAAATTCTGGATGGCGCCGAGCGAGGCGGTGCAGTTGCTCGGCGCCGCGACAGCGGCCATCGCCCAGGCCGTGCTGCTGCATACATAGGAGAGGAAGAGCGCGCCCGAGATGAAGACGAGGGCGAGCGTCGTGCTCGGCATCGCCGCGGTGAGCGCGATGCAGAGGCCCATGCCGGTGAGCGCCACGAGCATCGGCGTCTTGCGGCTGCCCATCGGCGAAAAGCCGCGCCGCACCAGAAGATCGACCATCCAGCCGCCGAGCAGCGCGCCGACCACACCCCAGAAGAAGGGGATGGAGCCGAGCAAGCCGGTTTTGGCGATGCTGATATGGCGATCGTGCTCCAGATAGAAGGGTAGCCAGGCGGTGAAGATCCAGAGGCCGTAGATCGTGCCGAAATAGCCGACCATCAGCCCCCAGGTGGTGCGGAAGGTGAAGAGGCGCCGCCAATCCGCCCAGGTGTTGCGCTGGGCGTGGCCGGTCTCGTCCCCCTCGGTCAGATAGGCGCGCTCCTCGGCAGTGAGCGCCACCTGCAGCGGGTCGCGATGGGTGATCCACCAGATGAGGGCGAGCACGATGCCGGCGATTCCCATCAGCGCGAACATCCAGCGCCAGTCGAAGGCGAGCATGAGTCGGGTGAGCAGCGGGATGGCGAGGAAGCTGCCGAGGGAGGAGGCGCAGTTGAACACGCCGCTCGCGGTGCCGCGGCCGCGGATGTTGAACCAATCCCGCACCACCCGCGCGCCGGAGGGGAATTGCGGCGCCTCGCCAATGCCGAGCAGGATGCGGGCGCCGATGAACTGCCCGAAGGAGGAGACGATCCCGCCGAGGATCTGCGCCACCGACCAGAGGAACATCCCCGCACCCAGCAGCAGCCGCGGGCCGAAGCGATCGATCAACCCGCCTACCGGCAGCTGCGCGAAGGCATAGGACCAGAGGAAGGCCGAGAGCAGGATGCCCATGCCGGAGACCGAGATGCCAAGATCGTGCTGGATGCGGATATTGCCGACCGAGAGTGTGGCGCGGTCGATGTAATTGACGACGCCACTGAGCACCAGCAGGGTTAGCGCCGAGCCCTGGATGCGGCGGATGCGGCGCGAGGCGGGGGGAGCGGCGGGTGCTGCTGCGGCGGTCTCGAATCGCGAATCGGACATTGCGTGGTCTCCCTCATCCCGCCTGTTGCCGCGGGTTTGCGCAGCCAAGCATGGGGGAAGCGGCGGGCGAAGGCTACCCTCTCTTTTGCCGGGCGCGGCTTATGTGATCCCTGCCGGCTGCGCTTCGCCCGAGACCTTTCCGCCTGCGCCTGCCGACCGGCGCCACCCGCGATCGACGCTTGCCGAGGGCAGTGCCGCCCTGCCATTCTCCTTTCGATGGTCCTCCTCGCGGAGGCTAAGAGGGAACACGGTGCGATGCCGTGGCTGCCCCCGCAACTGTCAGCGGTGAGCCCGCGCCGAAGGCCACTGGGGGCAGACCCTGGGAAGGCGGCGATGGGCGAGATGAGCCGCGAGCCAGGAGACCTGCCATCGCCCGAGGTCTCGAGAGCCGCAGCGGGCGGGGTGTTCCGCTGTGCCGGCCTGACCTCCGGCTTCGCAGGCGGGAGAGGGCGGTTCAGGCTCGCGCAGACGGCCTTTCGCTGGAGGACAAGTCTTGTCCCGTCTCATCGATCCGCGGCTGCCGCGGCCGCCCGGTCTCTCTCGCCGCATCGGCGCTGTCTATGCCTTGCTCATCGCCGCCAATATCGCTGCCTGGGCCTGGGCGGCACTCGCTTTCCGGGGCAGCCCGACCTTGCTCGGCCTCGGCCTGCTCGCCTGGGGGTTCGGGCTGCGCCATGCCGTCGATGCCGACCATATCGCCGCCATCGACAACGTAACCCGCAAGTTGATGCAGGAGGGCCGCCGCCCGGTAACGATCGGGCTCTATTTCGCGCTTGGCCATTCCGCGGTCGTCGTCATCATCGCGGCGCTGGTGGGGGTCGCCGCCGCGGCGATGGAGCATCGCATGGGCGGCTTGCGGAGTTGGGGAGGCCTGCTGTCCACCCTCGTCTCCGCGCTCTTCTTGTTCCTCATCGCCGGCATCAACATCGTCATTCTGCGCGGGCTGTGGCGCAGCTTCAACCGTCTCCGGCTCGGCGGGCAACTGGAGCCGGCGGAGATGGAAGCGCTCGGCCCTCCAGGCGGGCTGCTGGCGCGGCTGTTCCGGCCGCTCTTCCGCCTCGTTTCGAGCCCGCTCCACATGCTGCCGCTTGGCTTCCTCTTCGGGCTCGGCTTCGACACGGCGACCGAAGTGAGCCTGCTCGCGATGTCCGCGGCGCAAGGGGCGCAGGGGTTGTCGATCGCCGCAGTGCTCGCCTTCCCCGCGCTCTTCGCCGCTGGCATGTGCCTGGTGGACACGACCGATGGCATCCTCATGCTCGGTGCCTATGACTGGGCTTTCGTGCGCCCCATCCGCAAGCTCTACTATAATCTCACGATCACCCTGGTGTCGGTTCTCGTGGCCCTCGCGGTCGGCGGTATCGAGGCGCTCGGCCTGCTTGCCGGCCAGTTGAAGATGAGCGGCGGGCTCTGGGATGTCGTCGCCGGCTTGAACAGCAACTTCAACGATCTCGGATTTGGGATCCTCGCGATCTTCATCGCGAGCTGGGGTGTCTCGGTACTCGTCTATCGGCTCAAAGGGTTCGACAAGCTCGATAGCGCGGCCGGCTCATGAGCCTCGCGGGCGGGACCATCCGTCGCCCATGGTCCCGCTTTCGGCGCCCGGCGCGCGGGGCCGGCCGCCGCCTTCAGTATTGTGAAGCGGCGGCGGCGCCGAGGATCGCCCCGATCAGCCCGCTGGCGATCGCCACCAGGTAGAACTGGTTGTTGTACTGCACCCATTGCTGGCCGGGCGGGGGCGGATAGAGCCCGCGGTAATGATGCCAATCATGCACCACCGCGTAGCGCTGCCCGGGAGGGATGCGTTCCCCCCGTCCCCAGCCGTAGCGCGGGCCGGGCGGCGGCGGCGGGCGGCCATGCTCATAGCCATGGTCGTGATCCCAATGCGCGTCGCGATGATCGTAGCCTCGCTCCTGTTGGTAGCCGGGCGGCCCCGGCGGGGCGCCGTGCCAGCCACCGGGCGGCGGCGGCCCGCCGGGTCCATGAGGACCGCCGGGTCCGGGCGGGCCACCGGGGCCGCCATGCCACTGGCCGGGTGGTGGCGGAGGCGGCGGCTGCTGCGCCAGGGCGAGCGGCCCGCCGAGCAGGCTGAAGGCGAGTGCCGCGGAGATGACGCGCTTCATCGGCAGATCCTTAGGTGTGCGTTCTCTATCCAGATCGGTCGCTCCGCCCATCTGGCAAGGAGCGGCCCCCAGGCCTTGAGCAACCAAGACCTTGCGAAGAGCCGGGACCTTGAGGAACCGGGCGGCACCTGCTCTTCTCGGCCCGGACGAGGTCGAGATTGCGGCACCGACCGTTGAGAAGTGCAACCGGCGAGGGGAAACGAGGCATGCGGGTGGCCGCGATCGGCGAATGCATGGTGGAACTGCGTGAGGAGGCGGATGGCCGCTTCGCGCGCGGTTTCGGCGGAGATACGCTCAATACCGCGATCTATCTCGCCCGCCTCGGGGTCGGGGTGGATTATGTCACGGCGCTCGGGGATGATCCCTGGAGCGAGGAGATGGCGGCCGCCTGGCGGGCGGAAGGCGTCGGCACCGATCTTGTTCTGCGCTGCGCGGGCGCCATGCCGGGGCTCTACGTGATCCAGACCGATGCGCGGGGCGAGCGGCGCTTCCTCTACTGGCGGGATTCGGCTGCCGCCCGCCGCCTCTTCGCCTTGCCGGAAACGCCCGCGATCGTCTCCGCGCTCGCCGCCCGCCGGCTCGTCTATCTCTCGGGCATCAGCCTCTCGCTTTATGGCGAGGCCGGGCGCGCGGTGCTCTTCGCGGGGCTGGCGGCCGCCCGCGCGGCCGGCACGCTGGTGGCCTTCGATACCAATTTCCGCCCGCGCGGCTGGCCGGTGAAGGCGGAGGCCGAGGCGGCCTATGCCGCGGCCTTCGCGCTCGCCGATCTGGTCTTCGCCTCGGCCGAGGATCTCGCGATGCTCTACGGCGAGGGCGCGGGCGCGGCACAACTCGGCAAAATGGCGGCGCGTGCCGAGATCGTGTTCAAGGAGCCGGACCTCGCCTGCCGGCTTTTCCTGCCCGATGGCCAGGAGCTGCGCGTGCCGACCGAGCGGCAGCCGCAGGCGGTCGATACCACCGCGGCGGGGGATAGCTTCGCCGCCGGCTATATCGCTGCCCGGCTGGGCGGGGCGGCGCCGGAGGCCGCGGCCCAGGCCGGGCATCGGCTGGCAGGCCGCGTCGTATGCTATCCGGGCGCCATCATCCCGCGCGCGGCGATGCCGCCCGCCGCGGCATGACGGGGGTGCGCCCCGGCATGCGGCGCGGCACCGCCGCTCACGGCCCCCTTGTGCTGACGATGACCGATCATCACCTGAATGACGGCCCGCCGGGGTGAGGGGGCAATAACCCATGAGCATGGACGCGCATCTCCAGACCATCAATCTGCATGAGCTGCTGGTCCGTGAGGTCGTGGACTACGCGATCTTCATGCTCGATGTTTCCGGCCGGGTCGTGACCTGGAATGCCGGCGCCCGGCGGATCAAGGGCTATGAGGAGGCGGAGATCCTCGGCAGCCATTTCTCCCGCTTCTACACGCCCGAGGATCGGGCCGCGGGCCTGCCCGATGAGGCGATTGAGACGGCGCGCGCCACCGGGCGCTTCACCACCGAAGGCTGGCGCTGCCGTAAGGATGGCAGCCGCTTTTGGGCGATGGTGGTGATCGACGCCATTCGAGACCAGGGGCGGCTGGTCGGCTTCGCCAAGGTGACGCGCGACCTGACGGAGCGGCGGGAGGCGCAGCTCGCCCTCGAAGCCTCGCGCGAACAGCTCTTCCAGGCCCAGAAGATGGAGGCGGTCGGGCAGCTGACCGGCGGCCTCGCGCATGATTTCAACAATCTGCTGACCGGCATCATCGGCAGCCTCAGCTTGATGGAATCGCGGCTGGCGAGCGGGCAGACGGCCGAACTGCCGCGCTACATCGCGGCGGCGCAGGGCGCGGCCGGGCGGGCGGCGGCGCTCACCCACCGGTTGTTGAGCTTTGCCCGCCGCCAGACGCTCGAGCCCGTTCTGGTGCAGATGGAGCGCCTGCTCCTCGGCATGCAGGATCTCCTGCAGCGTTCGGTCGGAGAGGCGGTAACGCTCGAGATCGCTTGCGCGGAAGACCTCTGGCCCGTGCTGTGCGATGCCAATCAGCTCGAAAGCGCCATCCTCAACCTCTGCATCAACGCCCGGGATGCGATGCCGGAGGGTGGGCAATTGGGCATTCGCGCTGGCAATCTTCCCGCGGGCGCCGCGCCGGTCCGCGCGGCCGGGTTGGCGGAGGGCGACTATATCGAGATCACGGTCGCGGATAACGGCACCGGCATGACGCCCGAGGTGCTGGCGCGGGCCTTCGATCCCTTCTTCACGACCAAGCCGATCGGCCGCGGCACCGGCCTTGGCCTCTCGATGATCCATGGCTTCGCCAAGCAGTCGGGCGGAGGCGCGACCATCCGCTCCAGCCTCGGCGCCGGCACGGTCGCGGCGATCCTGCTGCCCCGCGCGCCCGCCACCGCTGCGAGCGGGAGCGCGGAGGCTGCCCCAAGGGGGTAGTTACGCGGGGCGAGCCCGCGCATGACGGCCGGCCCGGCGCTAGCCGGGGAAGAGTTCGGCATTGACCCGGAAGGCCGCGCGGCAGGCCGGGGTATCCCGCTCCGTCGCGTAGTTGTTCTCGCAATGGATGAGCTCCCGCAGGAAGGCCTTGTGATCCGCGCGGTAGTGGGCGGCATTGCCGTCCGAGCAGGCGGCGAGGGAGAGCAGGCAGCCGGCGATGATGATGCGGAGAAGGTTTCGCATGATCGGTCTCCCTCAAGGCAAGCGCGGCGCGGACGGCCGTTCAGAGGATGAGCGCGGTGGCGTAGAGGCCGAAGCCGAACACGGTATGGGCGAGCAACCCAAGGCAGCGGGTAAGCCAGGGGTTGGGTGTCGCGGATCCGGCCCAGCCGAGCCCCATGCCGGGGAGCAGCAGGAACCAGCCGGCCGTGATGGTGACGATGCCCCAGATCCAGGCGGGCAGGAAGCTCGGGTGCAGGAACCAGGTCGGGCCGACGATGAAGGCGAAGATCACCCCATAGAGCAGTCCGACCGCGTAATGGGCGATCCAGCCGAAGGCGCGCTCCTGCGGGTGGGCGTCCGCCGCGCGGATATCGGGGTGAAACACCCGGCCCCGCCCGAGATGCCAGAACCAGCGGCCGACCGGGCCCCAATCCGCCCGGCTCCGCCCCGGCAACTGGCCGAGCAGCAAGTCCCACAGATCCATCAGAATGGTCGCGCCGAGGCCGATGATGAGCCCGCGCACCAGAAGTTCAGACATTCCCGGCTCACGAAGCATGACGTGGCCGAGATTGCGGCAGCCGCGCCCGCGCCGCAACTGCGGCCGAGAAGGGTTCCCCGGGCGCCACGCTCGCACGCGCGAGAAGCGGTTGAAAAAAGCGCGCCGGCTCGGTCTAACTATTGCCGGGCCATCGCGGCGCCACCCAAGGGAGAATGAAGCATGTCGATCAGCAGGCGTGGGCTCGTGGTGGCCGGCCTCCCCCTTCTTCTCGCGCCGGGGCTCGCGCGCGCGCAGGCGGCGGGCGATGCTCCGGCCGTGATCACGCAATTCTACGGTGTGCTGGAGCAGGTGATGAAGGCCGGGCGCCACACCCCCTTCACCCAGCGCTTCCAGCTATTGGCGCCGGCGGTGGACCAGGCCTTCGATCTCGCGGGCATCCTGCGCGTCTCGGTCGGCGCCTATTGGGCCAGCCTGCCGCCCGCCCAGCAGCAGGCCCTGCTCGCCGAGTTCCGTACCTTCACGGTCGCGAGCTACGTTTCGAACTTCCACTCCTACAAGGGCCGGGTGTTGACCGTCTCGCCGACGACCCGCCCGGTCGGCACCCAGCAGGTGGTGATGACGACGATCCAGAAGCCCAACCGCGCGGCGCTCCGCATCGACTATGTGATGCGAAACGAGGCGAGCGGCTGGCGCGTGGTGGATGTGCTGCTGGACGGCACGATCAGCCGGGTCGCGACCCAACGCTCGGACTTTTCGGCCAATGTCTCCCAAGGCGATGCGAGCCGGCTGATCGCGCTGCTCAAAAGCAAGATCGCGACGCTCTCGAACGGCGCGATGAGCGGCTGAGCCGCAAGCCCGGCCGGGGCTGCGCTCAGCGCAGCATGGCAGCGACATTGCCGCCATCGACGGTGATGATATTGCCGGTGGTCTTGGCGAGGCTCGCGGAGGCGAGGAAGGCGGCGGCGACATCCTCCGCCGTCACCTCCACCCCGAGCAGATTGCCCGCCATATAGGCTTCTTCCGAAACGCCGCGTGCGGCGGCCCGCGCCGCGATCATCGCCGGGGTCAGCAGGCCGGAGCGGATGCGATCGGCATTGACGCCATTGGCGCGGATGCCCTCCCCGCCATGTTCCAGCGCATATTGGCGCAGCAGCGCGAGCAACGCCGCCTTGGCAGTGCCATAGGCGCCGAAGCCGCTCCCCGGATTGACCGCCTGTTTCGAGACGTTGAACAGCAGCACGCCGCCCATCTTCTGCCGCCGCATGATGCCGATGGCGGCCTGTGCCGCCGCCTGATGGGCGAAGAAGTTCAGATCGAAGCTGCGGCGGAGCACCGCTTCGGGCAGATCGGCCATCATCCCGCCTTCCGCCATCCCGGCATTGGAGACGAGGATATCGAGCCCGCCGAAAGAGGCGGCGATCGCCGCGAGGCTGCCGGATGCCGCCTCCGGCTCGGTCAGATCGCAGGGGAAGGCCCGCGCGGCGCCGCCGATGAGGGCCGCCGTCTCGGCCGCGGCCGCCGCGTCGCGGTCGATCACAGCGACCGTGGCGCCTGCCGTCGCGAAGGCGCGGGCGATCGCCCGGCCGATGGTGCCGCCGCCCCCGGTGACGGCGACGATGCGCCGCGCGAAGGGCTTCTCCGCCCCGCGCCCGAGCTTGGCCTGTTCGAGCGACCAGTATTCCATGTCGAAATGATCGGCCTCGGTGATCGAGTGGAAGCCGCCGAGGCTTTCCGCATCGAGTACGGCATCGATCCAGGCTTCAGCGACATCGGCGGAGACCGCCGCCTCCGCGGCCGATGCGCCGATACCGAGGATGCCGAGGCCGGGCAGCGCCAGAACCCGCGGCAGCGGGTCGAGCGGGCGCTTGATGCCCCCGACCCGCGCATTGTGGCGGGCGAAATACTCCTGGTAGCGGGCGGTGAAATCGCCGATCGCGGCCTTGGCCTCGGCGGTCCACCCGGCGAGATCGGCCATGCGCGCGGCCGGCAGCAGGGCAGGGGCGGATTTGATGCGGATGACCTGCTCGGGGGTCGCGACACCGCGGCGCGCATAATCGGCCAGCCCCTCGCCATCGACGAAGCGGCGGATGCGCGCGCTGGTGCGGAGGTGAAGCAGCCAGTGGCCGGGCACGCCCAGCCTCGCCGCCTCGCTGGCGAGCAGTCCGCGCAGGATCGGCAGGATCGTCGCGGCTACCGGCGGTTCGTCCGGCAGCACGACCGGATGCAGGGCAGCGGAGGCGCGGCCCTGGGCGGCGACGTAGTCCTCCATGAGCGTGACCATCTCGATCATCCGCCCATAGGCCTCGCGCGCTGTCTCGCCCATGGCGAAGATGCCGTGCTTGGCCAGCAGCAGGCCTTCCACCCGTGGGTTCCGCTCGAAGACCGCGGCCGCGGCTTTGGCAAGCTGGAAGCCTGGCATGATATAGGGCACGAAGCCCACCCGGCCGCCGAAGATGCGGCCGCAGACTGCCTCGGCATCGGGAAGGCAGGCGATCGCGGTCGAGACCACGGAATGGGTGTGGTCGATGAACTTATGCGGCAGATAGGCGTGCAGCAGCGTCTCGACCGAGGGGTTCGGCGCGCTGGTATCGAGGAGGTTCTGCCGCTGGGCGTTGACCATCTCCTCGTCCGACAGCGCCGGCAGGGCGCGCAGCCGCTCCAGCGGGGCGCGGCGCACGGCGGGGTGGCCTTCGGGCTCGATCACCGCGAGATCGCGCCCGCTGCCCTTGATGCAGAGCACCTCGACCGGCGCGCCGAAGAGATCCGGCAGGGTGGTCTTGACCGAGGTATTGCCCCCGCCATGCATGACGAGCCAGGAGACGCGGCCGAGCAGCCGGGCGGAATAGGTGCGGAGTGCGAGATCCTCGCCCACCCCGCGCGCGGCATAATGCGCGACGGTTGCCTGCGCCTCTTCCTCGGACCACAGATTTTCCATGCGCGCCGGCCACCCTGTGCTGAACGATGCGGTGGAGTTACGGGCCGCGCGCGGGGGGTGTCAAATTCTGCCGCGGGCCCGGTGGCGAGGCTGGTCAAATTGACCGGCCTGCCCGCGCGCGCCTATCCTCGCTGCTCTCGCGGAGGTCCGATCGATGCCATCCTCTCTCGCCCGCGCCTATGACCTCACGGGTCAGGTCGCGATCATCACCGGTGGGGCGCAAGGCATCGGGCTCGGCATCGGCCGCCTGCTCGGCGAACAGGGTGCGCGGATCGTGCTCGTCGATCAGAACCCGGCCGTCTCGGAAACCGCCGAATCACTCGGCCGGGGCAGCTACGGTCTTCCCGTCGATGTGCGGGATGAGGCGGCGGTGCATGCGGCGGTGGACGAGGTGGCGGCCGAAAACGGCCGCATCGATATCCTGGTCAACAATGTCGGCATCGCCCCGATCGGCCCCGCCGCTGCCTTTCCCCTCGCGCAATGGGATGCGACCTTCGCGATCAATCTGCGCGCGGCCTTCATCTTTTCCCAGGCGGCGGGGCGGCATATGCTGCCGCGCGGCTATGGGCGCATCATCAGCCTCGCCTCGCAGGCCGCTCTCGTGGCGCTCGAAGGCCATATCGCCTATACCGCCAGCAAGGCCGGGGTCATCGCCATGACGAAGGTTCTGGCGCTGGAATGGGGCCCGCTCGGCATCACCGCCAATACGATTTCGCCCACCGTCGTCAATACCGCGATGGGGCGCGAGGTATGGGCCGGCGAAAAGGGGGCGGCTTTCCGCGCCAAGATCCCGGTGGGGCGCTTCGGTGAGGTAGAAGAGATCGCCCATGCAGCGCTCTATCTGGCGAGCGCGGCCGCCGGCCTCGTCAATGGCGCAAACCTCGTGGTGGATGGCGGCTACACGATCGCCTGATCCCCCGCGCGGAGGCTCGCAGACGAAAAAGCGCCCCTCGCGGGGCGCTCGCAGCCTGTATCGGGCCTGGATGGG
Source organism: Acidisoma sp. C75 (assembly GCF_054665095.1). Taxonomy (NCBI): domain Bacteria; kingdom Pseudomonadati; phylum Pseudomonadota; class Alphaproteobacteria; order Acetobacterales; family Acidocellaceae; genus Acidisoma; species Acidisoma sp. C75. The sequence continues at coordinate 353,435 of NZ_BAAFHD010000003.1, forward strand.
TGGGCGG